>NZ_JAZHFT010000031.1:0-55942 GCF_036541425.1 Consotaella aegiceratis
CGTACGCCCGGTACTCGCCAAAATACTTCGTGATCGCCGCCGTCAGAGACGTCTTCCCATGGTCAACGTGACCAATCGTCCCAATGTTGCAATGCGGCTTCGTACGCTCAAATTTGCTCTTGGCCATTGCCTGTCCCGTTGTTGACAATCTGGCGACAGGAGACCTCTCGCCCGCCTGCCGAAGATCGGCACGGATTACTGATCTTTATCCAAGGATTCAAGCCTTGCGAGCGGCCGCGACGCGATGGAGACGGCGAAGGATCGCAACCGCAATCAGGATTTTGGAGCGGGTAGCGGGAATCGAACCCGCATATTCAGCTTGGAAGGCTGCTGCTCTACCATTGAGCTATACCCGCGTCGCTTCGCGACAGGTGGTGGAGGGGGCTGGATTCGAACCAGCGTAGGCGTAGCCAACGGATTTACAGTCCGTCTCCTTTAACCACTCGGACACCCCTCCGATCTGCCTTCGAAGCACGAGAACACCCGGCATCGAGAAGACTTGGGCCCGCTCGACAAGCAAGCGCGCCGTGGCCTTGGGGCGGCGTTATGCAGACCGCCGCCACCTCTGTCAACATGCGAAACGCAGGCCATCGCGCTCGTTGTGCGGCAGGCCGCCGCGGTATAGGAAGCGGCCATGACCCAAGACGAGCGAGCCGGCACGCCCAAGGACCGGCACTATGCCAAGCTGCGCCGCGCCCATCGCGACGCCAAGCGCGGATCGGATCGGCCGGCACGCGGCAATCGGCGCGCGGTGGCGGCAGAGCCTGTGCCGGACGACCAGGTCCGCCTCTACGGGCTGCACACGGTGGTCGCTGCCCTCGGCAACCCGGAGCGGCGCTGCCATCGTTTGGTCGCCACCCGCAACGCCATGAACCGGCTGGAGATGGACGAGGCATCGCTGCCCTGCCCGGTCGAGATCGCCGAGCCGCGCGCGCTCGACAAGCTGCTCGGCAGCGATGCGGTGCATCAGGGGATCATGCTCGAGGCCGATCCGCTGCCTGCCCGCCCACTGGCCGAACTGGGCAAAGCCGATCTCCTCATCCTGCTCGACCAGGTCACCGACCCGCACAATGTCGGCGCGATTCTGCGATCCGCCACGGCGCTCGGCGCCGGCGCAGTAATCACCACGACCCGCCACTCTCCGCAGGAATCGGGCGTTCTGGCCAAGGCCGCCTCGGGCGCGCTGGAACTCGTTCCCTACATCCAGGTGGTCAATCTCGCCGATGCGCTGGGCGAGCTTGCCCGCCTCGGCTACCAGACGATCGGCCTCGATTCGGACGGCGACGGCGACCTGGAGACGGCCTTGGCCAAGCCGCGCATCGCCCTGGTCCTGGGCTCCGAGGGCAAGGGCCTGCGCGCCAAGACCCGCCAGACCGTGGACAGCCTGGTGCGGCTGGAAATGCCCGGAGCCATCCGCTCGCTCAACGTCTCCAATGCCGCCGCGATCGCGCTCTATGCCGCGCGGCGCTTCCTGCAACGGACGGGAAGCGAACGCGCCTGAGCCGCGCAAACTGCTTGCGCCAAATCAAGGACGACACCTCGCGATCGATGTTTCGGTACCGCCATGCAAGCTGAAAAGATTCTAAGCTACTCGAAGCCGGTTCCGCGCTACACGAGCTATCCCACGGCGCCGCATTTTCATGACGGCGTGACGGGCGTGACCTATCGGCAGTGGCTCGCCGCCCTCGAGCCCGGCATGCGCATCGGGCTCTATGTGCATGTGCCCTATTGCGACCAGCTGTGCTGGTTCTGCGGCTGCCACACCAAGCACACGCTGCGCTACGAACCGGTCGCCAGCTATCTGGAACAGCTTTATCGCGAGATCGATCTGATCTCGGCCTTGATCCCGGCTGGTGTCGAGGTGTCCAACATTCACTGGGGCGGCGGCTCGCCAACCATGCTGTTGCCGGACGACACGCGGGCCTTGTCCGCGCATCTTCGCCAAGCTTTCGCGTTTGCGCCGGATGCCGAACTCGCGGTGGAGATCGACCCGCGCGATCTGACGGAGGACAAGCTCGATGCTCTGGCCGATGCCGGCATCGGCCGTGCGTCGATCGGCGTCCAGGACTTCAGCGAGATCGTCCAGGACGCCATCAACCGGCAGCAGAGCTACGAGGTCACGCGCGACACCGTCGAGGGTCTGCGCAGCCGGGGCGTATCCTCGATCAATTGCGATCTCGTCTATGGCCTGCCGCATCAGACCCAGGATCGCCTGCTCGCAACGGTGGACGGCGTCGTTACCCTGCGGCCCGACCGGATCGCCATCTTCGGCTACGCCCACGTGCCGTGGATGAAGAAGCATATGCAATTGATCGACGAGGCCGCGCTGCCGGGTCCCGTCTCGCGCTTCGAGGATGCCGCGGCCGCCGCCAAGCGCCTCGTGGCCGCCGGCTACGAACGCATCGGCCTCGACCATTTCGCCCTGCCCGAGGACAGCCTGGCCGTCGCGGCGCGCGAACAGCGCCTGCATCGCAATTTCCAGGGCTATACGACCGACGCCACCGCCGCGCTGGTCGGGCTCGGCCCCTCGGCCATCGGTTCGTGCCCCAGCGGCTACGTGCAGAACATCGTGGCGATCGGGGAATGGGGACGTGCCGTCGACGAGGGCCGGCTGCCGATCGCCAAGGGGGTGGTGCGCTCCGACGAGGACACGATGCGGGCCTTCGTGATCGAGCGCCTGATGTGCAGTTTCGAGCTTTCCACGGCCGAACTGGACAAGCGATTCGGGCTGTCGGCCGATTTCCTGAAATACGAGATGGCGGCGCTGGCCACCGGCGAACTGCGCGATCTGGTGGAGTTCGAGGGCGGCGTTCTGCGGCTGCGCGAATCCGATCGGCCCTTCGTGCGCACGGTCGCAGCGGCCTTCGACACCTATCTCAGGGCCGGCAAGGGACGCCACTCGATCGCGGTCTAGTCGCGCCGCGATAGTGCGCCTCGTCTTAAAAGCGCCATCCCCGGCATTCGACGACTTGGCCGACCAGGGTCTATTTCGTTGGGAGCGGCAGCAGTGACGAGGCGCTTGCCGTCGGTTCCATCGTGGAACGCTTGCGGTGGACCTGCCGGCTGCAGCGCTATGGCAATTGCGTCGCCGACTTGGCCGCGACCCCGGCCAGCGAGCGCTTGATCTCCTCGACCAGCGTATTGCCGAGCAGCGGTTTCTCGACGATCGTCACCCCCAACGTGGCCGCCTTGGCCGTCACCGCCGGTTTCGGCTGGCTGGTGATGAGAATCGCCGGGGAATGCGATCCGCGCTCGCGGAGTTCTTCGATGAGTTGCAGGCCATCCAGCCCCGGCAGGATGTAGTCGACCACCAGGCAGGCCATGGGCGAGACGTCCGGCTGCCGAAAGAAGTCCGCCGCGTCGGCGAAGGCGCAGGTCTCGAAACCTTCCAACTCTAGCGAGAATTGCAGTGACCGACGGACTGCACCGTCATCATCGATCACCAAAACAACTGGCCGGCTCGGCCCCTCGAATGTCGTCATGTCGATATCGCGGTTTGTCTGGCCAAGCAAACGTTGCCTTCTGGCCATTTCAAACCCTGGTCCGGTCCAATTCGCTTTGATCTGTCGCAATAGGAGGGCCGAAGGAAGAAACTACCTAAGGTTGCCTGAACTCGCCGGCGTCGTTGATCGGCAGATCGGCCAGAAGCGACATGCGGACCAGATCGGACAGGCTCGACGCATTCATCTTGGTCATCACGTTCGCACGATAGATTTCGACGGTACGCGGGCTGATTTCGAGATCGAAGGCGATCCGCTTGTTGGCATGGCCGGCGACCAGCCCCTTCAGAACCTGCCATTCGCGCGAGGTCAGCGACTGCATGCGGCCCTCGACCTCGCGGCGCTCCTCGTCGCGCTGGCGTTCGGCGTCGCTCTGTTCGAGCGCCGAGCGGACCGCTCGCAACAACTGGTCCTCGTCGAACGGCTTTTCCAGAAAATCGAGCGCACCGCCCTTCATCGCCTCGACGGCCAGCGGCACGTCGCCATGGCCGGTGATGACGATGACGGGAATGCCCGGCTGGCTGTCCTTCAGATGCTGGAGCAGCTCCAGGCCGGTCATGCCCGGCATCCGGATATCGGTGATGACGCAGCCCGGACCGATCTCCGACAGCTCCGACAGGAACGACACAGCCGAATCGAACGCCCGAACGTTGAAGTCCGACGTTTCGAGGAGAAAGGACAAGGAATGGCGAACGCCCTGATCGTCGTCGATGACGTAGACGGTCGGTTCAGAGGGCATGCTCGATTTCCTCGCTTCGCACGGCAGGAATGGTGAACCGGAAGATCGTGCCGCCGCCAGGCCGCGCCTCGGGCCAGATCTGGCCGCCATGCGCCTCGATGATCGTGCGGCAGATCGACAGGCCGACCCCCATTCCGTTCTTCTTGCTGGTGACGAACGGCTGGAAGAGCTGTTCGGCCACGTGGCGGGCGATCCCTGGGCCGGTGTCCGACACCGAGACGAGCACCGAATGCCCCTCGGTCGGCTCAGCGGATATCATGAGTTCACGCCGTTCGCTATCTTCCATGGCGTCGATCGCGTTGCGGATCAGGTTGAGGAGCACCTGCTGCACCTGCACGCGGTTGGCCAGAACCAGATCGGACTCCGGGCTGATCTCGAAATTGACCCGGATGCCACGCTCCTTGGCCCCGACGAGCGCCAGGGCGCTCGACTCCTCCAACAGCTTGGTGACGCTTTCGACCTTCTTCTCGGTCTCGCCGCGCGACACGAAATCGCGAAGGCGGCGGATGATCTCGCCGGCGCGCATCGCCTGTTCGCCGGCCAGCGACAGCGCCGTCTTCAAGCGATCGCCGTTTGCCGCCAGATCGCCTTTCTCGAGAAGGCGCTGGGAGCCTTTGAGGTAGTTGGCGATCGCCGACAGCGGCTGGTTCAGCTCGTGCGCCAACGCGGAGGCCATTTCTCCCATGGCGGTAAGCCGCGAGATGTGGACCAGCTCCGACTGCAGTTCCTGCAGGCGCGCCTCGGCCTGCTGGTGCTCCGTCAGGTCCCGCATGAAGCCGGTGAAGAACCGCTGGCCGCTGGAATTCATCTCGCCGACGGCGAGTTCCAGCGGAAAGGTGGAGCCGTCCTTGCGGGCACCGACGACCACCCGTCCAATCCCGATGATGCGACGCTCGCCGGTGCGCAGGTAGCGCATGAGGTGACCGTCATGCGCCTCGCTGTAGGGGCTCGGCATCAGCATCTTGACGTTGCGGCCGAGCAGTTCCGCGGCATCGTAGCCGAACAGTCGTTCGGCGGCCGAGCTGACCGACTGCATGACGCCCTGCTCGTCGATCACCACCATGGCGTCGGGCACGGTCTCCAGGATCGAGACAAGGTGGGCCTCGCGAGCGCGCAGCACCGCATTGCCGGCGTCGGTGGCCCGGCGGGCCTGCAGCAGCCACTCGCCGAGCACGGCCGCGACGACCCCGCAAAAGACGAAGGTGAGCGCCGTCGCCATGACGGACGGATCGCGAAACACAGAGACCGGGGCCAGCACGATGCCGCACAGAAGCCCCAGGAGCGTGGCCACCAGGGCCGGCCATAATCCGCCGAGGCCGGTCGCCAGCAGCACCGCCGGAATGAAGGCGATGAAATCGCCGCTTTCGCCGAACACCCCCGACATCAGATAACGCAGCACCGCCGTGACCAGCACGGCGACGACCGCGGCGACGAACGGCAACCAGCGGGCCGTCGAGCCCAGATCGGCCGGCGCTCGACACGGTTTCGTGGCGGATGGGGGAAGCAGCGACATTACGAAGCATTCCGATACAGGGCCGGACAGGGGATAAGCCGACCCGGACCCGCGGATCGACGCTGGTAGCCGACTACGTAAAACCCCTTAGGGACAAAACCGGAATTTTCGCAAGCCTGACGGCCCGGTATCACTTGGCCATCGAAGCTTAGCAAGGAAACGTGATCCATGCTCGACGCTGTCCACTTCGCGAACCGCCGTGACATCCTGCCGTTTCAGCCGGTCGACAGCGAAACCGATAACTCGCTGGCCGAAGCCTTTGCAACCAGCGGCGTGCGCATGAGCTACGGCGCCAACGCTGAAATCTATGCGGAGGAAGACCCCGCCGACTACGTCTACCAGGTTGTGTCGGGCGTGGTCCGGAGCTGCAAGCTCCTCAGCGACGGCCGCCGCCAGATCGGCGCCTTCCACCTGCCGGGAGACGTCTTCGGCTTCGAGCCTGGCGAAACGCATTCCTTCTGCGCCGAAAGCCTGGGACGCTGCACCGTGCGCGCCATCAAGCGCGGCGTGCTGGTCGCCGCGGCCCGCCACGATGCGGCGCTTGCCAACGAGCTTTGGGCGGTGACGGCGAGCGACCTCAAACGGGCCCAGAGCCAGATGCTGCTTCTCGGCCGCAAATGCGCGTCCGAGCGGATCGAGACCTTCCTCGCCGAAATGGCCGAGAGGCTGGATTGCGACGAGATCGTCGACCTGCCGATGTCGCGTCAAGATATCGCGGACTACCTCGGACTGACCATCGAGACCGTGTCGCGCACCTTCTCGCAACTCGAGGCAACGGGCGCGATCACGCTGCAAACCGCGCGCCGCGTCCATCTTCATACCCGCCGGCGCCTGGCTGCCTGAGCCTTCAACAGCATAGCGAAACCTCCCAAGACCGCTGCCGTCACCGCCACACCCGGCTGAACGACGGCCGACGCCCGCCGGCTGCCCGAAGGCCGCTTCCGCGAAATCGGAGGCGGCCTTTCGCTTGTTCGGCACTCGGTCATCGAGGGCCGGAGCCACCAGCACCCACTATAGTGGCCAGAATCGCTCGCCTCTCGGCGTCCCGCCGCAATCGGTGGCGGGAACAGGGATAGACCGGGGCGGTTTTGAGCCTATCGTTTCCTGCCCCGGCAGGAACCGCCCTGCCCGCAGCATCGAAGGACGCGTTCATGTCGGCTCACGGCTCCAAAAAGGTCATCTATGCCGCGCTCGTCGGCAATCTGGCGATCGCGGCGACCAAGTTCGGCGCGGCGCTGTGGACCGGATCGAGCGCGATGCTCAGCGAATCGATTCACTCCCTCGTCGACACGGTGAACCAGGCGTTGCTCCTGTTCGGGCTCCGGCGGGCGGCCCGACCGGCCACCGAGCGCCATCCCTTCGGCCATGGCATCGAGATCTATTTCTGGGCGTTCGTCGTGGCGCTGATGATCTTCGCGCTCGGCGGCGCTCTGTCCATCTACGAAGGGGTGCACAAGCTGTCCGATCCCGAACCGCTGCACGACATCTGGATAAACTTCGTCGTGCTCGGTGCGAGCATCGTCATCGAAGCGCTGACCTTCCGGGTGGCCTGGAAGGAGCTGCGCACCAGCCATCCCGATCTGTCGCCGTTCACGGCGGTTCAGCGCAGCAAGGACCCGAGCGTCTTCGCGGTGCTGTGCGAGGACGCCGCGGCCCTCATCGGGCTCGGCATCGCCCTTGCCGGCCTTACGCTCGCCTATTGGCTGGACGCGCCGATCTACGACGGCGCCGCTTCGATCGGCATCGGTTGCGTGCTGATCCTCACGGCGGGCTTCCTGGCAAGGGAGACGCTCAGCCTGATCACCGGCGAAAGCGCGTCGCGCGAGGTCATCCACGAGGTGCGGACGGTCCTGGCGGAGGATCCGCGTGTCGTGCATGTCCAGGACCTGCTGACCATGCATCTGGGGCCGAGCGACATTCTCGTCGCTGTCTCCATCGACTTCGACGATGCCATGACCAGCCCGGAGATCGAAGCCGCCGCGCATGACTTGACGGCGAAGCTGCAAGCGGCCCGGCCGGAGATCACGCGCGTCTTCCTGCGCCCGGTGTCGGCCAAGACCGCATCAGCGGACGCCGCACTTTCGGGCGCGGCGTCCGCAGCTCTCGCTCAGTCGTAGCCGGGACCGACCGGACGCTCGCTGATGTCGAGAATCCGGCCGATGGCCTCGCGCAGGTTGCGTGGCTGCCGGTCCTCTTGGCTCAGTACGAACATCAGCAGCGATCGGCCGGTCACGCCATAGACGTGGCCGAAGTCATAGCTCGGCGTATTCGTCATGTCCGGCTGATTGGTATCGATGAGGCTGACCCATTTGCGGCCCTCGGGCACCTCCGGCAGCGTAAATTCCACCACGTCGTGATAGGCGTTGGTGATGATCAGGAGCGTGGCGTCCATGCCGCGCTTCTTGATGCCGGTCGGCTGGGCCCGGCCATCGAGCAGCATGCCGAAGCAGCGGGCATTGCCGTCGTGCCAATGCTCGTCCGACATCTCGTCGCCCGTCGGCAGCAACCATGTCACGTCCTTGACGTCGAGCTCCTCGTTGTACTCGCCGATCAGGAACCGGTTGCGCTGCAGGATCGGATAGGCGCGCCGGACCGCGATGACCTTGCGCGAGAATTCCAGCAGCTTGCGCCCGTTCGCGGTGATTCCGTCCCAGTTGAGCCAAGCGATCTCGTTGTCCTGGGCGTAGGCGTTGTTGTTGCCCTGCTGGGTGTGGCCGAATTCGTCGCCGGCGAGAATCATCGGTGTTCCCTGGGAGAGCAGCAGCGTCGCCATCAGGTTGCGCTTCTGGCGCTCGCGCAGCTCGATGATTTCCTCGTCGTCGCTCGGCCCCTCGGTGCCGTGATTCCAGGAGTGGTTGTTGGAGTGGCCGTCGCGATTGTCCTCGCCGTTCGCCTCGTTGTGCTTGTCGTTGTAGGAGACGAGATCGTTGAGGTTGAAGCCGTCGTGGGCGGTGATGAAGTTGACGCTCGCCCACGGCTTGCGGCCGCGCTTGTTGAACAGGTCGCCGGAGCCGGAGATGCGCTTGGCGAACTCCGGCAGCATGCCCTCGTCGCCCTTCCAATAAGCGCGCACTGTGTCGCGGAACTTGTCGTTCCACTCCGCCCAGCCCGGCGGAAACTGGCCGACCTGGTAGCCGCCGGGACCGACGTCCCACGGCTCGGCGATGAGCTTGTGGCTGTTCAGCACCGGGTCCTGGCGGCAGGCGTCGAGGAAGCTGCCGTTCTCGTCGAAGCCGTAGGGCTCGCGCGCCAGGATGGTCGCCAGATCGAAGCGGAACCCGTCGACCCGCATCTCCTGTGCCCAATAGCGCAGGCTGTCGGCCACCATCTGGAGGACGCGGGAGTTCGACAGGTTGACCGTGTTTCCGGTGCCGGTGTCGTTGATATAGTAGCGCGGCTGGTCGGGCAGCAGACGATAGTAGCTGGCGTTGTCGATGCCCTTCAGGGACAGCGTCGGCCCCAGTTCGTTGCCTTCGGCGGTGTGGTTGTAGACCACGTCGAGGATCACCTCGATGCCGGCATTGTGGAACTGGTTCACCATCTCCTTGAACTCGCTCACCAGCGGCAGTTGGAGATAGCGCGGCGCCGGCGCGAAGAAGGCGATCGAATTGTAACCCCAATAGTTGGCGAGCCCCTTTTCGACGAGATAGCTGTCGTCGACGAAGGCATGGATCGGCAGCAGTTCGACCGCCGTGACGCCGAGCGCGCGCAGATAGTTGGCGACCCGCGCGTGGGCGAGACCGGCAAACGTGCCACGCTCCTTTTCCGGGATGTGCGGATTGAGCTTTGTGTAGCCCTTCACGTGCATCTCGTAGACGATCGAGCGTTCCCAGGAGGTCATCGGCTTGCGCTCCGAGCCCCAGGTGAAGGCCGGATCGATGACCCGGCATTTCGGCATCAGCCGCGCGCTGTCGCGCTCGTCATAGGACAGGTCCTTGTCCTTGTGGCCGATCCGGTAGCCGAACAGCTCCGGACCCCATTTCAGGTTGCCGACGAGTTGCTTGGCGTAAGGGTCGAGCAAAAGCTTGTTGGGATTGAAGCGATGGCCGGCATCCGGCTCGTAAGGGCCGTAGACGCGATAGCCGTAGACCATGCCCGGCCGCGCCTCCGGCAGATAGCCGTGCCAGATCTCGTCGGTGTATTCGGGCAGTTCGATGCGTTCGAGCTCGCGCTTGCCGTCGAAGTCGAAGATGCAGAGTTCGACCTTGGTGGCATTGGCGGAAAAGATGGCGAAGTTGACGCCGAGGCCGTCCCATGTGGCCCCGAGAGGAAACGGACGCCCTTCCTGCAGGACAGAGCGCTGACCCGAGCCGATAAACCGGCGGCTCGCCGAAGACTTGGAGCTCATAAAATTCCTTATGAGTAGGCTGCAGGAAACAAGCAGCCGAAGGTTCAATTCCGCAAGGGTATATTGCCTGGATCAACCGGTCGCCCAGGGGGCACAATCGGCGCATGGTCTCGGATCGAGCGGGCCAGCCCTACTGCAACGTCGCGAGATAGGCCGCGATATCGCGCGCTTCCTGCTCGCTTAAGCCCATGTCGGGCATGGCGTTGCCGGGCACGATCGCCTGCGGACTTCGTAGCCAGCTTACCATATTTCCCGGCGTGTTGCGCAGGAGGCCCGCAATATAGGCGCGCCGCGCCATGTGGTCGAGCGGCGGGCCGACGAGCCCCTTGGCATCGCGGATGCCGGGAATGATGTGGCACGACCCGCAGCCTGCGTCGTCGATGCGCCGCGCCCCGATCTCGCTGTCTCCGATCAATTCCACCTTCGACGGCGTGCCGCCATCCTCGCAACCGCCGAGCGCCAGGATCAAAGCCAGTCCCGCCCAGACCAGGATCGATTTCACCGTCATCCGCATAGACCGAACCAGAACGCGGAGATCGTGTTGACCGCGGTGGCAACGAAGAAGAGGATGCTCAGTCCGATGCCCCAGACGGCAAGCAGACGCGTCCTCCCCTCGCCCGATTCCGTCACGTCTTCCGGGCTGTCGTTCTCGCGGTGCGCGGTTGCCCGAAAGGCCCGGTAGGACGCGCCGAAGGCGAGAACGGTCAATATCAGGGCTGCGACGTTCACCGCGATCAAGGCCCCGTAGATGCCGTCGGCCATGTCGAGCATCGGCGTAACCGGCCCATCGCCCGCCGAGCAGGCCAGGCCCGACAACGCCGTCGTCGCGCAGATCTCGACGAGCCAGGCGAGTGGACCGCCCAGAAGGCCCATGCCGAGCAGCCAGTGGCTGACCCGGAGCCGATCGGGCGCCGGATGGCCGATGGAAAAGCGTCGGTTGGCGTCCGTCATCATTTCATCAGGTAGGGCGAAACGTAGATGGTGAAGAAAATCGCCAGCCATACGACGTCGACGAAGTGCCAGTAGATGGCGCCGATAGTGATCGGCGCCATCCGCTCGCGATCGAAATAGCCGAGCGCCGACCACACCGTCAGCACGACCAGCACCAGCAGTCCTGCAACCACATGCGCCATATGGAAGCCGGTGATGGTGAAATAGGTCGAGCCGTAGGAATGGGTGGCGGGCGTATAGCTCTTGTCCATCCACTCCTTCATCTGGATGCCGACGAAGACGACGCCGAGAACGACACCGCCTGCGAGACCGGCGACGAGCTGCGTCCGTGCGTTCTTCTTTGCCCCGCGCTCGCCGAACCAGACGGCGACGCTCGACAGGATCAGGATAACCGTATCGGGCCCTGACAGCTTGAAGGACGGCAGTTCCGGCACCCATTCCGCCCCCCGGTGCGAGGCGAGATAGTAGTAGCTGAACAGGAGATAGCCAAAGAGCGCCGCTTCGGTGGCGATCAGCGTCATCATTCCCCACCAGCCGGCGGAGCGCTTGCCGATGCTGCCGACAGGAAGCCGGCCGATCTCCAGCGTCCTGTTTCGGTCCTCGATCGCCGTTTCACTCATGGGCCGCTCCCGCGGTCTGGCCGAGATCGGCGCGCGGCCAGAGCCAGGCGACCAGGCTCGCCATCAGTCCGAGGACCGCCGCCCCGACGATCCACCACCAATGCAGGAGCGCCGCCGCAAAACCGACGGCCATGGCCACCGTCAGCAGGAACGGCCACGGATCGTCGTCCGGCATCTTGACGATCAGATCGGGTTCGGCGTCGAGGGCCGTCGTCAGGATGGTTTCCTTGCCGTGATCCAGGATCAGACCGCGTTTCAGGGAACTGCGGCCGGTGCCCTCGTCCAGGCGGTCCTCCCAGAGCGGATGGCGGCTGGCGATCACCGGGATGACGGTGAAATTGTAGGCCGGCGGCGGCGAGGGAATCGCCCACTCCAGCGTCGGCGCGTCCCATGGGTTGGGCCCCGCAACGGCGCCGCGCCGACGGCTGACGAACAGATTGACCAGGAACAGAAGCACGCCGAACGCCAGCATGAAGGAGCCGACCGAGGTGATCATGTTCAACGTGCCCCAGCCGACATTGGCCGGGTAGGTGTAGATGCGCCGCGGCATGCCGAAAAGGCCGGTCAGGTGCATCGGCAGAAAGGCGACGTTGAAGCCCAGGAAGATAGTCCAGAACGCCCAGCGCCCGAGCCGTTCGCTCATCAGCCGCCCGGTCATTTTCGGAAACCAGAAGTGCAGCGCGCCGAGCACGCCGAACATGTTGATGCCGATCAGCACGTAGTGGAGATGGGCGACCACGAAATAGGTGTCGGTGAGCTGCAGATCGGCCGGCACCGAGGCCGTCATCACACCCGAGACGCCGCCGACGACGAACATCGAAATGAAGGCCGCGAAATAGAGAAACGCCGTCGTCATCACGATCCGTCCGGTGAGGATCGTCGCCACCCAGCAGAAGACTGCGATGGCGCTCGGAATGGTGATGATCAGCGAGGCGCCCGAAAAGAACGACAGCGACAGAAACGGAATGCCGGTCGCGAACATGTGGTGCACCCAGACGCCGAAGCCGAGCACCATGGTGCTGATCGTTCCCAGGATGACCAGCGAATAGCCGACGAGCGGGCGCCGGCAGAACACCGGCAGGCCATCGGAGACCATTCCCATGGCCGGCAGCACGATGATGTAGACCCAGGGATGGGCGAAGATCCAGAACAGATGCTGCCATAGAAGCGGCTCCCCGCCTCCGGTCGTCTCGAAGAAGTGGGTGCCGAACTGGCGATCCATCCACAGAAGGAAGAAGGCGAGGCTCACCGCCGGCACCGACAGGAGCACGCCGACCGAGATGGTCATCGTGCCCCAGACCATGATCGGGATGCGGTTGAGCGACATGCCCGGCGCTCGGCAGCGCAGGAAGGTGACGACGAAATTGGCGGCGCCCACGGAGGTCGACACGCCGAGGAAGATCATCCCCAGCGCATAGAAATCCATGTTGGGACCGGGATTGAACTCCTTCAGGGCATAGGGCGGATAGTTGAACCAGCCGTCGTTGGGCGCCGCACCGACCAGGAAGCTCGCATACATGAACAGGCCGGCCGCCAGATAGACCCAGTAGGACAATGCGTTGAGCCGCGGAAAGGCCATGTCGCGGCTGCCGAACAGCAGCGGAAACAGGTAGTTCGAAAAGCCCGACAGCACCGGCAGCGCATAGAGGAAGACCATCGTCAGCCCGTGCATCGAGAAAAGCTGATTGTACTGTTCGGGCGTCAGCAGGCTCTGCTCCGGACGGGCAAGCTGCACGCGAAGGATCAGCGCCTCGATGCCGCCCGCGATCAGGAAGGCGAAGGCGGTGAAGATGTAGCGGATGCCGATTTCCTTGTGATCGACCGAGCCGATGAAGCCGAAGAGACCCGGCTTGGTCTCCCACATGGCCTTGAGCTTCTCCTCCAGCGCCGGCGTTGCGACATCCACCCGGGGGATCCTGCTGTAGCGTGTGGTGGCCACGTCCACTCCTCAGTCGAGCGTCGAAAGATAGCGCTGGATCGCGTCGAGCTCGTCCGCCGACAACTCGACCGCCGGCATCTTGTTGCCGGGCTTGAGCACCTGCGGATTGGCGATCCAGCCGGCCAGATGGCCGGGCGTGTTCGACAACATGCCGGCCGCGATAGTGGTGCGGCTGGCGAGATGGGTGAGATCCGGCGCCGTCTCACCCTTCGCCGCCGTGCCGCGCACGGTGTGGCACGCGCCGCAGCGCTGAACGAACAGACGCTGCCCGTCGACGGCCGCCGTTCCCGCCTCGGGCTCTTCGGCCGGCGCAGCCTGATCGGCCCACCAGCGGTCGAAATCCTGCGGCGTGTCCGCGAACATCCGCAAGGCCATGTTCGTGTGCTGCGCCCCGCAATATTCGGTGCATTGGCCGCGATAGACGCCGGCCTTGTCGGCCTGGATCCAGGTCTCGTTGACCTGCCCGGGGATGACGTCCGTCTTGCCCGAAAGCGCCGGCACCCAGAACGAGTGGATGACGTCGGGCGACTGCAGGAGAATGCGCACCGGCTCGCCGACGGGAATGTGAAATTCGTTTGCCGTGGTGAAGCTGCGCGACGGGTCGTCTGCGTCGACATAGCGCGCCGCCCACCACCATTGCTCGGCGGACACCTCGATGGTGAAGCGCGGATCGCCGTGCGGCTCGTCGATCTCGGCCATCACGTCGACCGTCCACACCGCGAAGCCGGCGAGAATGACGGTCGTCAGCGCCAGGCCGAAATAGATCCACCCCAGAGACCCGGATGGGCGCGACACCGGCAGGGTGTGGCCGACGAGACGATCGTCGAAGCTGCGGCGACGCCAAATGCCGAAGAGCACCAGCCCGCTGATCACCAGAACGACGATCACCGAAAGCACGATCAGGCCCCAGAGCAGCGGTGTCGTCGCCTGCCCTTTCGGCCCGAAGCTTTCGAGATAGGCCATCGGCAGATCGAACGCCGCCGCCCGCGCAGCGCTTGCTGGCAACAGCACCAGGGTTCCAATCAAGACGAGAGCGGCGCGGCCTGATGTCCGGGCGACGCGAAGCCATGATGGGGGCGCGGAGGCGGTGCAGTCAGGCCCAGGCGCAAATTGTCCGGCAGCAGTTTTGCCGACAGCGCACCGAGACATCGACCGCAGCATCCGTTCCCCTTCTTCGCCTCGCCGACATGATCGTCGGCCTCGCCGCGTTTCAGCGCTCGACACGTGGCGGCTTGCTGGAAATCGGCGGCTGGAATCCCCGAGCGGGGAGCAGGGCTAACAGTTATGCCGACAAGCGGCCTCGGCAAGTCGGCAAATCGGGTTCCAGGCAATGGACCCGGAACCTCAGCGCGGCGCTGCGCTCAATTGCCCAGCGCTGGGCGAGACAAACGGGACCGGGCATGAGCCAAAATGGTGCCGGCGGAGAGGATCGAACTCCCGACCTTCGGTTTACAAAACCGCTGCACTACCGCTGTGCTACGCCGGCCCGAGACGGGCGTTAGCATGAAATCCGGTTCCGCGCGAGGCCCCTTGCCGATCGTCATACGGCCTGCCTACATCCTGCCCCGGACGGCCCCGTGGCGACGAGACGCTTTCGCCACCGGGCCCGTCATGCTAGCCGAGAACAGGCGACAACAGCGGATCCGCCATGCATAGCCGACTCCCCTCCGTTTCCTTTCTCGCCAGCCGCGCGCCGGAGGCGAGGACCGCCGCCAAGCAGTTGGCGGCGCTTTACGGCAACGACCGGCCGGAAGAGGCCGACGTGGTCGTGGCGCTGGGCGGCGACGGTTTCATGCTGCAGGTGCTTCATCGGTTCATGGGAAGCGGCAAGCCCATCTACGGCATGAACAAGGGCACGGTCGGCTTCATGATGAACGAGTTCCGCGAGATGGGTCTGAAGGAACGTCTTGCGGTCGCGGTGGAGACGGCCATTCACCCGCTGGAGATGATCGCCATCGACGATCAGGGCGTCGAGCACAAGTCGCTTGCCATCAACGAAGTCTCGCTGCTGCGCCAGTCCTACCAGGCAGCGCGCCTGCAGATCGACATCGACGGACATACCCGGCTGGAGGAACTCGTCTGCGACGGCGTGATGGTCGCAACCCCGATCGGCTCCACCGCCTACAACCTCTCGGCACAGGGCCCGATCATCCCGATCGACGCGCCGCTCCTGGCGCTCACGCCGGTCTGCCCGTTCCGGCCGCGGCGCTGGCGCGGCGCGCTGCTGCCGAACCATCAAGAGGTACAGATCACGGTGCTGGAGGCCAAGAAGCGACCGGTCACGGCCTTTGCCGACCACGCCGAGGTGCGCAAGATCTCGTCGGTCATCGTACGCGAGACGAGCGACGTCACCAGCCTCATCCTGTTCGACCCGGAGCATTCCTGGGAGGAACGCATCCTGGCCGAGCAGTTCCGCTACTAGCCGGAACGCTTTTCGGCTCAGGCCGCCAGCAGGCGGCGCGCCCGGAAGCGAACCGCATCGTCGGCGGCCTCGCGCGTCAGCCGGCGCAGCAGCGAGGCCAATTCCTCCGAACTGCTTTCGGCGCTGGCGGCGAAGGCCTCCTCGATCTGCCGCATCACCTCCAAGGGCACCGCGTCGGACGTTCCGAGCGTCCGCGAGACGACGGTCTTCTTCCAGATCTGCACGGCGCTGCGCAACAGCGGCGCGAGGTCCGCCGGCAGCCCGCACCCGACCAGCAGGCTGGTGAAGGCGGCACGTCTGCCATCGACGACGATGGCGCGCACGCGGCGTTCCGAGCGTCCGCTCAGCGACGTCAGGGCAGCGGCGAAGAGGTCGACATTGCCGCGGCAGACCGCCCGGATGAGGAAGGCCGCCGATAGCTCGCCCGACAGCCTCAGATGTTCGACGAGGGCCGGAATGTCGGCGCCGGAAGCCGACTCGGCCAGCTGTACCGTGGCACGTTCGCAGGCAGCCTGTGTCACCGCGCCGGTGCGTTCGCTTCCCAGCAGATTGCGCGCCAGCGGCATGGTCGAAAGCGCTGTCGCCAACTGACGGACCAGGGACTGGCGCACCCAGACCGGCAGGTCGTCGCGGTCGATCAGGGCCGCACGGATGCCGCCGTCCTCGCCGAAGCGTTCGGCCAGACGGCGGAAGGTGATCGGCGCGATCGCCGCCTCGCGATTGGCGAGCAGCGTCAAACAGGCGGTCCGGCAGCCGACCTCGGCCAGGGCCGCAGCGACACGGGGCGGCAGGAACGCCCTGCCCGCAATCGTTTCCTGAAGACGGGTCGAGCCGGCAGCGGCCAGATCGACGAGGTCGGCGTCGCTCAGAAGAGGCGAACGCGCGGCCACGACGCAAGCCACCTCGTCGACATCGTCGCACAGCGCCCGCACCACAATCCGGGGCGCCGCTCGCGACCCGGCCACGGCTTCGGCGAGCACGTGCCGGACCTTGGGCGACGGATCATCCAGGATCAGCGAAAAGGCGGCTTCGAGGTGATTGCGCTCGTCCGGCGGAATGCGTCCTTCGGCCCACGCGGCCGCCAGGGCCGCAACGCCATAGCACCGCTCGGCGCAGCTCGCGCTTTGGCACCAGTCGTGAAAACGTTGAACGATCATGAGCGAACTTTCGCAGACTCAAACTCGGCGAGGAGCCCCAGTCTGCGGAGGAAAAGTTTAGGAATCGTTCACCATGCTTGGTAACGATTGCTCAGGACACGGCGAACCCGTGGCTGAGTTCGCCGCCGGGCCGGCCTTCGGACGGATCGGCCACCTCGATCAGCCCGCGCGGCTGGTTCGGCCGATCATCGAGCGCGAGCGCCAGATCGGACGCCAGCGCGAAAAACCGGCGACGCACATCTTCGGCGTAGGGGTTCAGCCGCTCGATCGCATCGAAGACCTCGGGCGCGTCGTGGCGGACCATTTCGACCGCCTGGACCAGGAGATCGAAACTGCGCGTGGTGACGCGGGTGGGCAACGGCTCCATCTGGACCAGCACCTTGGCGATGAGATGCGTCAGCCCTTGCGCCATTGCTGCGTCGCGGTCGTGCCGCTCCGGCGTGGTGACGATCACGTCGAGCCTGAGGAAACGGCGCAGGAAGGCCGCCACGCGCCCGCCGGCCGAACCACGCAGCGGACACACGGCGATCTTGAGACCTGCGATGCCCGCCCGCGCGCTCTGCGGGCCGAACAGCGGGTGCGTCGCGACGATATCGACATGGTCGGGCAGAAGCTCCAGCATGACCCGCGCCGGACCGACCTTGACCGAGCCCACATCGAGAACCAGCGTTCCGGCCTCGATATGCGGGGCGATCGCTTCGGCAGCCTCGGCGAACCGGCCGACCGGCACGGCAAGGACGACGACGGGGCAGCGCGCGACGGTCGCCAGATCGGTGAAGACCACGCCCGAAGGATCGACCGCCACGCCGTCGAATGCCGGGTCGTGCGCACACAGGGAAAAGTGCTCGTGCAGATGCCCGGCGGCGAGCCGGGCAAACGCGCCGAAGCCGACGAAGCCGAGCGTCGGTTTTTGAGCCTGTCGGGAAGAAGAGGCCATCTCTGAAAAACTCCGAGAGATGCCACGGAGCCAGAGCCGTCCCGCCGGAAATCAACCGCTGGCTTCGCAGCGGTTGAAAGACGACAAAGCATCCCGCCGCTATTCAAGCGGCGCGTAATACATCCCGGCGAGGAAAGCGGCCTTTGTCATGGGCTGCCCATTAAGGCCCACGTCAGGGCGTGTCAACGCCGTCGAGCGGCTCGACGGACTGAGAGCGGATGGCAGACGGCTCTCGGCGGCGGTAATAGTATGTATAGGCCTCTCGGCTGAAGCCGAGAGAGCGATAAAGCGCAAGGGCTGGCGGGTTGTCGGCCATCACGGCCAGACAGGCGTCATAGGCTCCTTGCCTGTTGCCCCATGCCAGGAGGCCCGACACCGTCCGAGACGCATAGCTCCGGCCGCGAAAATCGGGATGAGTCGCCACCGCTTCCAGAACGATCAGACCGCGATGCACCACGCCGTAAGCGACGGATACGATGCGATCATCAACCCGTACGCAGGCAAAGGCGGTCGGGAGCACGATGCTGTCGACGGAGCGCCGGAAGGCTTCGACGGCGATCGCCGATGCCGGCCCCTCCATCACGGACCAAGCTTCGATCCATTCGTCGCCCGGTGGTCCGGTGTCGATTTCGATGTCCTCCGGCTCCGTCATGGTTCGTTGCAGAGGAGCGAGCAGAACCTTGCTTTCGGCCAGAACAGCGTAGCCGCGCGATGCGAGCGCATCGTCGATATCGTTGGCAAAGGACGGAACTTTGAAGATCGTCGGGCGACCGAGCCCGTCGTAGACGCGCTCCGCTTCGGTGATGACGGAGGCGAAATCCTTGGTCGCCTGACGGGTCGCGTTGACCGAATTCGTTCTTCGGACGGGGCCGCCCGAGGCCCGGATCAGCCATCCGTCGAAATAGGCTTCAACCGGTGACGGCCGTCCGTTCCAGCACGCTTCCTCGATCCGCCAACAAAGCCCAAGATCGGTCACGTCACCTCCTTACGGCGAACGCTCGGCGGCGCTCGGTCAGGATTTCGTAGACAGGCTAGAGGTCGCTGGCGTCCGGCAGCTTCGGCCGCGGCATGGCGAACACCTCGGCGACGGCGGCATAGTCGAGATAGCCGAGGCGCGACAGCGGTCGTGCCAGGCTCAAGTCGATGCGACCGTCCTTGAGGATGCGCTCGTCGATATGGATGCCGACCACTTGGCCGAGCAGCATGACGTTATCCGACGGCGCACCATCCAACCCCTTGGGCCGAAACCACTCGGTAACCTTGCATTCGAGCGCCGCCGGGCTTTCGGCAACGCGCGGTGCCGCCACCAGCTTGCACGGCGCCTCGGTGAGCCCGGCGACGATGAATTCGCTCTCTCCTCGCGCCGCGGGCGCAGAGGAGCGGTTCATTGCCTCGGCGAGGTCGGAGGTCGCCAGATTGGCGACGAACTCGCCGCTCTCGATGGCGAAACTCACCGTATCCTTCATGCCCGCCGACGAGACCATCACCAGCTTCGGCCGGTCGGAGACGGCGTTGAAGTAGCTGTACGGCGCGAGGTTGACCGCGCCGGCCGTCGACCGCGTGGAAATCCAGCCGATCGGCCGCGGCGCGACCAGCGCCTTGAAGGGATCGTGCGGCAGCCCGTGACGATTGTCCGCCGTCTCGTAGAACATCAGCGCAGCCCGGTGGCCTTGGCCTCGGTCACGATATCGGCGAGAGCCGGACGCGGCCGGTCCTCGATCACCTCCGCCCGCGTGCCGATGTGGATGAAGCCGATGACCTTTTCGTCCGGCGCGATGCCCAGCACGGCCTTGGCCTCGTCGTCATAGGCGACCCATTCGGTCAGCCAGTTGGTGCCGTAGCCGAGCGCGTTGGCAGCGGTCGTCAGGTTCATGGCCGCCGCAGCGCCGGACAACTGCTGCTCCCATTCGGGAATCTTGACGTGCGGCTTGGCGGTGGAAATGACGCCGACGACGACCGGCGCCCGTGTGAAGCGCGTCCGCTCGGCATGGCGCCGCGTCTCGGTGATCGCGTCACCGTCCCTGCCCTCGACGATCGCAAGCAGGGCCTCGCCGATCGCCGCGGCGGCTTCGCCGCGATAGACGATGAAGCGCCAGGGCGCGAGCTTGCCGTGATCGGGCACGCGCGAGGCGATCGTCAGGATCTGTTCGAGCTCGGCGGCATCCGGCCCCGGGGCGCTCATCAGCGGCAGCGGCACCGACCGGCGGGTGCCCAGCGTTTGCAAGATCTCGCTCAACGGATGATTCCCTTCTTTCGGACTTCGTAGAGGCCGCATCGCCTCCTGAACAGAACACCTACTCGCCCCAAGCCCGGAATCAAAGACGCGCGGCGGCGGTGCCTTGAATTCGTCCATCAATTGCGATGAAAGAGGTTCGAGCATGGTGCGAGGGGGTTCTGTTCTGTGCGCAAGCTGAGTTCAGGGGTGTCGATGGCCGCGTTGATCGGGCTCGTCCTCACCCAGCCGGTCCTGGCGCAGAACATTCCGACGCCATCCTTCATCGAGCGCGGGCTGCGCAGTTTTCAGGACGACAAACCGGGCGGCAACCGGGCCTATGCATCGCCATCCGCGATTCCCGGCGACCTGGTGCCGGACGCCGGGTCGGTGGGCGCCGCACCGACCGGGGCGCTACGCCAGTTCGACCCGATCGCATTGCCCGAGGCGCCGATGCAGCCCTATGTCCCGGACCTCGACCTGCCCAATCTGCCGGCCTACGCCCCGCAACAGGTGCCGACGCTGCGCAACCACGCCCCACGTACCATCGCCTTCGAGGCACGGCTCACCGAAGACGGCGACACGATTCCCGACGGCGTGGTCTGGCGGCTGTTTTCGCCGATCCCGGGCGGTGACGGCAGGCTGCCGCTCATCGCGTCGGCCACGGGCGGTTCGTCCTCCTTCGATATACCGCCGGGCTCCTACATCCTGTATGCCGCCTATGGCCGCGCCGGCGTGACGAAGCGGGTCAACTTCACGGGCCTGCAAACGCGTGAGGTCGTGGTCTTCGACGCGGGCGGTCTGAAGCTCAACGCCTCGCTGGGCAACGACGAGCCGATCGCCGACAATCTGCTCAGCTTCGACATCTACAGCAGCGCCGAGAACGAACGCGACCGGCAGTTGATTGTCGCGGACGTGGAGCCCGGACGAACCATCAGGCTCAACGCCGGGACCTATCAGATCGTCTCCAAATACGGCTCCGACAACGCGGTGATCCGCGCCGATATCCGGGTCGAGCCGGGCAAGCTCACCACCGCGACGATCCAGCATCACGCCGCTCAACTGACCTTCAAGCTGGTTCGCGACGCAGGCGGCGAGGCCTTGGCCGATACCGCTTGGTCGGTGTCGTCCATGTCCGGCGACGTGATCCGGGAAAGCGTCGGGGCGTTCGCCACGATGGTTCTCGCCGAGGGCGATTATGTCGTCGTCGCCAAGAACAAAGACCGGCTCTACCAGCGCGAATTCGAAGTCGAGTCGGGCAAGAACGCCGAGGTGGAGGTGTTGACCAGCGATCTTCTCGCCGCCGCCGGATCGGACGAAGGGTCCGGCGACTGATCGCTCCAGAGCGACATGCGTCCAGATCGAATCGCCATGTCGCTCGATCGTCTTGTCTTGTCGCAGGATGTCTGCCCGAAAAGCCTGCAACTTTTCGGCATCATGCTCAGAAGCCGATCGTGAACCGCCGCGACAGGCTGAGGCCGACGCTGAACTGATCGGCGCTGCCGACATCGACCAGCGGCGAATCCGCAGCGTCGCCGACCAGCCGTTCGTAGGACGCTTCCGAGTTCAGGAACCAGTCCGGCCGAAACTCGTAGCGGGTCTCGACGCCGACACCCACCGACTTGAAGCCGCCGTCGGGATCGTAGGCGTCGAGGCGTCCTCCGCCAGCCGCCGACTCGGCGGGGCTCACGCCGAAATAGGCTTCCATATAATCAGCCGAGGCAAAGCTTGCCCGAGGCCCCGCCTTGAGCTGGAAATCGTTCGTCGGCCAGACGATGGCATTGGCGCCGAGATCGCCAACGAAGCCGTCGGCACCGCCGAAGGCATAGCGGACCGCGCCGAAGACTTCGGCATGGCTCCACTCATAGCCGACCTTCATGCCGGCTTCGTAAGTGGGATCGACATCGGCGAGCCCGCGAAGATCGCGGTTGTCGCTCGAATCGCGCTCACCCTGATAGGCGAAGGACGGACCGAAGGAGAGACCGCCGCTGTGGCTGTCGGGGCCGCCGATCTCCACCACCCCGGGAATGTAGAGATATTCGAGGCTGATCACCGGCCAGGGGCTGAACTCGTACTCGTCGGAGCCGACATAGGCCGGAGAGAGCTTGGCGCCCAAGCCGAGTTCCAGCGTGATAGCGAAATCGTCAGGGCTGGTGGCCGAGGCAGGAAGCGCGTCGGCCGCCTGCGCCGGCGATAGGGCACCGCACAGGACAACCATGGCGGCAGGCGTGAGCGGCCGAAAAGGACGGATCATCGAAGCTCTCTCGTTTCGCCGGAAAAACCAAAGACGCCTTACAGATCGGCGTCTTTGGTTAAGCTTCGGTCAAAACGGGAGAAAACCCAAGAGCATTGTCGCCGTCGTTCCAAAGAGGGACGCCGGCGTGACCCGATCGCTACAATGCCTTCAGGGCGCTAGGCTGCTGTTGCGGCTTCGCGCTGACGCCGGACATCGGGCGGCGTCGCTTCGTCCGTCAGCAGGGCGATCGCCTGGACGAGCGGCATCGACGCCTGATCGCGCGAGCCCAGCCGACGCACGTTGACCGCTTTCTCCTCGGCCTCGCGCTTGCCGCAGACGAGGATCACCGGCACCTTGGCGAGCGAGTGCTCACGGACCTTGTAGTTGATCTTCTCGTTGCGCAGGTCGGCCTCGACGCGCAGCCCGGCCGCCTTCAGGGTCTCGACCACGTGCGTCGCATAGTCGTCGGCCTCCGAGGTGATCGTCGCCACCACAGCCTGGACCGGCGCGAACCACAGCGGGAAATGCCCGGCATGGCTCTCGATGAGAATGCCGAGGAAGCGTTCCAGCGAGCCGACGATGGCGCGATGGATCATCACCGGCTGCTTCTTTTCCGAATCCTTGTCGATGTAGAAGGCGCCGAACCGCTCCGGCAGGTTGAAGTCGACCTGCGTGGTGCCGCACTGCCATTCGCGGCCGATCGCGTCTTTCAGCGTGTATTCGAACTTGGGTCCGTAGAAGGTGCCCTCGCCCTCGTTGATGCCGGTCTTGATGCGGCTGTCTTCGGCGGCCATCCGGTTCAACGCGCGCTTCAGGATGTCCTCGGCGTGGTCCCACATCTCGTCGGTGCCGACACGCTTCTCCGGCCGGGTGGCGAGCTTCACCAGCACTTCCTCGAAGCCGAAATCCTTGTAGACCGACATCATCAGGTCGTTGATCTTGAGGATCTCCGCCTCGAGCTGGTCCTCGGTGCAGAAGATGTGCGCGTCGTCCTGGGTGAAGCCGCGCACGCGCATCAGACCGTGCAACGCGCCGGACGGTTCGTAGCGGTGGACGTTACCGAATTCCGCAAGCCGGATAGGGAGATCGCGGTAGGACTTCAACCCATGCTTGAAGATCTGCACGTGGCCCGGACAGTTCATCGGCTTCAGCGCGAAGATCCGGTGATCGGCTTCCTCCTCGTCCTCGTGAGTGAAGGCGTAGGCGGATTTTACCGCGAACATGTTCTCCTGGTACCAGCCCCAGTGGCCGGAGGTCTCCCAAAGCGACTTGTCGAGAATCTGCGGCGCGTTGACCTCGTCGTAGTCGTTCTCGATACGCCGGCGCATATAGGCGATGAGGTTCTGGAACATCTTCCAGCCCTTGGCGTGCCAGAACACGACGCCCGGCCCCTCCTCCTGGAAATGGAACAGGTCCATCTCGCGGCCGAGGCGGCGATGGTCGCGCTTCTCGGCCTCCTCCAGCATGGTCAGGTAGGCCTGGAGCTGCTCCCTGGTCGCCCAGGCGGTGCCGTAGATGCGGGTCAGCATCGGATTGTTGGCGTCGCCGCGCCAATAGGCGCCCGCCACTTTCATCAGCTTGAAGGCCTCGCCGATCTGGCCGGTCGAGGCCATGTGCGGGCCGCGGCAGAGATCGAACCATTCGCCCTGCGAATAGATCTTGACGTCCTGATCCTCGGGAATGGCGTCGACGAGCTCGACCTTGAAGGCCTCGCCCTTGTCAGCGAACACTTGGCGGGCCCTGTCTCGCGGCCAGACGTCCTTGGTGAAGGGCGCGTTGCGGCGGATGATCTCGGCCATCTTCTTCTCGATCACCGGCAGATCGTCCGGGGTGAACGGCTCGTTCTTGGCGAAGTCGTAGTAGAAGCCGTTCTCGATCACCGGGCCGATGGTCACCTGGGTGCCCGGCCACAGTTCCTGCACGGCCTCGGCCATCACATGCGCGGCGTCGTGACGGATGAGGTCGAGGGCGCGGGGATCTTCGCGGGTGATGATCTCGATGGTGCCGGAGCCGGCGACGGGATCGGCCAGATCGCGGATTTCTCCGTCGAGCGCATAGGCCACGGCCTTCTTGGCCAGCGACTTGGCAATCGACTCGGCGACCTCGCGGCCGCTCTGCGAGGCGGCGTATTCGCGCGAGGAGCCATCGGGAAAGGAAAGGGAAACGGCTTCGGCCATTCGTTCGATCTCCTGTTGTCCAGTCCCGCCTACGAGCGCGGGTGGTGTGAATGGGGACAGAATCGTCCGGGCGCGATATAGGCGGATTGACCACCACGCTCAAGCAAGGAGGCTGACTATAAGCCGGAGCCTGTCTCGGACTGGAGCTCGGCAGCCGGCATTTCAGTCCGGCACGTTGTCGATGCCGCTCGTGCCCCAAGGCCCACAGCGCGACACCCGTTTTGCGGCCAACCAGCCGCCGCGCAGGAGACCGTGGCGGGCGATCGCCTCGTAGCCGTATTCCGAGCAGGTGGGCAGATGCCGGCAGTGACCGCCCACTAGCGACGAAAGGGTGAGCTGATAGAGCCGGATCAGGCCGACGCCGACAAGCCGCCCCGGCGTCTTGCGCCAAGGACCGGTGTAGTTACGAGAGGGGACGGCCATCACTTCACCTTGGCATAGACGTAGGCGTCGCGCGGCTCGCTCGAAATGTTCGGATGGACGATGTAGCGGTGCAATTTGCCTTCCAGCCGTAGGCCCGCCTTTTCCATTACCCGCGCGGACGCCGTATTTTCCACGTCACAGACGGCAAAGGCACGATAGATACCAGGTTGCGCCAATACCCATTCGACGAGGGCCGATAGCGTCTCGGTGAGATAGCCGCGATTGTGGTAACGCACTCCCAGCAGATAGCCGAAGCCGACCATATGCCCTTGCGGGTGGAGATGGATAGCGCCGATCGGATGCTTCTCAGTGGCCCACTCGGCTATGACAAAGGGAAACGACCGCCCCGCGGCCCATTCATCGCGCCACCGTGCTATGCACGCCTGCGAGTCCAGTAACGTCCGATGCGGCTGCCAGGTTAGAAACCGCGTGACCGAAGGGTCCGTGGCATACTCCGCATAGATCGCCTCTGCGTCCTCCATGACTGGCTTGCGAATGACGAGGCGTCGGGTCTCGAACCGCTCTGGCGGCCGCATCCCCTCATCGTTCTCAGGCTGCGGCGCTGGCATCGGCCTTCCTGCCCTCGATCTTGTCGAGCGCCTCGACCACCGCGTCGAAGGTCAGCATGGTGGACGCCTGCCGCGCCTTGTAGTCGCGCACCGGCTGCAGATATTTCAGCTCGGCAAAGCGCCCGGCGGGCGGCGGCCCGTTCTCCTTGAGCATGGCGAGCATCGCCTTGCGGACCTCGCGCAGCTCGTTCGGCGTCGCTCCGACGATGACGCTCGCCATCACCGACGACGACGCTTGACCCAGCGCGCAGGCCTTCACTTCATGGGCGAAGTCGCCGACCACGCCGCCGTCCATTTTCAGATCGATCGTGACGGTCGAACCGCACAGCTTGGAGTGAGCTGTGGCCGTCGCATCGGGATTTTCGAGCCGCCCGATACGGGGAATATTGCCCGCCAACTCGAGAATGCGGGCATTGTACACTTCATCGATCATGGTCCGTCACCGCTCGGAGGATGCGGGCGATATTCAAAACGCCGGTTCGGCTGTTTATATAGCCCCGCAGGCTCGGTATTAAAATTGGCCGGCGTAATTTCAGAACGAGGCCTGCTCGCGGGCCTTGGTCCTCGTATCGAAGTGCTCCTGTTCCATGGCTTCCAGCATCACGAAAGACACCGGCATGAACGCGATCGTCGAGCGCTTTCCCGACAAGCCTGGCACCGAACGGCCGAGCCGCGAGGAGGCCGAGGCCGCCGTGGCGACGCTGATCCGCTGGGCCGGCGACGATCCGCACCGCGAGGGGCTGCTGGAAACCCCGGCACGGGTGGTCAAATCCTATGAGGAGTTGTTCGGCGGCTACGGCATGGATCCCGCCGAGATCCTCGGCCGCACCTTCGAGGAGGTGGCGGGGTACGACGACATCGTGCTGATGCGCGATATCGACTTCTATTCGCATTGTGAGCACCACATGGTGCCTATTATCGGCAAGGCCCATATCGCCTATCTGCCCGCGGGCCGCGTGCTCGGCCTGTCGAAGATCGCGCGTTGTGTCGAGACGTTCGCCCGCCGGCTGCAGACGCAGGAGGCGATGACCGCGCAGATCGCAGCCGCGATCGATGAGGTGCTCGGCCCTCGCGGCGTCGCGGTCATGCTGGAGGGCGAGCACCTCTGCATGGCCATGCGCGGGGTGCGCACCAAGGGTTCGAAGACGATCACGACCGCCTTCCACGGCGCCTTTGCCGACGACAAGGCCGAGCAGGCCCGCTTCCTCGGTATGGTCGGTACGCGCTGATGCCGGCGAACGATTCCGGCACTTCGTTCGCGCCACCCTCTTCCGACAAGGCGGAACTGGAAGAAGGGCGCAACCTGACGCCGCGTTTCGACGACAAGGGCCTGGTGACGGCCGTCGTGACCGATGCGACGACGGGCGATCTGCTGATGGTCGCTCATATGAACGCCGAAGCGCTGGCACTGACACTTCAAACCGGGACAGCGCATTATTTCAGCCGCTCGCGGCAGTCGCTGTGGAAGAAGGGCGAGACCTCCGGCGCCTTGCAGACCGTGCGCGAGGTCCGCGTCGACTGCGACCAGGACGCGGTCTGGCTCAAGGTCGACGTCGCGCGGCCCGAAGAGACCTGTCACACCGGGCGCAACAGCTGCTTCTACCGGCAGGCCCGCTGGGACGATGGCGGCGCGGTTCTGGAGCTCACGAAAGAGGCCAAGCGCGCCCTGCCCTGACCCCTCGTAGCCAACGGCGGTGCAACCCCCGTCTCAAGGATGAGGGGCGGCGGTCGAGCCCACGCATCATGCGGTCCGCACCGACTTTGAAACCGGCGCGGTGTCACAAAAGCGGGGACTGCCCAGGAAAGCCGCCGGAGCAGTCCTCGTTCGGCCGAATGGTCGCTCGGGCCGCTAGCTGGCGGCGATATAGTTGCGGATATCCTCAGCCTCCTGCTCGGCGGCGGCGATCCGCTGCTTCACCACGTCGCCGATCGACACGAGCCCGACGAGCTTGCCGCCCTCGACCACAGGCAGATGTCGGAAGCGTCGCTCCGTCATGATCTCCATGGCTTCCGCGACGGTCGTCTTTTCGGGACAGGTGACGACCTCCAGGGTCATGACTTGCGAGACCGGCTCATCCAGGCAGCTGGGGCCCTGCGTGCCGATCAGCCGCACGATGTCGCGTTCCGACAGGATGCCCGCGACGCCCGCGTCCTCATTGAGGAGGATGACAGCGCCGATGCGCTTTTCCGCCAGCCGGGCCGCCGCCTGCGCCAAGGTGACGTTGGGCTTCATCGTCACCACGTCGCGCCCCTTGCGCTCCAAGATTAGCTTGACCGTCATTGTTCGTTTCCTCACCCGTGCAACAGGCACTTCCGACTTGGCAAGGTGGAACAAAGACGACGCGAGTTCAACCCTGCCGACGGCCGTAACGCTCGCTGCGGTCGAACAGCGCGAAGGACAGAAAACCGAAGGCGAAGCCGCCGAGATGAGCCTCCCAGGCAACCTGCCCTTCCCCGCCGCCGAACATCGAGCCGACGCCGGTGCCGACGACGAGGTTGATGCCGAAGAACACCAGAATGAAGAACAGTACCGTTCGGTCGGCGAGCGACTCGAGCACCGACAATCGCCGGCCGTCGACCTCGATGCGGCCGCCGACGCGCGCCCCCGGATGGAACGCGAACCGGCAGGCTGCCCCCATCAGCGCGGAAATGATGCCCGATGCGCCGACCACCGGCTCCACCAATGTCGGATTGACGAGCCCGAACAGCGCCGCGCCGGCGACGGCCCCCGCCGCGCAGATCAGCAGAAACCGAGTTACCCCGAGGCGCCGGGCCACCGGCGAGCCGAACGCAAGCATCCAGACCGTATTGACGAGGAGATGCGTCCAGCCGCCATGCAGGAAGGCATAGGAGAGCGGCGACCAGAGCCCCGAACCGGCAGTGCGCAGACCGCAGACCTCCGAAACGGAATCGTAGCAGCCTGGCAGGAAGGAGAAGTTCATGAGTACCAGCGCGTCGGCCCATGGGCTCAGCACGCTGCGAACGATCTGGACCAGGAAGAAGGCTGCCAGCAGGACCAAGACGACGCCCGGTACGTTGAACGCGGGCGGATTGTGTCGAACGGGCTGGCCGCTCTGGTGTTCAGGCGTCACGAAAGGGTCTCCCTTTGAAAAAGGACGGTCTCGTTTGGCGTGCAAAGGCACGGCAGTCTCTCGTCGGGATCGAGACATCGACGAATCGTTAACGTCCCGCACCTAGACTGGCCATCTCGCAGGCTTCCGCCGATTCGTAGCGCGATCGATTCGACCATGTATCAAACCGCCATGGCCCAGCAGCAGAGCTCCGTCGAGCCGCACGAGTTCCAGTGCGTGAACGTCGATTTGCTCGGGCGGTTCATGCTGGAGGATCAAAGCGAATATCCATGCCGGATCGAGGCCATGTCGCCGGGCGACGCGATGGTCCTTACTCACGCCACGCCTCGCCGCGATGAGTTGGCGATCTTCTATATCGATCATGTGGGCCGGTTGGAAGGTATGGTGCGCCATGTCTTTCCCGGCGGCTTTTCGGTGCTGCTGCGCGGCAGCGAGCGCAAACGCGAAAAGCTCGCCGCGCAGTTGACCTGGCTCGCCAACAGGCATGAACTCGACCTGCCCGAGGATCGCCGGCACGAGCGCGTTCAGCCGCGTCAGCGGGTGGTTGCGATCCTTTTCGAAGACGGGCGCTCGGCCGATGCCCTGATCATCGACCTGTCGCTGTCCGGGGCCGCCGTCCAGTGCGACGCCCATCCCGCCATCGGCACGCGAGTGACGCTCGGCTCCACGCCGGGCCGGGTCGTGCGCCTGCTGGAGAGCGGCTTCGCCATCGAGTTCGCTGCGGTGCAGGAGCGTGAAGCGCTGGAAAGCCGGTTCGGCTGAGGCGTTTCCCCGCCGGGACGGCAGCCGGCATCACCATTCCCTTTCCCAGTATCCTGTCCGATCGTCGGCTCGTGCGGACGAACGACGGGCCGTCATGCGATAGCGCTCCCGGTTTCGGCGCCGCAACGCAACGCTCGCCACGAGCAGTGGCGGCCCCCGACCGTCTTCTCCGCTTTGCCACCTAAGCCTTACCGTCAGTTCCGCGACCCGTTTTCTCTGACGGCTCAGACGACACAGTCTGCCTGCTTCGCCCACCGCTCAGCGCCAGGCATCGGAGTCGAGGCGTCATGCGCCGGCTCCGATCGTTCAAATGTGAATCGATTTTGAGCGGACGGCTTCAGTTCCAGTAAAGTATATTTTCCGGCATTCTTCGACAATTTGAGTTAATTTGCCGATCATGACTTCGCTCGAAAGTAAAACGCATGTGCCATTCTCTCCATCTACAACGGGGAGAAGAACACTTGAAGTCGATCAGCAAGCGGGCTTTCGCCCTCGGCGTCTTCGCCGTCATCGCATCGTCGGCAACGGCTTGGGCTCAGCCTCTGCGCATGCCGATTCAGGGCGCCACCTCACAGCCGATAGGGCACTACGAATTCTGCCAGCAATATGCAGACGAATGCCGCCCCAGCGGCCAGGTCGGCGTCGTACAGCTCACGCAATCCAGCTGGAACAAGCTGATCGAGGTGAACAGCGCGGTCAATACGGCGATCTATCCGCGCACCGATCAGGACATGTACGGCGTGCCGGAGCGGTGGTCGTATCCGACGACCGAAGGCGATTGCGAAGACTATGTCCTGCTTAAGCAATATATGCTGGAGCGCGACGGTTTCCCGCGCTCGGCGCTGCTGATCACGGTAGTGCGACAGCCGAATGGCGACGGCCATGCCGTGCTGACGGTGCGCACCGACGCCGGCGAATACATCCTCGACAATCTCGCGGACGAAATCCTGCCCTGGACGCAGACGCACTACACCTATCTGAAGCGCCAGTCCGACAGCAATCCGGGCCGGTGGGTGGCGATCGCCGACGACCGGAACGTCCTCGTCGGCAGCCTTCGCTAACGCATGATGCCGAAAAGCGGCGAACTTTTCGGCATCATCCTATGACAAGCTTGGCCGGGAGCGGGCATGGCCCGCGATCGATCGCGGTGCGTTCAGGCTCCCGTTCCGGAGGCCATTGAAGCGGACTCCTAGTCCAGATCGATGTCGAGGATCGTCATCGTGAAATGATAGGACAGTTCGCCCTCTTCCTCGTCCTTGGACAGAAGTCCGACGAACTCGTCGTCGAGATAGACCTCCGCCGAATCCGCCTTGCGCGGCAACGCCCGCACCTGGATGGGCGACCCCGCAAAGCGCGACTTCAGATAGCTTTCGAGCTTGCGGATTTCTTCTGGCTTCACGAGCATACTCCTTGGTGGGCACCAGACTAGCTAGAGACGGCGCCGCGATTTCAATGGCTGCGCCCGTCGCGCACCCTTGCCGTATCGGTCCGACGGTCAGTCCACCTTGTCGAATGTCTGATCCATCGCCCGTGCCGGCTCGCCCTGGCAATCCACCATGCCGATCACGCGCGCCGGCACGCCGGCGACGGTCGACTTTTCCGGGACCGGCTTCAGGACGACCGAGCCGGCGGCGATTTTCGAGCATTTCCCGACACGGATGTTGCCGAGAATCTTGGCGCCGGCGCCGATCAGCACGCCGCTTTCGATCTTCGGGTGGCGGTCGCCGAATTCCTTGCCGGTGCCACCCAGCGTGACGTCCTGCAAGATGGACACGTCGTCGCCGATCGACGCGGTCATCCCGACGACCAACCCCGTGGCATGATCCAGAAAGATGCCGCGGCCCATCTTGGAGGCCGGATGGATGTCGGTCTGAAAGACGGCGGACGAGCGCGACTGCAGATAGAGGGCGAAATCCTGCCGCCCTTCCTGCCACAGCCAATGCGCCAGCCGATGAGTCTGGATGGCGTGGAAGCCTTTGAAGTAGAGCAGCGGCTGGATGTAGCGCTCGCAGGCCGGATCGCGGTCGTAGACGGCCTGGAGATCGATGCGCAGCGTCTCGCTCCAGCCGGTGTCCTTCTGCCACATGCTCTCGAAGGCCTGGCGGATCAGAACGGCCGGAATGTCGGGATGGTCCAGCCGCTCGGAGACGCGGTGGATCAACGCGTTCTCCAGGCTCGGATGATTGAGGATGGTCGCGTAGATGAACGCCGCCAGAACCGGGTCGGTCTCGACCACGCGTTCGGCCTCCAGACGAATCTGCGCCCAGATCGGATCGATCGCTTCCAGCCGATCGTGCGGCTGCCTGCCCACAACGGTCATTTGGTATGTCTCCATGTGCCGGCGGGCCGGCCGACGAGCAGCGTTGGCGGGCCGTCGATCGGCCAGCCTCGTATCGTAAGGGCAAATCTAGAGCGGGTTCGGCTTCGCCCAAACCCCGCTCCATTCACGCCTCTCGAAATTAAGAGCCCTGGGGTCGCAAAATCAATGGCCCATGATGGCGAGGCCGAGGTCGTGGCGCAAAGATCTTAAAGGAGAGATTGATGCTCGCCGAGGAACCGGAGCACGGCGGCCTTGAAGCTGCGATCGCCGACGGCCAGCATGTGGTCACGCCGTTCGATGTCGAAAGCGGTCGCGTTCGGCATCAGGGCGGCCAGTTCCGAGGCCGAGCCGGCGACGTCGTCCTTCGTCCCGACACCGATGAGGGTCGGCTGATCGAGCCTGCCGACCTGTTCAGCCGTCAGTTCCTGCCTCGAGGTCGAGATGCAGGCAGCCAGGGCGAACCGATCGCTGCCGGTGCGATCGGCGAAGGATCGGAACATGCGCGGCTGCTCGCCGCTCACGTCATCCAGCGACGGAGCCAGCAAGGCCTCCGCGATCGGGTCCCATTCTCCGACGCCGTGGACGAGACCGATGCCGAGCCCGCCGAAGACCAGCAGCGGAAAGCGATCCGGCGCGGCCAGCGCCGCAAAGGCGGCGACACGCGCGCCCATCGAATAGCCGAACAGCGCGGCCTGCGGAATCGAGAGATGGTCGACGAGGGCGAGAGCGTCGGCGGCCATCCGATCCGGCGCATAGGCGGTCTCGTCGTAGGGCTTGTCGCTGTCGCCGTGCCCGCGATGGTCGAAGGCCAGAACCCGATAGCCGGCGTCGACAAGGGCGGACACCCAACCCGGCTCGATCCAGTTCACCCTCATGTTGGAGGCAAATCCGTGCAGGAGCAGGACCGCCTTGCCGTCGCGCTCCCCCTCGTCGAGGTAGACGAGGTTCAAATTTTCGTTCTCAAAGACAGCCATGCATATTCTTTCCATTCTCGAACGACGCCAGCCGGCCGCCTGTCCCCATGACAGCGTCGCGGCGCGACAGCATCACCCTGTTCTTTTTGCGGCACCGATATTATGGTCCGCGCCGGCGGGCAATCTTGCATGAAGGAGCGATCAATGGCGGGACACGTCATCCCTCACTTTCAGAATGACGGCGGCTACGACGTGATCGAGATCGGCGTCAGCGAGTTCATGTGCGTCGGCGCCAATCCGCCCTTCGACCATCCGCATGTGTTCATCGACATGGGCGATGAACAAGAGGCCGTGTGCAGCTACTGCTCCACGCTCTACCGCCTGAACACCTCGCTGGCGCCCTCCGAGACGGTCCCGGCCGGCTGCCTGTTCGAGGAGAAGGCGGCCTGATCATGCCGTCCAGGGGCCGAATCGTCGTCGTCGGAGCCGGCATCGCCGGTCTGACCGCGGCGCTGTGCCTCGCACGATCCGGTTTTTCCGTCGACATCTACGAACGCGCGACCGATTTGCAGGAGGTGGGCGCCGGGCTTCAGCTTTCGCCCAACGCCGTGCGCGTCCTGTCATGGCTCGGCCTGGCGGACGGTCTCGTGCGGCACGCCGTGGTCGCCAAGACGGTCAAGCTGAAATCGGGCCGCTCCGGTCGGCAGATCGCCGCGGTGTCCGTCGGAGGACACGACGGCGCCTCCTACATGTCGATCCACCGGGCCGATCTGCAGGCCGGCTTGGCCATTGCAGCCAGCACGGACCCGGCGATCAACCTCCATCTCGGCCAAGAGCTGGTCGGCGCCGAACCCGGTCCGAAGACCACTCTGCTCGTCTTTCGGAACGGCAAGACCGATCGCCAAATCCACGCCGAAATCGTCGTCGCGGCCGATGGCGTCCGGTCGAGGGTCGCCGAAGCGCTTGTTCTGCCGCCGCCCGTCGACACTCGCACCACGGCCTGGCGGATGACCGTCCCGGCCGAGCGGATCGCCGCCGATCGTCCGGCGTTCAACGGGATCGAGGCTTGGCTGGGCGCGGGCCGCCACGCGGTGGCCTATCCGATTCGCCAGGGCCGTGAGGTGAATGTGGTGCTGATCGTGCCGAGCGACGGCGCCGCCGGCAGCGCTCCGGCGCCGGTCGAGGTCGACCGGCTGGCCCGCGAATTCCGATCCTGGGACAGCCAGCTTCAAAAGCTGATCGCCGCGGGCGGGCCGGCGCTCGCCTGGCCGATGTATGTGGTCGACGACAAGCGGCCGTGGCGGCACGACAATATCCTGCTGATCGGCGATGCGGCCCACGCCATGCTGCCCTACGCCGCCCAGGGGGCCGCCATGGCGATCGAGGATGGGTGCATCGTCGCCCATGCGCTCGCCAAGGCCGACAGCCCAGCCGCCGCCTTCGAACTCTACGAGACCCTGCGCCGACCCCGCATCGACAGAGTTCGCTCGCGCGTGCGCTTTCACGAGATGGTCTATCACCTGCCCTTCCCGCTCTCGCTGGGACGCGATGCCGTGCTCGGCCTGAAATCGCCGACGAATCTGGGCCAGGATCTGGCCTGGCTGTACGGCTGGACACCGCCCGTCGCCTGACCTCGTCCGCGATCCACCCGACGCAAGGGAACGCTGCCCGGACTTGCCTTGTTGTAGGGGCACCGGCCGCCCGGCAAGAGGACGCGGCATCGTTACGGCGACGCCGCCGCAGGCCGGACTGGTAAGGGACGGACAAACCCAAGGCTACGACATGATCAGATTGAAACGCACCGGCAGGCTCGTGACGGCCGCGGCGCTCGCCACCTCCACCGTGCTCAGCGGCCCGGCCGCCGTCTATGCGCAGGACGCCGCTCCGGCACCGGGACAGGATCAGCCCCTGCTTCTGCCACCCGGCCAACAGCCACCGGCACCCGACGACGCGCCGCAGCCCGAACCATCGCCTGCGCCCGAGGCGGCACCCACGCCCGAACCGGCTCCCCCGGCGGCCGAGGAGCCCGCTCCTGCGCCGGAACCCGCACCCGCACCCGAGCCTGAGGCTGCGCCCGAGCCTGAACCGGCCCCTCCGGCGGCGGCGGAACCTGCACCGGAGCCCGAACCAGCGCCCCAGCCGCAAGCGGCTTCCGAGCCGGAGCCTGCTCCGGTACCGGCGCCCGAGCCTGAGGCTGCGCCCGAGCCCGAAGCTCCACAGGCTTCCGAGCCCGCCGAGCCCACCGTCGAGGAGCCGACGGTGAACGAACCGGCCGTCGAAGAGCCAGCCGAACCCGACGTGCCCGACGCGGCGCCGGCCGAGGAACCGACACCGCCCAGCGCTCCGGAGGAGCAGGCTGCGCCCGAACAGCCGGCCGCCGAGCAGCCCGCCGAACCGCAGGCCGAACCCCCTGCCCCGACCGAGCCGCAAAGCGACGGCGCGGCGGCGCCGGAAGGAAGCGGATCCTTCCAATCCCCCGACGAGCTGCCGGCTCCGGCAGATGAAGACCAGCCCGCGCCGCAACCGGATCAGTCGCAGCCAGAGAGCGGCCAGACGCCTGATTCGACCAAGTCGGATCAGCCGGCTCCGCCCGCTGGCGAAAAGCAGCCCAGCGACGCGCAACAGCAACCCGCTCCCGACCAGCCGGCGGAAATGCCGGCCGAGCAGCCGGCGGAGGCACAGCAGGGTCAGGACGGCTTCGTACCGATGGACGAACAGGCCGAGACGCCCGAGGCCGTGCCCGCCGACGTCCAGACCCAGCCGGTCGATCCCAAGCGGCTGGATGAAAGCGACGCGCGCGCTCAGCAGTTGAGGGAACCCGTCGAGGTCCGTTCGGCGCGGTCCGAGGAAGGCGAGCGGATCGACCGCCGGCCCGATCGCGAATTGCCGCCAGACGCCGAGGTCGTGCGCCGGGTGGGTGATCGCGACATCCTGGCGATCGTCGGAGCCGGCGTGGCCGGCGCCGCAGCGGGTGCCGCAGCCGCCTATTTCATCCAGCCGGACGATCAGGAACGGCTCGGACGCGGTGCCGACGAACGCTATGTCGAAGAGCTGCCGCGCGGTCGCACCCGCGAGACCATCGTTCGTCCGAACGGCGTGCAGGTCGTCTCCATCTCCAATCGCTACGGCGACATCATCCAGCGTTCGCGTATCATGCCGGACGGCCGCGAGGTCGTGCTGTTCTACGATCCGAGTGCCGAGGGGCCGCGCCACCGCGACTACACCTACGACCCCGGCGCCGACCTGCCGCCGCTGGAGCTGGCGATTCCGCGCGACCGCTACATCGTCGATGTCGAGCAGCCCGACGAGCAGCTCTATTTCGATACCATCGTCGCGCCGCCGGTCGAGACGGTCGAGCGAATCTATTCGGTCGACGAAGTGCGTCGGTCGGAGCGTATTCGCGACAAGGTGCGGCGGATCGATCTCAACACGATCAACTTCGACTTCGGCTCCTCCTCGATCTCGCAGGACGAAGTGGAAGACCTGCAGGCACTGGCCGAGGCGGTCAGCCGCGTGATCGGGGACAATCCGGGTGAGACCTTCCTGATCGAGGGTCACACGGACGCAGTCGGCTCCGAACTCGCCAATCTGGCCCTATCGGACCAAAGAGCCGAGGCCGTCGCCCAGGCGCTGACGGATTACTTCGACATCCCGCCGGAGAATCTGGTCACCCAGGGCTATGGCGAGCAGTACCTGAAGGTTGACACCCAGGAGGCCAACCGGGAGAACCGCCGCGTGACACTGCGCCGGATCACCCCCTTGGTGAAGCCGGTGGATTCCGCCAGCGCCAACTGAGCGTCGGTCGAATAACTCGACGAGAAGGGTCGGCAGTCCGTGTGGCTGCCGACCCTTTTTTTATCGTGTGGAGAAGACACCGGAAGGACACGACCCCAGACGTACGCCGCCTGACCGTGAAAGGGATGACGACGAGGAAGGCGCTCGAAGGGTCAAGAACCGAAGTCTCTGTACCCGTGGGAGTTGTACCGATGGCCAAACGCCCAGGCGGTTGCTCGGCACCCTACCCTTGACGGCCGATCGCAAATGGTCGCGATCAATCGCTGCCGTCGGCTTCGGGCTGTTCCTCCGCCGAGATGAAGTTGCCGACCGGCGACAGCGGCTGGATGTAGCTGGCAAAGACCTTGATCGCGACCATCATGGGCACGGCGAGGAACATGCCGATGACGCCCCAGATCCAGCCCCAGAAAGCGACGGCCAGAAAAACCGCGGCAGGGTTCATCTGAAGGCGGCGGCCGACGATCATCGGCGTGATGAACTGGCCTTCGATGGTGGTGCATAGGAGGTACAGGAAAACTGGGAACAGGGCGTCCCACAGCGTACCGAACTCGGCGAGCCCGATGACGCCGACCAGCGCCATTCCGACGATCGCGCCGATATAGGGGATGTAGTTGAGCAGCGTCGCCAACGCGCCGAAGATCAACGGCGTCGGCATTCCCGCGATCCAAAGCATGCTGCCGACAGCGACGCCCAGCGAGATGTTGATCAAGGTGATGGTGAAGAGATAGCGCGACAGCTCGCGCTCGATGTCGTGCGCGATGTGGAGTGCCCGCTTCTTGTCGGAGAGCGTCGGCATCGCCTTGACCAGCTTCTGATAGAACAGGTCGCCCGAGGACAGGAGAAAGAACAGGAATACCAGAGTGAAGCCGATGCTGGCCATGACCTGCGGCAGCGCGGACGCAGCGTTGTCGAGCAGCCCGGGGTTCTGAACGACGACCTCCTGAGGCTTGTCATCATCGGTGTTCGGCGCCTCGGGCGCCGCGTCGTCCGCCGTCTTTTCGACGGTCTGCTGCGCGGTCCGCAGTCGCTCCACGCGGTCGCGGATATCGTCCATCTGGTGATTGACGGCGGCGGCGTAGCGCGGCGCGTTGTTGACGATGTTGGCGATCGGATCGCTCAACATATAGAATCCGAACACCAGGGTGATCAGCGCGCCGAAGACCAGGACGATGGCTGAAACGGGCTCCCAGATCTTTAGGCGGCGGCGCAGAAACCTTACGATCGGGCTCAGCACGAGCGCGAAAAGAAGCGCGATCACCACTGGCAGCACGAAACTGGCGGCGAGATAGAGCGCGCCGAAAAACAAAATCAGGAAGATCCCGATGATCGCCCAGCGCGGACCCTGCTGAAAGGTTTGCGAATTGACCAATCCGATCGCAGGCGCAACGATCGAGTTCTTGTCATTCCGATGCTCGATCGTGGAATCCGGCACAGCACTCTCCAAGGCCAGCCGCTGTAACGGAGCGGCAGGTCTAAGGTTCCGGTGGATCGGGCACGGAAGGCTCCGGCGGTTAACCGTTTCCTAGAGCACTTTGGGAGCGCTTCGGACGCGTGACGATCGCCCGCCGAACGCAAGTCTTCGACGCATGCCATCGATCAGGGCCGACGCCGCGGCTGGCGAGTTCGGCCGTGGCGCCATCGCAGGCGCCACGACGTGGCTCCGGCACCCGTTAGTGCAGGATCTGCGACAGGAACAGCTTGGTGCGATCGTGCTGGGGATTGGTGAAGAACTGTTCCGGCTCGTTCTGCTCGACGATCTGGCCGGCGTCCATGAAGATGACGCGGTTGGCCACCTGCCGCGCGAAGCCCATCTCGTGCGTGACGCAGATCATGGTCATGCCCTCTTCGGCGAGGCCTACCATGACGTCGAGCACCTCCTTGATCATCTCCGGATCGAGCGCCGAGGTCGGCTCGTCGAACAGCATGATCTTGGGGTTCATGCACAGCGAGCGCGCGATGGCGACGCGCTGCTGCTGGCCGCCGGAGAGCTGGCCGGGATATTTGTTGGCCTGCTCGGGGATCTTGACGCGCTCGAGATAGCGCATGGCGACTTCTTCGGCCTGCTTCTTGGGCATCTTGCGCACCCAGATCGGCGCGAGCGTGCAGTTCTCCAGAATGGTGAGATGCGGGAACAGGTTGAAGTGCTGGAACACCATGCCGACCTCACGTCGCACCTCGTCGATCTTCTTCAGATCGCTGGTCAGTTCGATGCCGTCGACGACGATGGTGCCCTTCTGGTGCTCCTCCAGCCGGTTGATGCAGCGGATCATGGTCGACTTGCCCGAGCCCGATGGTCCGCAAACCACAATGCGCTCCCCCCTGCGCACTTTCAGATTGATGTCGCGCAGGACGTGGAACTCGCCGTACCACTTGTTGACGTTGATCAGCTCGACACCGACCTCGCGGTTGGCATCGATGTCGTTGCGGACGGCCGTGTTTTGCATTGCCATGAGGAGGAGTTCCTTACCTGTGTCCGGTATCCAGGCGCCGTTCCATGAAGATGGAGTAGCGCGACATGCCGAAACAGAAGAGCCAATAGACGAAGGCGGCAAAGACCAGCCCGGTGGCAGGCGTCGACGGCGTGATCCAGTTGGGATCGTTGAAGCCGCGCCGGACCGTGCCGAGCAGGTCGGCCAGGCCGATGATGTAGACGAGGCTGGTGTCCTTGAAGAGCCCGATGAAGGTGTTGACGATGCCGGGGATCACCAGCTTCAGCGCCTGCGGCAGGATGATCATCCGCATCTTCTGCCAATAGGTCAGCGCCATGGCGTCGGCGGCCTCGTACTGCCCCTTGGGGATGGCCTGCAGGCCGCCGCGCACGACTTCGGCCATATAGGCCGCAGAAAACAGCGCCACGCCCACCAGGGCCCTCAGCAGCTGGTTGAACGAAACGCCGTCCGGCATGAACAGGGGCAGCATGAACTGCGCCATGAACAGGACGGTGATCAGCGGAACGCCGCGCCAGAACTCGATGAAGATGATCGACAGGAGCCGAACGGCGGGCATGTCGGAGCGCCGGCCCAGCGCCAGGAGGACACCCAGCGGAAGCGAGCTGGCGATGCCGGTGACCGACACCACCAGCGTCACCAGCAATCCGCCCCACAGATGCGTGGGAACGACCCGCAGCCCGACGTCGACCGACAGGAAGACGAGGACCGCGACCATCGCGACCGGCGGCCAGACCGCCGCGAGCGCAATTCTCCGGTCGTTGGCGCGCAGCGCCGCAAAGGCGGCGACACCGATCGACGCCAGCGCCAGGACGAGCGCGAGCAGCGAAAAGATCGTGAAGCGAAGCCCGAACAGCGCGATCGAGGTTCGCGCGACGGTGTTCGATAGCAACAGCGCGACGATCGACAGCAGAACCAGAACGGCCGCCACCTTCATCAACGTGTCCGTCCAGTCGACATCGCTGCGCGAGGTCACCAGGATCAGCGATCCGACCGCCGCCAGCATCAGAAACAACGCCACCGCGCCGCTGCCGATCGCCAGTTGGCCTCCGGTGAGCAGGACGAAGGCGACGAACGGAAACACTCCGAACAACAGGACCGCGTTCAGTCCCTTGCGCGGCAGCGACGGCACGAGCAGCCCGATGGTCAGCACCGCCAGAAGCAGAAAGACCAGGTTGACGCGCCACCGCTCGGCCACCGGATAGAGGCCATAGACGAACTGCTGGAACTTCGAGGAAACGAAGATCCAGCACGCGCCGGCGGCCTCGCCGTCACCCGCCACGCAGGCCTCGCGACCCTGGCCGGTAAAGACCGCGTCGAACAACGCCCATTGCAGCAGGTTCCAGACGGCCCAGGCGATGAAGAACAGCGCGACGACGCTGATCACCGCATCGACGGGGGTCGAGAAGAGGTTCTTGCGGACGGTGCCGATCACTCCGGTCTCGTCGGCCGGCGGCGGCAGCGGCTGTTTCTGTTCCCGCGCGACGAAGCGGGCGACTTGTTCTTCCATTGGATTTCCGCCCTACCGCTCGACAAGCGCCATCTTGGCGTTGAACCAGTTCATGAAGGCCGACACCAGCAGGCTGAAGGTCAGATAGAAGGCCATGCAGATGATGATGATCTCCACCGACTGGCCGGACTGATTGAGCACCGTCGAGCCAATCGCGAAGAGGTCGGGATAGCCGATCGCCAGAGCGAGCGAGGAGTTCTTGGTCAAATTCAGGTACTGGCTGGTCAGCGGCGGGATGATGACCCGGAACGCCTGCGGCACGACGACCAGCCTCAGCGTCTGGGCTCGCCTGAGGCCCAGCGCCTGCGCCGCCTCGGTCTGTCCCTTGGAGACGGACAGGATGCCGGCGCGCACGATTTCGGCGATGAAGGCCCCCGTATAGACCGACAGCGCCAGGAAGAGAGCCAGGAACTCGGGGCGGATCTGAAAGCCGCCGACGAGGTTGAAGGTGCTCTTCGTCGGGTAGTCGAGGACCACCGGCAGGCCGGTGACGAGGAACACCAGCAACGGCAGCCCGACGATGAGACCCAGCGCCGGGCCGAGAAGCGAGCGCTGTTCACCCGTCGCCATCTGACGCTTGCGCGCCCTGCGATAGAGGAAGACCGTCACGACGACGCCGATGACGAACACCGCCAGCGTCAGCCAGGCCAGCGTCTCGAAGGCCGCGCTGGGGGTCTGCAGGCCACGGTTGGAAATGTAGGCGCCGAACGGCAGCGCCACCGCCTGTCGTGGCAACGGCAGAACCGACAGGACGCCGAAATACCAGAAGAGGATGACCAGCAGCGGCGGAATGTTGCGGAACGTCTCGACATAGATGGTGGCGAGACCGCGCAGTAGGAAATTGTGAGACAGCCGCCCGATGCCGACGATGAAGCCGAGGATCGTCGCCATGACGATGCCCGTGCCCGCGATGATGAGCGTGTTGACGATGCCCACCACGATGGCGCGGCCATAGGTCGCGTTGCTCGAATAGCCTATCGGCTGCTGCGCGATGTCGAAGCCGGAGCGGTTATCGAGGAAACCGAAGCCCGAGGCGATGTGGGCCTGGGCGAGATTGCGGGCCGTGTTGTCGACGATCCACCAGATAAAGGCGGCCAGTCCGAGAACGAGCACGACCTGAAAGACAATGCTGCGAACCAAGGGGTTCGTCAGGAGGGAGTCGCCGGAGCGCCCACGCGGCAAGGGCCGTATATCAACCGTCATCGCTGCCCGATCATTTGATAGCACCACGGCTTCGCCGCCCGAGGGCGACGAAGCTCACATGTGTTACGGCTCAGTCCAAATGGGCTCAGCGGATCGGCGGCGCGTACTGCAGGCCGCCTTCGGTCCACAGCGCGTTCTGCCCGCGGGCGATGCCGAGCGGGGTGTCGGTGCCGATGTTGCGCTCGAAGATCTCGCCGTAATTGCCGACCGCCTTGATGATGTTCACCACCCAGGTCTGCTCCAGGCCGATCTTCTCGCCGAAGTTCTCGCCGACACCCAGAAGACGCGACAGGTTCGGGTTCTGGCCCTCGCCGCTGTCGACCGCCTTGGTCTGCTCGTCGACCATCTGGTCGACGTTGTCCATGGTCACGCCCATCTCTTCGGCGTTCAGCAGCGCGAAATGGACCCACTTGACCAGGTTGAACCACTGGTCGTCACCCTGCCGCACGACGGGACCCAGCGGCTCCTTGGAGATAATCTCCGGCAGCACGACGTTCTCGTCCGGGTTGCCCATCTCCAGGCGCGAGGCGTAGAGGCCCGAGGCATCCGTGGTCAAAACGTCGCAGCGGCCGCTGTCATAGGCCGAATTCACGTCCGACTGCGCCTCGATGACGACCGGATTGTAGTCCATGTTATTGGCCGAGAAGTAGTCGGCCAGGTTGAGCTCTGTCGTGGTGCCGGACTGCACGCAGACGGTGGCGCCGGACAGCTGCAGCGCCGAGTTGACGCCGATGTCCTTCTTCACCATGAAGCCCTGGCCATCATAGTAGTTGACGCCGGCGAAGTTCAGGCCAAGCGCGGTGTCGCGGTCCATCGTCCAGGTCGTGTTGCGGGCGAGAACGTCGATCTCGCCGTTCTGAAGAGCCGGGAAGCGCTGCACGGCCGAGAGCGGCGTATACTGCACCTTGCTCGCATCGTTGAAGATCGCCGCCGCGATCGCCTTGCAGTAGTCGACGTCCAGGCCCTGCCATTCGCCCTGGTCGTTCTGTGAGGCGAAGCCCGGCAGGCCAGTGTTCACGCCGCACTTGAGGGCACCACGCGACTTGACGTCGTCAAGCGTCGCCGCCGATGCGCCGCCAGCGGCCACCGCTGCGACCGTCAGTCCAAGGGCGGCCGTCAGGAGCTTCAATTTCATCAGGATAACCTTCCCATTCGTTTCAGGTTTCTGCTTCGTTGGTTTGCGAGTAAAGCCGTCCCCTGTGCTAGAAGGCATGGGGGACAAACTGCGCCAGGCGGCAGAACGCCGTCGCGCACAGATCACATGCCATAATTTTCAGCAGGTCAAGCTTCCGTCTTGTTTTTTCCACGAAGTGACCGCTGATTTTTAAGGTCGCCATAGAATCGAGTAAGAAAGCCGCTCCATTGACCAAAACATCCTCACAATCTGCGCAAAAAATCGGCACTCGTATCATTCATAGCGGGCACGAACCCAGCGAGTACTTCGGCTTCGTCAACCCGCCCGTGGTGCACGCTTCCACCGTGCTTTATCCGGACACCGCGACGATGCGGTCGCGGTCGCAGCGCTATACCTACGGACTGCGCGGAACGCCGACGACGCAGGCGCTCGAGGCGGCCATCGACGAGCTCGAAGGCTCGGCCGGCACGGTGCTCGTTCCATCGGGTCTGGCTGCGGTGACGGTCCCTCTGCTGGGCTTCCTGTCGGCGGGCGATCATCTTCTCGCGGTGGATTCGGTTTACTCTCCGACACGTCGCTTCTGCGACACGATGCTGAAGCGCATGGGGGTCGAGGTGGAGTATTTCGATCCGGCGCTCACCATGGCGGATCTCGAGGCGCGGTTCCGGCCGGAAACCCGGGTCCTGTTTCTGGAGGCGCCCGGCTCCAACACGTTCGAGATGATGGACATCGCCGCCGCTTCGGCGGTCGCGCATCGGCACGATGCCGTCGTGATGATCGACAACACCTGGGCGACGCCGCTGTTCTTCCGGCCGCTGGAGCATGGCGTCGATCTGTCGATCCATGCCCTGACGAAATATCCCGGCGGCCATTCCGACGTCATGATGGGCAGCGTGTCGGCCAACGAGCAGACGCTGACCCGGCTGCGCGAGGCGCAGATGACGATCGGCGTCAACGCCGCTCCGGACGACGCCTATCTTCTGCTGCGTGGCCTGAAGACCATGGGCGTGCGGCTTGCCGAGCACCAACGCTCCGCTCTGGCGCTCGCCGAATGGCTCGAAGGACGGGAGGGCGTCGCCAAGGTCCTGCATCCGGCGTTGCCGTCCTTTGCCGGTCATGACCTCTGGAAACGCCAGTTCTCCGGATCGAGCGGCCTGTTCTCGATCGTTCTGGACGGTGGTGGCCGGGACGCCGCCGCGGCCTTCCTCGACGCGCTGGAGATCTTCGGCCTGGGCTATTCCTGGGGCGGCTTCGAAAGCCTCGCGGTGGAGGTCGACCTGTCCGACCGCAAGGTGGCCAAGGCGCCGCAGGAGGGAGCGGTGATCCGACTGCAGATCGGGTTGGAGGACGTCACGGACCTTCAGGCGGACATCGAACGGGGGCTGGACGCCGCGAGACGGATCGCCCAGGCCTAGATTGGCGGCGCAGTGTTCTGCGGCTAAAGACCGGAAATCGCCTGAGACTTGTCTGACAAAAAACACGCGTCATCAATATGATATAACGATATCTTCAAATCCGACATTTGCTTCGGGCCGCGATGGCTCGGGTGCGAATGTCGGATTTGTGCAACAGGATGATCTTTCGTCGGCTTGGCTGCGATGCAATGCAACGAAAGAGCATTGCAAAATATCAGGCGCGGCCCAGAATCCGCAGTATGAAGCTCACAGCCCTTGTCGCGCTTGCTAGCCTTTCGAGCCTGTCGGCTTGCGCCGGAACGGCCTCCCATCTCGCGTGGCCGACGCAGCAACTGTCGCAACTGGAACTGCCCGAGCTGAACCTGTCGCGTATGGCGCTGCCTGGAGGCCGTTCGAAGCAACGGCTGACGGCGACGCGGCCTCATACGCTTTCCCAGGCGGAGGAGGATGCCGTTCATACGGTGGTCGGGAACGCCTTCACCACGCCCGAGACCGTGCAGATCTTCACCGTGAAGGCCGGGCAAACGGTTGCGGGCGACCTTGCTGTCTGCGGCGCGGTCAATGCTCGAAGATCGGACGGGAGCGCCACGGAAGCGCGGCTGTTCCGCGTCGAGGGCCAGCGCGCTGCCGACGGAAGCCTCGGCTTCGTCCTGAAGCAGGTGGCGGGCGCCAACGCCAGTACGATCGAAGTCTTTTCCGACTGCCGGGATCTCGGCCTTGCGGGCGGCCCACGGCCCGGCGGCTATTCGTCAGTTGCCGACAACCGGCTGGATACGCCGCCGCCCGATCGGCCCATGTCGGGCCCGCCCGGACCTTCTCCGGATGGTCCCCGGTAGCACCGCTTGCCTTAGGCGCCCTGATCTCGCCGTGAAACAGACCAGTTAGCGCCGCCGCTCGGGCGTTAGCTCCTTGAATCGAGGCCGCCGTTCATCGACCGAGTTCGGCGGCCGCCAGTTCTGCGACTTGCAGAGTGAGCGGCGGGTCGGACGCATCGGGCCGGCTCCACGCTGCGCTCAGGCCGGACCAAGCGAGAATCCAAAGGAGGAGCCGCCGTCGCTCCAAGTCCGCGGCCTTCGCCACGACGGCCACTCGCGCCCGAAAACGGTCAGGGTCGATGTCGACGGGTCGGCCGGGTTCGGCCACGTAGGGGTTGGGGAAAATATTGGCGAAGTCAAAGCCGCGTTCGCCGATCAGCGACTTGGGATCGATCGCCAGCCAGCCGCGCGGCCCGAAGTCGAGGACATTGCCGTGGTGAATGTCACCGTGCAGCACGACGACATCCTTCTGGGTGGAGAACAGGAGCCGGGCAGCGTCGGCCGAACGGGCAAAAATTCCGCCATGGCGTTCGGCCGCCGGCGCCAAATCCCTGAACCAGACCGGAAGCGGCACGAGATCCGCCGGCTTGGGCCGCGGTCGGGGTGCGTGCAGTCGCGCCGCCGTCGCGCAAAGGATGCGGCAAGCCTCTTCGTCCTGGCCGTCATAAGCCATCCGGATGAGCGAGCGTGGCCCCGTGGCTCGTTCGAGGAGCACCGCCCCCTCGCCCGTTGCCAGTACCGCAGCCGCGCCGGCGCCACCCCACCATTCCATGAGCGCGACGCCGCGCCGTTCTTCGTCGATCAGGGCGAGCTTCAGCATCGCCGGGTCGCCGCGCCGGAGAACCGGCATGAGCCGACTGCTGGCAGTGACGATTTCCTCGCCGTCCGGTACGAGTTCCCAACGTCGAATATAGGACTCCAGCGTCATGCCGGTTCAAGGTCCCGTCCGCTGGATGCGCGGGCGACGCCGGTCTGGCGCCGCCCCGCCTCCTGATCAAAACGGTCAGTCGCCGGCACGCGCCGCCGTCTGATAGGGCCAGCCCCAGCCATGGATCTCGGGCATGTCCTCGCCATGCTCATGGACATAGGCCTTATGCTCCTTGAGCTTAGCGTTGCAGTACTCGACCGCCGAACCCGCCTGGTTGCGCCAGCCCGGCAGACGCTCGATGGCGTCGAGCGCCAAGTGGAAGCGGTCGAGATCGTTGAGCACGACCATGTCGAACGGCGTGGTCGTCGTCCCCTCCTCCTTGTAGCCCCGCACATGGATGTTGTTGTGGTTGGCGCGCCGGTAGGTCAGGCGATGGATCAGCCAGGGATAGCCGTGGAAGGCGAAGATTACCGGCTTGCCGCGCGTGAACAGCCTGTCGAAGTCCATGTCGGTCAGCCCGTGCGGATGCTCGCCGTGCGACTGCAGCGTCATCAGGTCGACGACGTTGACGACGCGGATCTTCAGTTCCGGCATGTAGGTGCGCAGAATGTCGACCGCCGCCAGCGTCTCCAGGGTCGGCACGTCGCCGGCGCAGGCCATCACCAGATCAGGCTCGCCGTCCTCATCGTTCGAGGCCCAGTCCCAGACGCCGATGCCCTTCTCGCAATGCGCGATCGCCTGCTCCATCGTCAGCCATTGCGGCTGCGGCTGCTTGCCCGCCACGATGACGTTGATGCGGTCCCAGGTCTTCAGGCAATGATCGGCGACCCAGAGCAGCGAATTGGCGTCGGCGGGCAGGTAGACGCGCACGACATCCGCCTTCTTGTTGATCACGTGGTCGATGAAACCCGGGTCCTGGTGGGTGAAGCCGTTGTGGTCCTGGCGCCAGACGTGACTGGTCAACAGGTAGTTCAGCGAGGCGATCGGCTTGCGCCATTCCAAGTCGCGGGTGATCTTCAGCCACTTGGCATGCTGGTTGAACATCGAATCGACGATGTGGATGAACGCCTCGTAGGTCGAGAAGAAGCCGTGCCGGCCGGTGAGGAGGTAGCCTTCCAGCCAGCCCTGACAGAGATGCTCGGACAGGACCTCCATCACACGGCCGCTCTCGCTCAGGCTTTCGTCGTAGGATTCGGTCTTCTCGATCCAGACGCGGTCGGTCGCCTCGAACACGGCGCTCAGGCGGTTCGAGGCGGTTTCGTCCGGCCCCATCACGCGGAAGTTCTGGTGCGGCTCGTTCAGCTTCATGATGTCGCGCAGAAACTTGCCCAGTTCGCGCGTCGCCTCCGCCCGGCCCTCGCCCGGCTTGTCGACCGTCACGGCATAGTCGCGGAAGTCCGGCATCTCCAGATCGCGCCGGAGCAGTCCGCCGTTGGCTTCCGGCAGAGCGCCCATGCGCTTGTTGCCCTTGGGCGCGAGCGCCGCGAGTTCGGGCTTCAGGTGGCCGCCCTCGTCGAACAGTTCTTCCGGACGATAGCTCTTCAGCCATTCCTCGAGCAGGCCGAGGTTCTGGCCGTTGTCGCGCACGTCGGTGATCGGGACCTGGTGGGCGCGCCAGAAGCCTTCCACCTTCTTGCCGTTCACCTCCTTGGGGCCGGTCCAGCCCTTGGGGCTCTTCAGCACGATCATCGGCCAGCGCGGCTCGCCCGCCTTGCCGCTGTCGCGCGCCTGCTTCTGGATCTCGCGGATGCGCGCGAAACAGGCGTCGAGCGTGGCGGCCATCAGCGGATGCATCAGCGCCGGATCGTCGCCGGAAACGAACACCGGATCATAGCCGTAGCCGACGAACAGGCTGCGAAGCTCCTCTTCCTCCATGCGGCCGAAAAGCGTCGGATTGGCGATCTTGTAGCCGTTGCAGTGAAGGATCGGCAGCACCGCGCCATCGCGGATGGGATTGAGGAACTTGTTGGAGAACCAGGAGGCGGCCAGCGGCCCCGTCTCCGCTTCGCCGTCGCCGACCACGGCGGCCACCACCAGATCGGGATTGTCGAAGGCTGCGCCATAGGCGTGGAGCAGCGCGTAGCCCAGTTCGCCGCCCTCGTGGATCGAGCCCGGCGTTTCCGGCGCCGCGTGGCTCGGAATGCCGCCGGGAAACGAGAACTGCTTCATCAGCTTCTGAAGGCCGGCCGCGTCCTGGGCGATCTCGGGATAGATCTCGCTGTAGGTGCCTTCCATATAGGTGTTGGCGACCATGCCCGGCCCGCCGTGGCCCGGCCCGCAGATGTAGAGAACCTTGCAGTCGTGGCGCACGATGATGCGGTTCAGATGCGCGTAGATGAAGTTGAGGCCCGGCGTCGTGCCCCAGTGGCCGAGCAGCCGCGGCTTGGTGTGAGCGGACTGCAGCGGCTCCTTCAGGAGCGGATTGTCCATCAGGTAGATCTGCCCGACCGACAGATAGTTGGCGGCGCGCCAATAGGCGTCGATGAGCGTCATCTCGTCGCCGGGCAGAGCGTCGGCCGCCTGCCTGATCGCGTCGGGGTTCAGCGCTGTGTTCGCTCCGTGCTCTTGCATCTCGGCCTCTCCGATCGAGCTTCTGGGGAAGATCAAGGATCCGCGCCGCCTCGTTCCACCGCTTCAGCGCGTCGGTTGCAGCGGATCGCACCCGGAGGTAGCGCCGATCGGACGCTCGTCATCTCCCGACAGTCGCTTTGTGAAGATGAAGATGGCCGCGGCAAGGCGGGAGGCAGAGGCGCCGTCCGTCAGAATTGCCCCAACAAGAGCGTTCGGGCCGTGCGACGGCCACGCGAAGGTACGTTCGCCGACCGGTCATCTAGGCAATCAATGGGTGACGGAATGCAGGCGGCGAGATATCGCGAACTTGCGGAAACTGGCGGAGAGGAAGGGATTCGAACCCTCGATACGCTTTTGACGTATACTCCCTTAGCAGGGGAGCGCCTTCGACCACTCGGCCACCTCTCCAACGCCGCTCATAGGGCTTTCACTAGGATTCGCGCAACCCCATCCTTGCAGCTTTTTGCGCTAGAAAACGGAACGAAACGGGATTCCCCCGACAAATGCGGGGGAAAATTGGGGGATTGCGTTCTCTGTACGTTCTCGACGATCGCTTGCGCGAGCCCTATCCTGCTGGCCATGACAATCAGCAACACAAATCTCGCCGGCTATATCGATCTCGGCTATGGCCTTACCTGCCACTGCCGAGGCTGCGGGCGATCCTTCGAGGTAGACCTGCAGAAGCTGCTAGATCGCGTCGGTCCGGACTTCGTGATGGTCGGCAAGAATGTTCGGCTACCGATCAAATGCAAAGAGTGCGGCGGCACCGACTTTCATCCAACTGTGACCGTAAACCCGGCCGACATTCAGGGAAGAACATGAGACTGATCGTTGTCGCGATGGCGATGCTGGTCGCTGGAAGTGCGGTGGCCAAACCCCTGCCCGTCTGCTCGGGAGGGAATCGCGCGGAGCGCAAGCTAACCTGCATCGTCGATGGAGACACCGGATGGGAGCTTGGCGTCAAATGGCGGATGCTCGACATCGACACCCCGGAGTTGTCCAAGCCGGAGTGCGGCGCCGAGAAGCGCAAGGCCGAAGAGGCGCGCGACCGGCTCCGGGCCTTGATGGCCGGTGGCTACGAAATCGAGTGGTCGGGAAAGAAGGGATCGTACGGGCGCGATCTGGCGCGTGTACGGCTCTCCGACGGCCGAGATGCCGGCGATGTGTTGATCAGCGAAGGTCTGGCACAGCCCTGGCCGAACGACGGCAACGTCTGGTGCGGTTGGTGACGATTCGTTACATTTTGAAACCGTCTTCCGTTACGGCAAACGCTACAACCCTGCATCCATTTATGTGTTCAGGGGACAACTTTGGCGGATCCAGTAGACCTGTTCGTCGGCGAGCGGTTGCGAGAGCTGCGGACGGATCGTGGCATATCGCAGCAAACGCTTGGCGAAGCTCTCGGCGTGACCTTCCAGCAGCTGCAGAAATACGAGAAGGGCATCAACCGCATAAGCGCCAGCCGGCTTTATCGAGCGGCGAAGGCACTTGGCGTTGAGCCCGCCTCCTTCTTTGACGGCTTCGACGACGATTGGCCGCCGTCCTCGCTCAAGAAATCGACAATCCTCGCCACACCGCAGCTCGATGATATCTGCGATCGCCGCGTCCGGTCCGCCATCCGCAGTCTTGTGCGGGCAATCAACGGATCGGAGGATCAGGAGCCCTTGAATGAGCCGGATGCTATTCACTCTTGAGGTCCAGGCGCTCCAGATCGGAGATCGCGCGACGGATGTGTTCAGACGCGCTCACAGACAGATCTAGAAGCTCGTCTGCGGCGTATTCGAGCAACCTCAGCAGGGCGTTGATCTTCTCGGATGTCTGTTCCGATCTATCCATAGTTGCATAATATATCGAGTGAACGCCGTGTCACTCGAATAGTTTCCGCAGGGTTAAAATCGCACGAGCGTGGCGCCCGGCTGCCATCATGCTGCTCAGAAAGGAGCAGCCGCGGCATGGATCGACGCTCGTGAGTGGCGACGTCCGGCGACCACGTAGGGAAAGCGCGCTTTGGGACACTGTCATGCGCGCGACCGAGCGCAGAACCGGCTCCAGCCATCCACTGGATACGACAACCTGCCAACTCGACCGCTGAGCGTCTCATCGAAATTAACCGTTTATCTACCTTAATGGAGATGTGAAGGCACTGACCTAATTTATTTCACAATTATGGATTGCATCTGTTCTCCGAACTTATGAAAGCATGAGATGTGCTTTTCATTTGGAGGGGTCCTGCATGCCGAAAACGCCGGTCGACGTATTTGTTGGTTCACGGGTCAGAAGGCGTCGATTGGAATTGGGGATGAGCCAATCGACCCTCGCAAAGGCCATCGGCACAACATTCCAGCAAGTCCAGAAATACGAAAAGGGGACCAACCGCATCGGCGCCAGTCGACTTCACCTCATGTGCCGAGCGCTCGATGTCTCGCCAACCTATTTCTTCGAAGGCTGTGACGACGAACCGGTGCAGGTTGAGGCCAATACTGCCGAGCCAAGGCAGGGTCTGTCATCGATCGACAATGATCGCGTTCGTCGGGCTGTGGAGAATCTGATCAAGGCCATCGTCAAAAGCGAGGCCTCCTGATCAGCAGATCTCTAGTCGAATAGCGGTCGGTCTGCCACGGCGAATTCGCTCGGATCGACGAATTCCTCTCTGAACCATGGGTAACGGCCGGGATCGAACGCCGCGGTGATTGCCCTTATCAGGCGTCTAACCCGCGCCAATTTTCCCGCTTCGGGATGATAGACCAGCCAGACCTCTCTGCGCATTTGAAAGTCGGTGCGCACTGGTACGAGGTCGTCCGTCAAGGCTGACGTGTAGGTCGGCAATACGCCGAATCCCGCGTTGTTGAACAGAGCTAGCACCTGGGCGCTCGCTGTGTTCACGATGATCGACACGTAGTGCATCATCGGATCGCTTCTGACCAACTCCTGCAGCATTGCACTCGGGATCTGCTCGGCGACCTGATGCACAAACGAGAATTTTTCCATCTGGGAGAACGTCGATGGTTGCCCGTGTTTCGCGATATAGGCGCGCGAGCCATAGACCATCAGGTGCAGGTATCCCAGCCGCCGAACGATCAGGCTATCATCACGCGGGCGCAGCAGTTGCACGGCAACATCGCATTCGAGACGCGAGAGGTCCGGAATGCGCATGTCGTGCCGCACGTCGAGCTTGATCCGGCTGTTCTCGCGCTGAAATGCTACCAGATGCGGGGTAAGCCAGAATGCCCCGAGCCCTTCCGTCACGGCCAAGCGGACTATGCCCGACGCAGCGTGGCTATGACGTTGTGAGAGATGCTGTAAAGCGACCGAATGTTCGCTCATCTCGACCGCGATGTCGAAGACGCTGCGGCCTTCCGGCGTGAGCTCGACGCCTTTTGCGGTTCGGTTCAGGAGCACCGCATCCATCTGGGTCTCGAATGTCGCCAAGCGCCGCCGAACCGTGTTGATGGTCATCCCGAGCGCTCGTGACGCCGCCTTCATACTCCCCAATTCGGCGACCTTAGCGAAGACGCGAACGTCATCCCAGCTGATGGCCAATTTTTCGGGAAGAGGTCTCAAACCTGCACCGCGCTACGCATTTTTTGAACCTCCCCGACTGCATCACCTCCTGCCAGAGTTGTCCAGGACAGAGATTCGATCAACAGGGGGTGTTATCGATGGAACAAGGTTTTCATCGCGGCGTCACCAGCCAACGACGGTCTATGCGAGATCTGGACAGTATGGATCTGCAGCGGGTCGGTCGTGGCACGATGGCACGCGCTCCGTCAGAGGAGCGGCTTCGAGCTCTCGTAACGATGGCAGCATCCGACGTGCCCGGCATAGCGACACCCGAGACGGTGATCGAGATGTATCGGCACAACCCCGATACGATGATGGAAATCGTCCGAACGTCCGACGCCCACGACGACAACCGCGAAACGGGGCTTATCGCGCTTCTCCCGCTCAATGCGGCGGGCGACCAGGCGCTCTTCAGCGGCGAACTCGACACCGTTGCACCTGCTCGCCAGTATATCTGCCGGCCGAGCGAGACGGCCGTCTCGGTCTATGTTTGGGGGATCTGGGTCACGCCGCGCCTGTCGGGCGGCATCGCTCATCTGATGGAGCGACTGTCCTCCAATAAGTTTCGAGCCGCTCCGCTGTATTGCAAAGCGGCCAATGAGAAGGCGCTGCATTTTTTTGAAACGCTCGGGTTCATCCCGGGCACCGAGAAGCACGGGCGGTTGGCGGCCGATATCCTGCACTACCAACGCCGCGTCGAAGCCGTTGCAACACCTGAGGCGCCGGGCAGCAGACTTTCAATCGCAAAGCCCTATGACAGCTTTGACCCCGCCAAGGCGCGCGGCACCAGGCTGATCGGGATAAAGGTTGTCCACTCGCTGGACGAACTATTGCAGGTGCTCGCGATCCGGGGTTCAGCCTATATTGGCGAACAGGGCATCCCTTACAACGAAGACGTCGATGGCAACGACTTCACGGGCACGCATCTCATCGGCTATGTCGGGGCCGAACCGGCAGCATGCCTTCGGCTCCGCTACTTCTCCGATTTCGTAAAGCTCGAACGGCTGGCAGTCCTGCCGAGGTTTCGATCCACCAGGATTGCGTTTCGGATGGTTCGCGCGGCGATCGCCTTTGCGCGCGAGAAGGGCTACCACAAGTTCTACGGCCAGGCCGAGGCGTCGATATATCCCCTCTGGCGACGTTTTGGGTTTCAGGCGCGCGAAGGGTCGGCGGTGAGCTATCTCACTGAGCGAACCTATCTTGAAGGCGATCTGGAGACCCCGCGTCCCAATGAATACCTCACCGCTCACAGCGGAGCGTATGTCCTGCTGAGACCAGAAGGACGTTGGCACGAGGTAGGCAGGCTTGAGGCTAACGATCCCGCCGGAGGCGATCCAGTTGGAAAATAGGCGACAGGGGCCGAAGGGCTTGCGTCCGGATGAATCTCGGAAAGTCAAGGCGCTGATGCAGCTGATCCAGTACATCATTCCAGAAGTTCGAGACGTGAGCAGGCCCGCAGCATTCGCGCTTCATTTGGCCACTCAAGAGCTTGCGGTTCTTCTGATGTCCACCAATCCCGACGAAGATGAACAAGACGAATGAACGTCCGTCCGGATTATGGATCAAGTGCCCTTTCATCCTCATGCAGCCGTAGTACTATTCCAAAAAATGAGGCTCTACCTCCGCCGTTCTGTCTGGTGACCGAACGACTGACGACGCGCTCCAGATCGTAGCGAAAGGTAAGAAGTATAATGGAGCCGACACCTGAACAACTGGAAGAGACTGAACGCTATTTCCGCCGCGAGCTGTGGTGGCACGACCACCCTCGCCTCGGACGATGGCGGATGGCATGGAAACTGCTGCGCCAGGGGCAGTTGCGGCGCGAAGACTGGAAGACGCTCCTTGGACCGATCCTCGTGTCCAACTGGACGCTGATCGGCTCCGGTATCGTCATGCTGGTGACGGGCTGGTTCGTTTGGTCGTAGGGCCCACGGGCCAATAAGCATGGTCCGGATAGCGCCTATTCCGTTGAAGAACCCGGCGTTGTGACTGGCGCGGCCCGTTTGCAGATGGCTGAAGGTTGCCGACGGACAGCCTCCGCTCGGTTCTATGCGGGACTGGGCTCCGGCATCGGGATCAGCTTTGCCATCTTCCTGAGGTTCTGGGCGGTGGCTGCGAGGTGGAATTCGTCGCGGGCACCGCATGGTCCGCGTAATCGCAGCCGGTCCAGCTTCAGGATCCTCTTGAGATGCGCAAACAGCATCTCGACTTTCTTCCTCTGCCGTTTCGAGGCGCGGCCTTCCTCGCTGTTCATGATGTCCCGCGCCATGTCACGAGCGCCTTCGAAGAGGGAGCGGGAGACCTTGCGCGCCGGTTCGCGCGGCGCACAGCGTTGCTTCAGATCGCAGGTTTGGCAGTCGAACCGACTCGCCCGGTAGAGGAGCGTGGCGCCGTCATTGACCAGCGTGCCCTTGGTGGTGAGCATCTTGCCGGTCGGGCAGAAGTAGACGTCGCCGACATGGTCGTAGGTGAAGGCGCTGCGCTCGAAGGTGCCATCCCGACGTGCCGATTTGTCGAAGACGCTGACATGCGGCTCGATCCCCTGATCGTAGACCAGCCAACCGAGCATGCCGGCGGAGCCGTAACCTGTGTCGGCCGCGAGGCGAGCCGGATAGAGGCCGAAGCGCTGCCGGGTTCGCTCGATCATTTGCTTGGCCACCGCGACCTCGGCCTGACGGATCGCCGTCGTCGGTTCGACATCGACGATGATCGCGTTGTCCAGGTCGATCAGGTAGTTCGTCTCGTAAGCGAAGTAGGCCAGCCCACCGTCGGCGCCGGTCCAGCGAGCCGCTGGATCGACGGGAGAGATGAACTTCGGCTCCACCGGCGTTGCGGCACCGAAGGCGGCATCGTCCAGGACGGCGAGATATTCCTCGACAGCGCGACGGGGCTTGATCGCCGTCGGCCAGTCGGCCGGTTCGACACCCTTCTGCCGACTGGCATCGGCCTTGATCAGGCTGCCGTCCACGGCAAATCCTTCGCCGCCGACAAGGCCCTCGTCGATGCAGCGTGTCAGCACCGTTTCGAACAGACGCCGCAGAAGATCGCTGTCGCGGAAGCGGCCGTGCCGGTTCTTCGAAAACGTCGAATGATCCGGCACGGCGCCGTCGAGTCCGAGCCGGCAGAACCAACGATAGGCGAGGTTCAGATGCACCTCGTCGCAGAGCCGCCGCTCGGAGCGGATGCCGAAGCAGTAGCCGACGATCAGCATGCGCAGCATCAGTTCCGGATCAACCGAGGGACGGCCCGTGGTGCTGTAGAACGGTGCCAGCTCTCGCCGCAGGTCGGACAGGTCCACGAACCGGTCGATCGAGCGAAGAAGATGGCTCGCCGGCACATGCCGATCGAGCGAGAATTCGTAGAACAGCGACGCCTGATCAACTTGACGCGGGCCCATCATCGCTTTCGCCTCCTGTCCTTCTACAGGAGTGAATCAGCGAAACGCCTTCCGTTCAACAGCCGAGTTTTTCAACGGAATACGCCCATAAAGGTCTTTCCTTGCGTCAATAGCCGATCTCGGAAGCGGACATGTGGTTGGCTAGGCGGTCGACCTAGATGGGAGAGTTCCGGACGGTCCGCTTTCTGCCAGCTGACGATGTAAGGTGACCTGATTCGTCACCAAGAGAGCCAGAGAATGGACGAGTGATGCAGAGAACGCTCGCAATTGCTTTCGGACTATCGCTCGTCGTTGCGCCCGCACAAGCGTGCCCCGTGCACCGGGCACTGACGCCTGAGGCCGTCCGCCAAGCTGACACCATCTTCGTTGGACGTGTCGTTGGATTGGTGGCGGC
>NZ_JAZHFT010000032.1:0-50174 GCF_036541425.1 Consotaella aegiceratis
CGTTCAGCGCCAAGAGGTTCGTCTGGAAGGCGATCTCGTCGATCACACCGATGATCTTCGAAATCTCTTCCGAGCTCTTTTCGATCTCGGCCATCGCCTCGACCGCCTGGCCGACGATGGCGCCGCCCTTTTCGGCGTTCTTCTGTGCGGTCTCGGCGGAGTTCTGGGCACGGCCGGCGCTTTCGGCCGTCTCGTTCACCGCCCGCGTCACCTCGGTCAGCGCCGCCGAGGTCTCCTCCAGGCCGGCGGCCTGCTGCTCGGTGCGCTGGGCGAGATCGTTGGTGGCCGAGTTGATCTCATCGAGACCCGAGCGGATCGAGCCGATCGAGCCGATCACCGAGCCGAACGTGTCCTCCAGCTTTTCCACCGACGCATTGAAGCGGCCGCGAATTTCCTCGTATTCGGGCGCGACGGGCCGCTCCAGGCGCACCGTCAGGTCACCCTGCGACAGGCGGTCGAAGCCCTGCTCGATATCGCCCACAAAGGCTTCCAGGCGCTCGGCCTTCTCGTGCTCCTCGGCGGCCTGGCGCGCCTTCTCGGCCGCCTCTCGTTCGCGGGTGGCCCGGGCTTCCGCCTCCAGGCGCTCGCGTTCGATCGCCGCCTGCTTGAAGGTCTCCACCGCGCCGGCCATGGCGCCGATCTCATCCTTGCGGTCGACGGCCGGGACGATGACCGACTTGTTGCCGGCCGCGAGATCGCGCATCGTTTCGGTAATGCCGCGGATCGGCTTGGCGATGGCGCGATAGAGAACCCAGCCCAGGCCCACCGCGAGCAGGATCAGCAGCAGCATGCCGGCACCGAGCACCCACTCGGTGGTCTTGGCATTTTGCATCTGCTTTGCCTGGGACGCCTCGGCGGCCTTCTTCTTCAGGTCCCAATAGCCGTCGAGGATCTCCTCCACAGGCTCGATATACTGGTCCGCGACACCGGAGGTGAGAATATCGACGGCCTGCGGGTAGGTCGCTTCGCTGCCGGACAGGGCAATGACCGGGTCGGCGACATGCTCGTGCCAGTTGGCCATCGCGGTCTCGAGTTCGTCCAACCGGCCGAGGACGGCAGGATCGTAGGCCGCAGTGCGAATGTCGTTCACCGCAGTCTTGAAGCGCTCGTAGTGATCCTTGACCCGCTGCGCATAGTACGGGTCCTTGGTGATCATGTAGCCGCGCAGCGACCCTTCCTGGCGGGTGACGGTAAACCGCGCTTCGATCGCAGCCAGCGCAACGGCATTATCCTTCTGCGCTACCAGGTTGGATCGTTCGACACCGAGGACGTTGCCGAAGACGACGGCCCCCATGACGGCCGCGCCGACGACGATGACGACGAAAGCCGCACCGATCTTCCGGGTGATATCGATATCGCTGAAACGCATACTCAAGCTGCCTCATCGTCATGCGAAGAGGTGCAGCGTCGATCGGCCGCACCTGACAGGCGAACGCACACTCTGCTCTGTCGGTCGCGACCTTACGGTGACGACTCCTAAGTATTGGTTACATCGAATGTCTAAGGGAAGCAGCGTCGTTGCCCGATAGCCCGGCTCATATCGTCATCTCGACCGCCAACGCCGGGCTCGGGGCCTGCATAATCACCGCAGATTCAAATAAACGATTTTTGGGAGAAATGTATCTCGCGATTTCCATTTGCCCCAAGCAGCAACTCGCCGCGTCCGTTACCCACGATAAAGGATGTCTTACCCATAATAAGCTAGACGTATCAATGACGCTTCCGCATCGTCGCTTGAGATCAGGTGCCTCGGCGCCGATATTAATGCATGGCGATAGGCCCTACGTCAGCGCCCAGCCGTGGACGGCATCCGGCTGACAACCCGCTTGAGGCTATGCATCGAGGCGGTCACGTTGGCGCAGTCGTGGATCGCGGCCTTCAAATCGTCTTCGTCGACCGGCTTGCCGCCCTCGATATGGTGAAGGAATTCGCAGATCTTGGTCGTGCGCTCGTTGATATGATCAATCGCGCTATCCAGGTTCTTCTTCATCGGGGTCAAACTCCCTGACCGCTTTCGGTATTCGTTCCAGAAAGGCGGCACGAACCGGACCGCGTCGGATCACCACAGACGCTAGGCATCGGGCGACGCATTCATGACAGTGTGAAGCGTTTCCACCAGATCGGTTTCGAGACAAGGCTTCTGGCAGACGATCGCATTCGGATATCGCATCGACAGAGCGGACCGCTCGCCATGGCCGGTATGGAAGAAAAACGGGATGCCCTTGGCAGAGAGCACGTCGGCAACCGGGAAACACTCCCGGCCAGCGAGATCGAGGTCGAGCACCGCGCCGTCGAAATGACCGTCCTCGGCAGCCGCGATCGCCCGCTCGATGGTCGGCGCGCAGGCAACACTTGCCCCGCGGCTCTCCAGACTTGCCTCCAGGTCGATCGCAATCATGAACTCGTCCTCGACCACGAGGATTCTCTTTCCGTCCAACCGTGTCAGCATCAATCAGCGATACCTGTCACTTGAAGCCGCCCCCCGCGGGCCTACTCAACTCTGTTTCAACTCAACGGCTCCAGCCAAGCCGCCTGAACGGGAACGCTCGGGCAGCGCTGCTTCGGGTGAACGTCTCAAGACCGGTCTGGTTGCACGCTCCCGGCGAGAAACACCGAGAGCGAGGTTAACGGCCTAAGGGGCCATATCCCGGATCGCGAGGGGAGACGGAACCCTGGAAAAACCTTTCCAGAAAGCGCGCCATATCCGACAGTCTTTGCTCTTGCCAGCCCTTCGCCAAGTCGTTACCTCCGCGGCAACGGGCTGATAGACGTACACAAATCGGCCGTCCTCAGGGCGGCCGGCGTCGAGTGTCCGCTCATCGCAGGAAGTTCGAGGACCCCAGATGACCTACGTCGTGACCGACAACTGCATCCGCTGCAAATACATGGATTGCGTTGAAGTCTGTCCGGTCGACTGTTTCTACGAAGGCGAGAACATGCTCGTCATTCATCCCGACGAGTGCATCGATTGCGGCGTCTGCGAACCGGAATGCCCTGCCGAGGCGATTAAGCCGGACACCGAACCCGGACTTGATTCCTGGCTCAAGCTCAATGCGGACTATGCCGCGCAATGGCCCAACGTCACCATCAAGCGCGATCCGCCGACCGATGCCGAGGAGCATGACGGCGAAGAAGGAAAGCTGGACAAATATTTTTCGCCGGCCGCCGGCCAAGGCGACTAGAGCAGCGATCGCCTAACCTGCAAGGCCCGTCGCGCCGCCCCCGCCGGCACGACGGCGAATTGCCATGTATACAGCGCATGGTAGGATTGCAGCTACGTGAACAATCCTTGAATTTCGACGCTAAGTCAGGTATCATTGTTGCCACAGTCGAGCGAAAAGTGCTGCGGCTCCTGAGCGGTAGAACGCTCGAGGCTCCATCCGGAAGGACGTTTCCCAATTGGGCTCCGATCATCGCCAGCCATCGGGCTGGGCGGTATTCATGGGCCTTTGGGGCATGTTGCCAACAGAGCCGACTCGACTGTGGTTTCGCCATGACGGCGGAGCCCACACATCACCGGCGGTGCGAAGCACCGAAGCGTGTCTAGCGGCTCTCGCGGCCGGGCACAACAGGGAGTTTTGAAAAGCGTATGAGCAGTCAGAAGAAGGCGTCTCAGCGGCAGGGTTTCAAGACCGGAGAGAGTATCGTTTATCCTGCGCACGGCGTCGGCCAGATCGTGGCCATCGAAGAGCAGGAAGTCGCGGGTCTGCGCCTTGAACTCTTCGTGATCGACTTCGAGAAGGACAAGATGCGGCTCAAGGTCCCGGTGGCCAAGGCTGAAGCGGTGGGCATGCGCAAGCTGTCCGAGACCGATTTCGTCGAGCGCGCGCTGAAGATCGTGCAGGGTCGTGCCCGCGTCAAGAAGACGATGTGGAGCCGCCGCGCCCAGGAGTACGACGCCAAGATCAATTCGGGCGACCTGATCGCGATCGCCGAGGTCGTGCGCGACCTCTATCGGGCGGATACGCAGCCGGAGCAGTCCTATTCGGAGCGTCAGCTCTATGAGGCTGCGTTGGGGCGGATGGCGCGCGAGCTGGCGGCCGTCAAGGAAGTTTCCGAGACCGAAGCCGTTCGTCTGATCGAAGTCAACCTTAACAAGGGTCCGAAGCGCGGCGCGAAGGCAGACTTCGCGGACGAGCAGATGGACGCAGACGCCGACGCGGGAGAGCAGGAAGAGGCTGCCTGACAGCCCTTCCGGCGTGGCGGCAGCGAGCCGCCGAAGCGTTTTCAAGAAGGCTGGCCGCGAGACTTTCGCAGCCGGCCTTTTTTGTTTAGTATTGCCGGTGAAGCGTTTGGAGAATCGACAGGAACCGTTCCGGCTTCCTTGCCCTGAATCGCCAGCGCACTATTTTCCTCCAAAAAGTTTGCCCCTTCGGGAACGTTTCGAAAGAAGCCGCGTTCCGATGACGTAGGCTGCGTGGTTCTTGCTCTGCGCACCCTGCTCCCGGCCATTACGGTCAGGCTCGTCACTGGAGGGTTAGCGATGAAGTCTCAATCCACACGCCGTACGATGATCAGGGCCGCGATGGCGGCGCCTTATCTTCAGCGAGAGGAAGAATACGAACTCGCCGTCAGGTGGAAAGAGCATCGCGATCAAGCGGCCCTGCACAAGATCACCTCCGCCCATATGCGCCTCGTGATCTCCATGGCGGCGAAGTTCCGTCATTTCGGCCTGGCGATGAACGACCTGATCCAGGAAGGCCATGTCGGCCTTCTGGAAGCCGCCGCCCGCTTCGAACCGGAGCGCGACGTGCGCTTTTCCACCTACGCCACGTGGTGGATCCGAGCCTCGATCCAGGACTACATCCTGCGCAACTGGTCGATCGTGCGCGGCGGCACGTCCTCGGCGCAGAAGGCGCTGTTCTTCAATCTACGGCGGCTGAGGGCCCGCCTGAGCCAGGGTTCCGAGAGCCTGTCCGGCACCGCGATGTATCGCGAGATCGCCACCGCTCTGAAGGTGTCCGAGGGCGACGTCGCGCTGATGGACTCGCGGCTGTCCGGTCCCGATTCCTCGCTCAACGCCCCTCTGATCGAAGACGAGTCGGGTAGCGCCGACCGTCAGGATTTTCTGGTGGCCGACGATCCGTTGCCCGACGAGATGGTATCCAGCGTGATTGACGACGAACGCCGGGTGCATTGGCTGCACGACGCGCTCGACGTATTGAGCGAGCGGGAGCTGAAGATCATCCGCGAACGGCGCTTGCAGGACGACGGTGCCACGCTGGAGGCGCTCGGCAGCAAGCTCGGCATTTCCAAGGAGCGTGTTCGCCAGATCGAGACGCGGGCGCTCGAGAAGCTGCGTCACGCGCTTCTCGAGACCAATCCCGACCGCGCGGCCTATGTCAGCTGACGCTCGCCCCCATCGCCTGAAAATTTGAGAAAAGGCCGGTGTCTGCGCCGGCCTTTTTCATTGTCCGGTTCCGTCGAGACGAGGGTTCACCAAAGAATCGATCCACGCGCTCCTGGATCAGCCGAGGGAGCGATCGCTCCGGTTATTCAGCCACGATCTTATAAAGCTCGCCGGCCTTGACCGGATCGTTCACGTCGAGCCCGTTCAGCAAGCGAAACATCTCGAGTTCGCGGTCGACACCGAACATCTTCCCGGCCATCGTCTCGACGGTGTCCTGGGCGCCGGCCTTCACGACGCGAATGCGCAAGGGCTTCAGTGCGTCCTTTTCCTGCGGGCTGAGCAGCCGGAACGATTGCGACACCTGGCCGGCGATGCCGCCGAGTTGGTCTGCCTTGGCGGCGGGCAGCGCGGTGAGGAAGCGGTAGACCTGACTGCCCACCCGCACCACCGTGACGTCGAAGACGTAGTTACCGCCGGAGGCGCGTGCCGACACGGCGTCGAGATTGCCGACCTTTTCCTCGCGCACGCTGTCGCGATCGAGGCCGCCTATCCAGCCGCTTTCGATATAGTCGGTCAGGCTCGTAGAGCGCGGCACGGAGACGCCGTCGAAGCGGATCGCGGTGTCGTCGGGCCCGGTCGCCAGCACCGCCTCGGCCGTGTTGTCGATAACGAAATCGTTCGGCACGGCGAAGGTGATGCCCAGTCCGGGATGATAGAAGCGCGATCCGCGCACATAGCCCTCGGCGGCGGAATCGCCGAACAGCATGCCGTCGATGCCCTGCAGGAAGCGGTCGCGATCGCGTCGCCCGGTGCCTTCCGGCCCGATCTTGCGGGCGTGCTGGCGCGCCAGTTGGATGCGTTGCGGCGTCTGCGGATGGGTGGCCAGGAAATCGAGATCCGGATTGTCGGCCTGGAAGGCGTTGCGGATCTTCGAATAGGCGTCCATCGCCTCCAGGAACCGGGCCGAGGCGTAGGGATCGTAGCCGGCGCGGCCGATCTGCGCGATGCCGAGCGCATCGGCCTGGAGTTCCTGATTGCGCGAGAAGCTGGCGAGGCTGAGCTGGCCGCGGGCCAAGGCGGCACGCCCGGCGGTTTCGCTGGACAGCACTTCGGCGACCACCCGGCCGGCGAGTTCGGCGGCCGCCTCGCGCTGCTGGCGCTCGATGCCGTGGTTGGCCGTCACATGGCCCATCTCATGGGCCAGAACGGCGGCGACCTCGGAGGAATCGGTCGCCAGAGCCAACAGGCCGCGCGTCACATAGAGATAGCCGCCAGGCAGCGCGAACGCATTGACGTTGGGCGAATTGAGAACGGTGATGCGGTAGGCGCGATTGGGATCGTCGCCGACGGCATTGAGCCGACCGACGATGCCGGCCAGCGTCTGCTCGAGCTTGGGGTTGGAGTAGGCCCCGCCATAGGCGGCCAGAATCTTCGGATGCTGCGACCGGCCGATGGACGACTGCGGATCATTCGCCTGAGCCCCCTCGAAGGTGACGGGCTCGCGCGTCTCCGCCGGCAAGTAGCTCGACTGGACCTTGTGGCTTTCCTTGACACTGGCGTCGTCGAGCGCATCCTGAACGGTCGAGCAGGCGCCAACGACCAAGGCGAGCAGCGGCACGACGCCCACGACCAATCGCTTCAGCTTGGCCAAACCGTGTCCCCTCAATTTCCGATCTCCCTCGCCGGCATCCTGGTCGACAGGATCGTTCACGTCGTCCCCCGACGACGCTCTATCCGAAACCCTTCGGTCCGGAGTAGTGAAAGTTCGACACAGGCGTTCAGCTTTTGATCGGATCTTCGACAATTTCGGCTAATTCAAGAATCCGCCAGAATTGCGTCGCTCTGCGGTTGCCGGCGCGTTCCGAGATAGGCCTTCAAGGCGGGCGTGTCGGGGTTGCCCAGGATCTTTTGCGTCGATCCCACCACCACAATTCGGCCCTGATCCAGGAACGCCACGCGGTCGGCGAACCCTGTCGCGTCTTCGGGTTGATGGGTCACCATGAGCACGGTGGCGGCCCTCGCCTCGGCGCGGCCCCGAACCTCCTGCAAGAGGCTCAGCATGTCCCGACGAAGGGCCGGACCCAGCGCCGCAAACGGTTCGTCGAGCAGCAGTAAGGGGCGCTCGCGCGCAAAGGCGCGAGCCAGCGCAACGCGTTGGCGCTCGCCGCCCGACATCTCCCCCGGACGCCGCGCCTCGAACCCGGACAGACCGACGGCGGCGAGCGCGGCGGCGACCCGTGCCTTTTCGGCGCGGCCGAGCCGCAGTCTCGGCGACAGGCCGAGGCCGACATTCTGCGCGGCCGTCAGATGGGCGAAGAGATTGTTCTCCTGGAAGACGAAGCTGATCGGCCGCTCCGCCGGCGGCGCCGCGGTCATGTCCTCGCCGCCGATCAAGACCCGGCCGCCATCGGGCTCGAGAAATCCGGCGACGATGTCGAGCAGCGTCGACTTGCCGGCCCCCGACGGCCCGATGATCGCCAGCCATTCGCCGGCCGGCACGGCCAGATCGAACCGCATCGCGAGGCCTTCATAGGCATAGTCGACGGCATCGAGGACAAGGGCGGGCCGAGCATTGGTCATCGGCGCTCCCCTACCCTGCCAAAGCCCCGCTCGGCAATCGCCATGAGGGCGAGGCAGACCACCCCGAGGATGAGCGCCAGCCCGGCCGCGTCGGCCGTGCGATAGCTGCCCATGCGCTGCAGGAGCAGATAGGGCAGCGTCAGGAAGTCCTGATTGCCGTAAAGCGCCACCGCGCCCAGATCGCCCAGCGAAAGGGCCAGCGCGAAGGCGAAGGAAAGCCCGAGAGGGCGCTTCAGCGCCGGCCATTCGACGTGGCGCAGGCGCGCCAACCCATAGAGGCCGAGGCTGGCCGCGAGCCGGTCGTGCCGCGAGGCCGAGGCGGCGAGCGCCGGCCCGACGATGCGCACGATGAAAGGCATCGACATCACGGCGTTGGTGGCGACCACGACATAAGGTGCCGCCGCGAAGACCTGAGTCACATGCCGGAGCGCCAGAAACCACCCGGCACCGACGACCACGGGCGGCACGACCAGAACCAGACTGCCGGATAGGTCGAACAGCGGCCGCAGGCGCCTCAGCTTCGGCCCGGCCTTGATGCCGGCGGCGCTCGATGCGGCCAATGCCTGGGCGGCGAAGAGCAGCGCCGTCGACAAGAGCAGACCAAGGCTGGCTGCCGCTGCGGCCACCGCGCCGCTGGTGGCGATCGCCCGGCGCACGCTCGCTTCGCCCAGAAGCCGCAGGAGGTCGGCGGCGAGACCATCGACGACGACGGCCAGCAAGGGCGTCACGATGAAGCCGACACCGAGCAGGATGACGATCCCATCGAAGACGCGCAGAGCCGGCGACATCCGGTCATAGCGCCGCGGCCGCCGGCCAAGGGTGAAGCCGCCCAGCCCCTCGCCGCCCAGCCGCAGCATGGCGGCCAGCACGAGTCCGGTCAGCAGAATCTGCGCCAACGCGAGGAACACCGCACGGCCGGGATCGAAATCGTACCGCAGCGCCTGGTAGACGGCGACCTCCAGCGTGGTCGCGCGCGGCCCCCCGCCGAGCGTCAGAACGAGAGTGAAGCTGGTCACGCACAGCATGAAGACGAGGCTGGCCGCTCCCGGCAGCGCGGTGCGGATCGCCGGCCATTCGACCGTCCGGAAGGTGGTGAGCGGATTGAGCGAAAGCTGGCCGGCGAGCTTCCAGCTTTCGGCCGGCACGGCGTCGAGGGCCGCCACCATCAGCCGTGCTGCCAGCGGCATGTTGAAGAAGACATGGGCGATCAGGATGCCCGGCAGGCCATAGATGTCGAGACGCGGCAGGCCGAGCGCCACGGCAGTTTGCGACAGCAGGCCGTTGCGTCCCCAGATGGCGATGATGGCGAGCGCTCCGACCAGCACCGGCAGCGCCTGCGGCAGCAGGAACAGCCGCAGCACCGTGGTGCGCCCGACGAACCGCGAGCGATGCAGGGCCAGGGCGAGCGGCAGCCCGCAGACGAGCGACAAGACGGTCGACAGAAGCGCCTGCTCCAGCGTGAAGCCGGCCACGCCCCAGAGATAGCGGCTGGACAGCACCGCGCCGAGGGATTCGATCGAGCCGGCCTGCACGAGCAGCGAAACGAAGGCCCCGCCGAGGAAGACGGCCAGCGCAAGCACGGCGACAAGTCCGGCCCCGACCCGCCATTCCAGATCCGCAACGGCTTTCACCGCGGTTCGCCTTCCCGATGCCTCACCGCCCCGTTCAGCGCCCCATCGCCTCCAGCCATTCGTCGGTCCAGGCCCGGCGGTTCGCGGCGACCTCGTCCGGCGTGAAGGACAAGGTCTTCTCCGGCATCACCAGCCGGTCGAAGGCCTCCGGCAGGGCGGCGTCGGTCTTGGCGGCCGGCATCATCCAGTTGGTGGTCGGCAGCAGGTCCTGGACGGCGGGCGAGATCAGAAAGGCGAGGAAGTCCCGCGCGAGGTCGGGGTGATCGGAGGCGGCGAGCCGGCCGGCGACCTCGACCTGGATATAATGGCCTTCGTCGAAGGCGGCCGCCTGGTAGCGGTCCGTATCCTCTTCGATCATGTGATAGGCCGGCGACGTGGTGTAGCTCAAGACCATCGGCGTCTCGCCGCCGGTCAGCATGCCATAGGCCTCGCTCCAGCCCGGCGTGACGGTCAGGACGCGGTCGGCCATCTGCTTCCACTTCGCGGCGGCCTCTTCGCCATAGACCTTCTTCATCCAGAGAAGCAGGCCGAGACCCGGCGTCGAGGTGCGCGGGTCCTCGATGACGATCTTCGTCTCGGGATCGCCGGTTACGAGGTCGTCCAGGCTGTGCGGCGGCCGATCGATCGCCTCGCTGTCATAGACGACAGCGAACCATCCATAGTCGAAGGGCACGAAACTCTCGTCATCGAAGCCGCCGGGGACAGAAACGGCCGCCTTGTCGACGTCGCTCGGAGCGAAAAGACCCGTCGCCTTGGCTTCGGCGACCAGATTGGTGTCGAGGCCGAGGACCACGTCGGCGGGCGTCGAACCGCCTTCCAGCTTCAGCCGGTTGAGGATGGCCACGCCATCTTCCAGCCCGACCCATTCGACCGTGCAGCCGCATTGGCCCTCGAAGGCCTCCTTCACCTTGGGACCCGGGCCCCAATCGGCGATGAAACTCTCATAGGCGTAGACCGTGAGCACGGGCTGGTCCTGCGCGGCGGCAGGCCCCGCCGCCACGGCAGCGGACGCCACGAGCATCAAAGAAGCGAGGATCGGACGTGAGCACATGAGCGCCTCCTTGGGTTTCGAATGGGGAAGAGGCGCGTTCGCAAATCACGAAAGCTCTTCATCCCTCCGCCGGTGCGAGCCGGATCAGGTTCGGCGGGTTGGCGGCAAACCGCCTCTCAGCCCGTTCTCGGGCACCCCGTGTGAGCAGCACCAGACTTAGAGAACGAACCGGATGGGGGCAAGCGAAGATGCACGATTGCGCGCCGCCCTCCGGCGCGCTACCAGCGCAATCATGAGCCATTTCGCCATTCTTCTCGCCGGGCCCGTCTGGCCGACCGCCACCCTGCGCGCAAAACTCGCAGGGGCTCGGGTGATCGCCGCCGACGGAGGCATGGCGCATGCCCATGCGCTGGGCATCACGCCGGAGCTCTGGGTCGGCGACTTCGATTCGGCGGCGGACGAGGAGACGAGCCGGCACAAGGACGTGCCGCGCCAGCCTTTTCCGCGCGACAAGGCGGCAAGCGACGGCGAACTGGCGGTGGAAGCGGCGATCGAGCGCGGCGCCACGTCGCTGACGCTGGTGGGGGCGCTCGGTGGGCCGCGCACCGACCACGCCTTCATGAACCTCGGGCTGGCCCTGCGCTATGGTGAGAAGGGCCTGGACGTGCACCTCGCCAGCGGCCGCGAGGAGGCCTGGCCGCTGATCGAGAGCACCCGCCGCTTCGACCTGACGGCGGGCACGGTGTTTTCGATCCTGCCCTTCTCCGATCTCGGCGGCCTCAGCGTCAGCGGCGCGAAATGGCCGCTCGACGCGATCGATCTGCCGTTCCATTCGGTCCTGACGCTGTCGAACGAGGCGCTCGGCCGGGTCGAGGTGACGATCAAGCGCGGCCGCTCCATCGTCCTGGCGCAGTCGGCGACCGTGTAGCGCGCGGATCGAACAGGGTCGCCGATCGGGTCAGGGCCATCCGATCGGGTGTTTGAGGGTTGGCGCAGGCCCTGACTTTGGCTTATGGTGCCGCCGCGTGGTCCCGTAGCTCAGCAGGATAGAGCATCAGATTCCTAATCTGAGGGTCACAGGTTCGAATCCTGTCGGGATCACCAGTTTAAGCAACTGCACCCGCCCTGATCACCGGCCTCACCCGTTCGGCTGGTGAAACCAATCCATTCATAGAAGCTCGCGACTTCAAGGCCTTGTCGACCGGCGGAAAGCGCCTGTGGCGGGGTCAGGCGTAGGGCGTGCCGGCCATGGCTGCCTTCAGGCCGAGGGTTCCCTGGTCGACGATGGCGAGGAAGGCGGTTTTCGCGTCCCTTGCCGACCCTCCCTGTCGAAAGACCCGATGCGCCTGGAGGAAGGCCACGCTCCACGTCGCCAGAAGCAGGCCGGCTGCGAGATGGGCGTCGGGATCGGATGGGTCCCGCCCGACGCGCTCCGATAGCGCCACGGCCACGACTTGCGCGAGTTCATCACGGATCGCCCTGGCGCGCGCCTTCAGGGCCTCGCTGCGTTCGACCGTCTCCACGAAGCTCCGGCTGCCGGCCGAAAACTGGAGAAAAGGGATCCGCTCCGCAACGAGCCGATGGGCCAGCAGGCGCAGCGTCTCGATCGGCGCAACGCCGGGATCCTTCCGCCGCAACGCATTGCGTAGAATCTCGCGCCCTTCCTCGTCGCGGTCGAAGAACATGTCCTCCTTGCGGGGGAAGTGATTGAAGACCGTCATCCGCCCGACATCGGCGGCGGCCGCGATCTCATCCACCGTCACATGATCGAAGCCCCGCTCCCGAAAGAGCTGGTCGGCGGCCAAAGAAATAGCCCGTCGCGTGGCTAGGCGCTTGCGGGTGCGACGGTCGTCGATCGGCTCTGACATCGGGCACCCATAACACGTCCTTGGACCGAGTCCACATTGCGGATTGACACGGGGATGGGTCGAGGCGTAATCATATATGTACTCAGTACATTTTAAAATCCAGTACATATTATTGCGCTGCGAAGACCGAGAGCGGGTTCAAGGCGGAGAACGCATGAAGGCGATTCAATTCAACGACTATGGCGGCGCGGACGTCCTGCGCGTCGTCGAGATCGACGAGCCGCATGCCCGCGCCGGCCAGGTGCGGATCGCGGTCCGCGTCGCCGGAGTCAATCCCTCGGACTGGAAACGCCGGGCCGGGCTCTATCGCGCCTTCGAGGAGGTCGCCTTTCCCGCCGGCGTCGGCGTCGAGGCCTCGGGTGTGGTGGACGAGGTCGGAGCGGGAGTCTCCAACGTTCGCGTCGGAGACGCCGTGTTCGGCTTTGGCCAAGGCACGGTCGCGCAATATGCGGTTCTCACCCACTGGGCGCCCAAGCCCGACGACCTGCCGTTCGAGGTCGCCGGCGGCCTGCCGGTGGTCGTCGAGACAGCGTCGCGCAGCCTGGATCAGGTGGGCGTGAAAGCCGGTGAGACGCTTTTGGTGAGCGGGGCCGCCGGAGGGATCGGTTCGGCCGTCCTGCAATTCGCCCGTCACCGCGGGATCGTCGTCGTCGGCACGGCAAGCGCCCACAATCATGACTATTTGCGCGAGCTCGGCGCCATCCCGACGACATACGGGCCGGGTCTCAAAGACCGCGTCGGCGCGCTCGCGCCCAAGGGCGTGGACGCGGCCCTCGATCTTGCCGGCTCGGGCATCATTTCAGAGTTGATCGATATCGTCGGCGACCCTTCGCGCGTCGTTTCCGTCGCCGATTTCACGGCGCCGCAATACGGCGCGCGGTTTTCGGCCGGCCCTCCAAAAGACCCGGAGCGGATCCTGAGCGACGTGGCGCGGCTTTGGCGCCGGGGCCTGTTCCTTATGCGCGTGAACCAGGTCTTCCCGCTCGAGCGGACCGCGGAAGCGCACGAGGTCAGCGCCAAGGGGCATGCGACGGGCAAGCTCGTCGTTTCCGTCGCCTGAGACCGTTCCTTTTCAAGCTTCCCCCATGAACAAACCGCTGACCGTCATCTTTGCGGCCATTGGTCTCGACGCCGTCGGGATCGGCCTGATCTTCCCCATTCTGCCGCGACTGATCGAGGAGGTGACCGACGCCGCCCACGTGGCGCCCACGATCGGCATCATGACGGCGCTCTACGCGATGATGCAGTTCCTCTTCGCCCCGGTGCTCGGAGTTCTCAGCGACCGGCTCGGCCGCCGGCCGGTGCTCTTGATCTCGCTCGCCGGCGCCGCCGTCAACTATGTGATCTTGGCCTTCGCGCCGCAGCTCTGGATGCTGTTCGTCGGGCGCGCGATCGCCGGCCTGACCAGCGCCAATATTTCGGTCGCCACCGCCTATATCACCGACATCTCGCCCGAGGATCAGCGCGCGCGGCGCTTCGGCCTCTTCAACGCCAGTTTCGGCGCCGGCTTCATCATCGGACCGGTCATCGGCGGCGTGCTGGGCGACGCCTGGCTGCGCCTTCCGTTCATCGCCGCCGCGCTCCTCAATGCCGGCAACCTGCTTCTCGCGCTGTTCGTGCTGCCGGAATCGCGCACGCCCAGCCGCGAGCCGATCGACATGGCGGCGCTCAATCCGCTGCGTCCCTTCCGATGGGTCGTGTCGACGAAGGGCCTGATGCCCGTCGTCGTCGTGTTCTTCGCCTTTGCCGCCACGGGCGAGGCCTACGGAACCTGCTGGGCGCTCTGGGGCACCGACGTGTTTCAATGGAACGGTCTCTGGATCGGTCTCTCGCTCGGCACCTTCGGGGTATGCCAGACGCTCGCTCAGGCCTTTCTCCCAGGGCCGGCCGTCAGGCTCCTGGGCGAGCGTGCCGCCATTCTCGCCGGTGTTTCCGGTGCCTGTCTGGCCCTGATCGTCATGGCCTGCGCGACCCAAGGCTGGATGATCTTCGCGATCATGCCGGTCTTCGTCCTGGGCGGCATCGGCGCCCCGGCGCTGCAGTCGTTGGCGACCCGGATGGTCGACGAGGACCGGCAGGGCCAGTTCCAGGGCGTGCTGGCATCGGCCGTCAGCCTCGCATCGGTTGTCGGCCCGCTTGCGTTCTCGACCGTCTACCTCATGGTCGAGGAGCGATGGCCGGGTGCGGTCTGGCTGTCCGTCGTGTTCGTCTATGCGCTCACCGTGCCTCTGGTCCTGAACCTGCGTCTCGCAAAACCTGGGACCGCCCCGGCCATCTGACCGATCCTGCTCCGTCGACGCGGCAGCTCGCTGCCCGGAGGCGATATCCGGCAATGCTGCGCGGACAACCTCGGCCCGGTCTCATGGGCGAGCTGCCAAGCCCACAGAGGTTTGTCGACCTCCGCCGAGTCGTGTGATCCCGGATGAAGAATGTTGCGTTATAACATCCGGAGCGCGATAAGGCGGTCTCGATCTTTGGATGGAGTGGTCCGATGAGGCTCTCGATGCATCGCCGCGTTCTCTCGCTCATCTCGATCCTAGCCATGGCCGCCCTCGTTCTTCTGCCCGACGCGGCGAGCGCCCACATCATCCAGGGCGGCACGGGCGGTTTCGGCAGCGGCTTCGAGCATCCGCTGACGGGACCGGACCACTTCCTCGCCATGTTCGCCGTGGGTTTGTGGGGTGCGCAGATGGGCGGCCGACCGGTCTGGTCGCTGCCCGTGACCTTTCCCCTGATCATGGTGGTGGGCGGTGTGGTCGGGATTCTGGGGATCGCGCTGCCGGGCATCGAGATGGGAATCGCGCTCTCCATCGTCGCGCTCGGTCTGGCCATCGCCTTTGCCTGGCATCCGCCGGAATGGGGCGCTCTACTGCTGGTTTCGGTCTTCGCGGTCTGTCACGGCTACGCTCACGGGGCGGAGCTTCCGCAAGCCGCCGATCCGGCGGACTACGCCATCGGCTTCGTGGTGGCGACCGGCATGATCCACCTGATCGGCATCGGCGTCGGCCTTCTCCTCAATCGGGTTTGGGAGGGCCGGCTCTGTCGGGGCCTGGGCGGATTGATCGTTCTGGGCGGGCTCTACTACCTTGTCGTCTAGCCGGACCGCCTGGCCTCTCGTCTCGGGGATGCGCGGGGCCGGGCCGGCGATTGCCCTGATCGGCATCGGTGCCGCGGCCTGGCTGCTGCTGCGGTCGCCGGCGGGCCTCGGCGAGACGGGCTGGTGGATCATCGAGAACGGCCTGTCGCCGCAGAACCTGTTGCCCATGGTGGGGCTCGGCATCGGCTGCGCTCTGGTGCCGGCGGGTGCCCTGATCGCCGGTTCTGCCTTGCTCGCTGCCGGGATGCTCGCCGCCTATTGGGCCGAGCCCGTGTGGTACCCGCTCCTGTCGACCTTGCCGGACGCCGCCGCCCACGATTTTTTCGCCGGGCCCATGGCGAGCGTGGCAGCGGGCCTCGCACTGATCGCCGGCGCGCGTCTCCGCCCGTTTTTGCTGCCGCCCGCGGCGTTCGTCGTCGGCTTTTTGTCGGCGCTCTGGATCAGGCTGACCGATCCGACGCTCGGCTCGTTCTCGATCACCCTGGCGGGCCTTCTGTGCGACCTCTGGGTTCTGGTTGCCGTGCTGCTGACGCTGCGGGCCTTCCGGCGGCCCTGGTTCGAGATCCCGGCGCGTATTGGCGGCAGCTGGCTCGTCGCCATCGGCCTGCTTCACGGCGGAGCCCTGCTGGCGCAGCGCGACACGCTCCAGCCGTTGGAGACACCTATGCCCGACCAGACGTACCAGCCGGACCCGATGCTGCCGCCCGATGGGGGCGATCCGTTTGGAGGCCCCGGCCCCTCACCGGATCGGTCGCTTTTCCCCGACCAGCCGAGCGTCTACTGATTTGAGCCGATACATTTTCGGCTCATGGCGATTTCGGGGTCTGGTCGGCATTTGCCACCCATTTGCCGGTCGACCGCTGTGGAGCTGATCGCAACAACGCCGGCCAACGAATGGTGTTTCGCGAGCCCCCTCTCGTTCGCCGGCCGCTATAGCGCGGCGCCGGTTTCGTCGAAGGCGAGGAGGTTTTCCACGTCGAGCGGCCAGGTCACCGCGTCGCCGCCCTTGACGTCGTAGCGGGCGGGTTGGACGGAGCGCAGAACCACGTCGTCGCGAAGCCTGACGTCGAACAGTGTTTCGCGCCCCTGCGGTTCGATGAAGGCGACGGTGCCGGTCAGCACGGCGGCGCCGGAGCTGCCGAAATGCTCGGGACGCACGCCGAGGCTGATCGGCTTGCCGGCCGGCAGCGACGCCAACCGCGAGGGCAGCGGCACCGCGAGATCGCCGTCGGCGATGACGACGCCTTGTTGGCCGACCTCCCCTTCCAGGAAGACGATCGGCGGATTGCCGAGAAAGCCGGCGACGAACCGGGTCGCGGGCGCCCGATACATCTCGGCCGGCGTTGCGATCTGCAGGATCTCGCCCCTGTCCATGATGGCGATGCGATCGCACATCGACATCGCCTCCACCTGGTCGTGCGTGACGAGGATCGCGGTGATGCCGGTCTCCAGCTGGATGCGCCGGATCTCCGAGCGCATCTCCAGGCGCAGCTTGGCGTCCAGATTGGCCAACGGTTCGTCGAGCAGCAGAACGTCCGGACGGCGAACGAGCGCGCGGGCCAGCGCGACGCGCTGTTGCTGACCGCCCGAGAGTTGGCTGGGCCGGCGATCGAGATAGGGCTCGATGTGGGTGAGTTCGGCGATTTCGCGTACCGCCCGGTCGATGTCCGCCGCTGTTTGCTTGCGCACCTGCAGTGGGAACGCGATGTTCTCGAAGGCGGTCATGTGCGGGTAGAGCGCGTAGTTCTGGAAGACCACGCCGACATTGCGCTTCTGGCTCGGGACGTTGCTGACGTCGCGGTCGTCGAACAGGATCTGACCGCCATTGACGCGGTGGATGCCGCTGATCGCCAGCAGGGTCGTCGACTTGCCGCAGCCCGACGGTCCGAGCAACGCCAGCATCTCGCCGTCGTCGATGGTGAGATTCATCCTGTCGATGACGGGCGTGCCGTCGAACGTCTTGGTGAAATCCTTGAGCGTGATCCGCATTAGCCTTTGACGCCTCCGCCGAACATGGTCATCAGCCGGTTCTGAAAGAAGATGAACAGGATCATGATGGGCATCGTGTAGTAGAGCCCGACCGACTTGAAGAGGTTGAAGTTGTAATCGACCGAATCCGGCACGTTCACATCGTTCAGGAACACGGACAGGACCGGAAAATTGGTCGTCGGCGCGAGCACGCGCGGCAGCACGTATTCGCCCCAGGATTCGATCAGGCAGAAGATCGCGAGCGCAATCATGCCCGGCATGACCAGCGGCAGCACCAGCCGCCACCACACCGTGAAACGGCTGGCGCCATCCTGGATGCCGGCCATCTCGATCTCCCAGGGCACAGCGTCGTAGAAGCCCTTCATGATCCAGATGCCGAGCGGCAGGAGCATGCCGGCCTTGATCGCGATGACGCCGGCGAGCGATCCGTAGAGACCGGCGAACTGCAGCACCAGGAAGGCGCCGATGATCAGCGTTACCGCGGGAAATGCATGCATCACCATGATGCCGGCCAGGAAGAACCGGCGATGCGGCAGGTTGAGCCGGGAGATGGCGTAACCGCCGGTGGTCGACAACGACAGCACCAGAACCGCAAGCACGGCGGTGAAGATCAGCGTGTAGGCCGTGGCGCCCCAGACATTGCCGGTGATGCCCGGATCGACCAGAAACTGCCAATGCTCCAGGGTGAATTCGTTCGGGACGAGCGAATCGGGCGGCGTATTGGTGAAGCTGTCGACGACCAGCGAGCCGTACATGATGGCGATCGGCAGGCTGATCACCCCGAGCACCAGATAGATCGGCCAGGCGGAAAAATTGCGTGACATCGGCCGCTCCTAAATCTCGATCCGAGGCTTCTCGACCAAGTCGCCGAAACGGAACAGGCGTAGAAGCACCATCGAGGCGACGAGGCCGACGCCGACCAGGATCAGCGCCATCGCGGCGCCGAGGCCGTAACGCAGATTGCCGGTGTAATCGAACAAGGCCGTCCGGAACGCTTCCAGCGCCCACACCGTCGTCGTGCGGCCCGGTCCCCCGTCGGTGGTCAGCCAGATCTGCTCGTAGGAGGAGAGCAGCGACAGCGTCTGGTAGCAGGTGAAGAACAGGATCGGCCAGCGCATCTGCGGCAGGATGATGCGACGAACCTGCTGCCAGCGGCTGGCCCCGTCGACCTCGCTCGCCCAGAGCTGCTGTGGAGGAATGGCGCGCAGGGCTCCCGAAAACAGGATCATGCCCAGAGAGGCGCCGACGAAGCCGTTGACCAGGATGACGATCGTCCACGCGGTCGGCACCGAGCCCTTCATGTAGTTGAAGGCCGGCAACCCCAGATGTTCGGCGACGATGGGCAGGAAGCCGTTGTCCCAGGTGAACCACTTCCACAGGATCGCGTAGAGCACCGCCGGCGTGATCTTCGGCAGGAGCCAGAGCGCATTGAAGAAGGAACCGGCGCGGCGCGGCAGGTAGAAGGTGGTGACGGCAAGAAACAATCCGGTCAGCACGTTGAAGGCCAACGTGCAGCACACGTAGAAGGCGGTGTTGAGCACGACCCGCACCGTCTCCGGCTTGCTCAGGAGCTGGCTGAAATTGTCCGCCGTCCAGACCCAGCCAGTGTAGCTGCGCTCCAGGATCGTCTCGAGTTCGGCGGCACCGATATCGGGCGCCACTCCGCGGATCGCGTCGGCGGCCTCGTCGCGGGACGAAAACCGCGTGTTCAGGATGGAACGGCTGAACGGCTCCATGGCCCGCTTGAGGTCGCGAATGCCGCGCGGATGGTGCGGCAGGTCCTGCAGAGCGCGCTTGAAATCGCGATCGTCATCGAAGGCTTTGCCGAAGAGCCGTGCCTCGATGTCGCCGAGGAAACTCTCGTCGACGCCGGCGGCACGAGCCGCCGCAATCCCCGCTTCATCGACGAGGATGGTTTTTCCGCCGAGCTCTTCGAGCGTTTGCCGGGCCATGCCGGTGCCGTTCAAATCCCGCAGCAGATTGCTGCTGATCACGTAGGCGCCGCCGCTGATGCCGGTGGCGCTGCTCATGTTGGTGAACGAGAAGATGGCCGTCAGCAGAGCCGGGACGACGAAGAAGGCACCCAGCAGGAGCACCGCCGGGGCGATCATCATCAAGCCCAACAGGCTCGTTTTCGGGTGGGCGGCGCTTGCGGCGCGGCTGCCCGGCGAAGCCCGATCGGCCGGACGCGCAAGAGCGTCCGGCCGGAGGCCTCGGGCGGTGGAGGCGGTTTCGACCATGAGGGCGGCTTACTGAATGACGATGTCGTCGCCGAGGGCCGACTTCACTTCGCCCTCCGCCGCCGCGACCGCCTCTTCGACCGACGAGGTGCCGGTCCAGGCCGCTTCCAACCCCTTGTACATCGCCGTCCAGAAGACGCCGAAATCAGCGTTGTTGGGAATGGCGTTGGTATAGGGAAGCAGGAGTTCGGTGGCCTCGGAGGTCCAGCGGTCGTTGTAGTAGAACGGGATCTTGGTCTCCTCCGAGCCGATCGCAAGGTGGCCGGACGCGACGGCGTGCAGCGCGTTGATCCGCGGTTCCGAGGCGATCGAGATCAGCTCCGCCGCCAGCGCGGCATCGTCGTCCGAGCCGGTGGTCGACAGCAGATAGACGAGCGGATGGGTGATCGAATTGGCGCGGCCGCGCTCGTTGCCTGCCGGAATCAGCGATGCGACCACGTTGTCGAAGAAATCGTGCAGCTCGAACTGGCCCGTCCACTGGGCATAGTGCCAGGTCCCGCCGTGCCAGGTGCCATATTTTCCGGCCGCCACGTTGCGATGCCAGTCGTCCCAATCGGTGCCGAGATAGGTGGCAGGCACCACGCCCTTCGCCACCGCGTCGACAAAGAACTGATACATGTCGGTGAGCGCCTGGCGATCGAAGATGAGCTTGCCGCTCTCCGGATCGGCCATCTCGCCGCCGAAGCTTTGGTAGAACTGCCAATAGTCGGGGCCGTTCACCGGACGCGGGGCGAAGCCCTTGCCCGGCTCGACGACACCTTCGTCCTGCATCTTCTTGACATCGTCCAGCATGGAATAGAGCGTGTATTCGCCGGTGCGGACGCGCTCGGGCAGCGCCTCGATATCCGCGTCCGAATAGCCGATGGCTTTCAGGTCCGGGCGCGAGAAGAAAAAGACGCGAGCCTCGGCGTCCTGGGGAATGCCCCAGATCTGACCATTGTAGCTGGCGACGTCGATCAGGTTGTCATAGAGCTGGCTGAGCGGCCAGGCGTCGAAATCGACATAGTCCTCGATCGGCCGCAGGATGCCCGCTTGCGACCAAGGACCGATGTCCTCGTGGCCGGACACGATGATGTTGGGCGCGGTGCCGGATTCGGCGGCCAGCGTAATCGCCTGCTTGAAGTCGTCCCAACCGCTCCAAACCTGGCTCTCGACGGTGATCTTGAGGTCTTCGCCCCGAACGGCCGCCTGGCGCTGCAGGAGGTCGGCCGCCATTTTGATGGCGTCGATGCGGTAGTGCGCCGAATCGCCGGTGCCGCCGGCCCATATGGTGATGGTGTGGTCTTCGGCAGCCGCCGTCATCGCCGTCGCGCACAAAAGCGCGGCCGAGATCGCGGCGCGGGATAGCATCTTCGTCGTGGTCATGGATCGCCCCTCTGACATAACTCGCAATCGTGTTTGCACGCGCGTGCAACGACGGGGGTGATAGCGTTTCTATATGACACGCTGATAACGCGTCGGCCGAGGATGTTGCCGAAAGGCGAAGGCTACGGTCCAGACGATGGCAGCCGGGGCCGAACCTCGCCGGCGCCGTTCACTCGTCCGCGGGCTCGCCCTCGGCCAGGGAATAGCGGAAGTCGCAATGCGAGGCGCCCTGCATGATCGTCTGGGTGCGCTCCAGGCTCATTTTCGGATTGTAGCCGACGCAGAACTGGCCGTCGCGATTGCAGGACAGGAGGTGCCCGATCGCGCCCAGACCCATGGCCCGATACATCTCGGCGTAGCGGCAACGCACGACATCGAAGGACAGCCTGTCGGCCGCCGTCTCGTGAATTTCGATCTGCAGCGCGTCTTCGGCCGTCCAGTTCGGCAGGATGTCGGCAAAGTCCCTCAGGTCTGGCTCGCGGCCAAGTTCGTCGCGAAACCGCTGCCCCTGCTTGACCGCCGAGCGCGAGGCGGCCTCGCCGACGGTGCGACGCGCCGCGTCGACGCCCTGTGTTTCGATCAGGACGTCGTAGACCTCCTTCAGGATTTCGGCCTCGATGCGACGACGTTCGATGATCGACAGGGCCATCCGGGCATGTCTCCTACGGGCCGGCGCCTATGGGCTGGAGCCGTTCCCATAGATCTATCCGGCCCCAACCCGGCCGCCAAGGCCGATCCCGTTCCGGCTTCGGAATAAGGAAGATCCCGGCCAGAAAGACCGATCAGGACGCCGCCACCGCATCGAGACGGGCGTCGCGGCGTGCCTCGCCGGCTTCCGGATCGCTCGACACCCCGTCGGCGAAGTCGACCGCCGCCAGGGCATGCACCTTGGTGGAATCGATGACCGGCAGGTCGGTGTCCGCGGGGCCGATCAGCAGACCGATTTCGGTGCAGCCCAGGATGACGCTGTCGGCGCCCTGGGCCCGGCCCTGCTCGATCACCTCCAGATAGGCCTGCCGCGAGGTCTCTGAGATCACGCCGCAGCACAGCTCCTCGAAGATCGTGTCGTGAACGGTCGTCCGACCCCGCTCGTCCGGAACGATCGCCTCGATCCCGAAATTGCGGCGCAGACGGTCGCGGTAGAACCCCTGCTCCATCGTATAGCGGGTGGCCAACAGCAGAGGTTTGCGGGCATTCGCCGCCTGCAGCGCCCAGCCCGTTTCGTCGACGATGTGAATCAGCGGCACGTCGATGCGCTCCGCCACGGCGTCGGCGACGAGATGCATGGTGTTGGTGCAGATCAGAATGCACTCGGCCCCGGCGTGGGTGAGTTCGACGGCGATCCGGGAGAGGTATTTTGCCGCATCGTCCCAGCGATCGGCCTTCTGCAAGGCGACGATCGGCTCGAAATCCACCGAGCGCAGCACCATGTCGGCCGAGCGCAACTGGCCATGGCGCCGCCGGACCTCTTCGTTGATCTCCTTGTAATACACCACGGTGCTTTCCCAGCTCATGCCGCCGATCAAGCCGATTGTCCGTTGCACGTCCGCCTCCGTCATTTCGAGTCGGTCGGCAGATTGACCGAAGAAGGATGAAAAGTGTCGGGATTCTGAGCTGCATTCCGACAGAAACGATAGACGACATTGCGCCGAAACGCACTTTTGTCGAAAATCATTTCGCCGACACCTCCGAGGGACCGGCGTCATTCCCTGGCATGGCATAGATCGGCCATAAAAGTCCCTAGGATCGGATTGGTCGCCTCAATTTTGATTATTATATTCAGGTATAATTTCCACTCTCGAGGTAGGGGTTGCCACATGGCGCACGCCAAGGTAGCAAACCTCGAGCGTCGGTATGAGTCGTGGGCGTCAGATCGGGTAGGAGGCGGACAGCATGATCCATTACACCGCCATGGGCGGTCATCCCTTTACGAGCGCACTGTCCGAAGAGAAACGACGCCAGTATCGCACCCTCGCAGAGACCGTCGAAAAGCTGCAGGCCGTGGTGCGCGAGGCCGAACAGGCCGCCGCGCAAAGCTTGGCCAAGGCCAATGCCGCGCCGAGGCCGCACACCGGTTCCAACCCGACCTTCATGGCGCTCTATGATGCTCATACTCAGCATCGCGAAGCGCTCTTCAGGGCGATGCGCAACCTCGACGATGCGCGCCAGGCGCTCGATTCCATGACGGCCGACCTGTCGGCCTCCAATGCGGAGACCGTCCGACGTGCTCTGCGGGACGAGATCGAGGCACAGGAGCGAGCGCAGCGCCGACTGGACGCGACCGGCTGACATCGCGGGAGTTGGCTCAGGCGCCGGCCCGACGGCATGGCGCCAGAGCGCCGCTCAGTGGCGAAGGTGCTCGGGGCGGAAGCCTATGCCGATCAGCCGTCCGGTCAGATGCGGCAACAGTCGCGAGCGGGCAATGGCACGCAGAAACGCCGGGGGTCCGCTGCGGTTCGGTTCGGCGGCGTCGGGTTTGCGTTTGCGCCGCATCATCAGCTGGACCGACTGGGTCGCTCGGGTGGGAAAGCGCCGACGTGCTTCGACGGCGGCGAGGTGCGCCTCCGTCAAGGCTCCATCGCGAAGAGGTTCGGCGAGGATGTTGGCGGCGGCGACGGCGTCCTGAATGGCGAGATTGACGCCGACGCCGCCGATCGGCGACATGGCGTGGGCCGCGTCGCCAATGCACAAGAGCCCCGGTTTCCACCAGCGCTTCAGCCGGTCCATGCGCACATTGAGCAGCCGCACCTGATCCCAGCCGGCCAGTTCCTCGAAGCGCTCGGCCGGCAGCGGCGCGACGGCGGCGAGCTTGGCCCGGAACGCCGGCAACCCCTGCTCTCGCGTCCCGTCGAAGCCGCCTTTGCGAATGACGTAGCCGAGCTGCCAATAGTCGCCGCGGTCGATCATCACCAGTCCTTGCGACGGGCCGGCGTGGCTCATGGCCTGGACCGGATCATCGGGACGGCGCGACAGCTTCATCCACAACACGTCGACGGAAGAGCCGAGGTCCTCGACCTCCAGGCCGGCCGTAGCGCGCAACACGGATTCGCGCCCGTCGGCGCCGACGACGAGGGCGGCCCCCAGCGTCTCTTCCCCACCATCCGGATGCCGGATGCGGACACCGCTGACACGATCGTCGTGCTCGATCAACCCAACGGTCTCGTAGCCCATCATCAGCCGGAAGGTCGGCAGTTCCTGCGCCTTCTCGGCCAGGAAACTCAGAAAGTCCCATTGCGGCATGAAGGCGATGTATTTGCAGCGGGTCGGCAGGCGCGAGAAGTCGGCGATGGTCGCCGATCGGCCGGCGATCTCGGCATGGAGTTGCGGCGCCTTCTGATGCGGCAGCGTCAGGAACTCTTCGAGGAAGCCCAGTTCGTGCATCACCTCCAACGTCGAGGGATGGATGGTGTCGCCGCGAAAGTCGCGCAGGAAATCGGTGTGCTTTTCGACCACCGTCGTGCCGACGCCCGCCCGGGCCAGGAGCAATCCGAGCATCAGGCCGGCCGGTCCGGCCCCCACGATGCAGACGCCGTGCTCGCTCATCGTTGTCTCCAGTCCTGACGGAAGAGCGATCCCCCCACCGATCGCCGCGTCACCGATCGCCGGCTGCCGCGTCCGCGATCTGCAGCGTCATGACGATATCCTGGTCATGATTGCCGAAGCCGCGCCCGAAGATGTTCAGGCCGCCGGGATGCTTGGCGTCGTCGTCGATGCCGATGCGCAGACGGATGGAATGGTGTCGGGTCAGTTCGAGATCGGCGATCGAGACGTCGGAGACCTTCGCACCGTTGACGAAGGTGCCGTCGCTGCGGACCGTCCAGTGCACCAGCTGGCCGTATTGCGAGCCGGCGAGCTTCCACCAGCCGGGGGTGTAGGTGCCGCGCTTGTCGCCATAGTCGCCCGGCGAGGTCCAGGTTCCAAGCCGGATGGTATTGACCCAAAGCGTGATGTCGGACGGCCAGTTGGTGTTGGTGCCGGGAACCTCCGAGGACATTTCCAGGCTGAAATCGATTGCCTCGACGGTGCCGCCGGTGGAGCGCGCATTGTTCGGAAACTTGTATTCGACATAGCCGCGGCCGAACCACAGCAGCGCAGCCTGCATGCGCTCCGGCTGAAGGAAAGCGTCGGGCACGTCGAGCAGACCGATGATACCCTGGCCGGAACACAGGCCGCATGGCGCGGTGACCGCGCAGCTGGTGTAGAGGCCGAGCGGCATCGACACGGTGATCTCGTCGTCGCGCGCGGCATCGTCCCGGGTGAAGTGAAGAACGATCTCTTCGTACCGGAACGAGCAGACCTTCTGATGGCCCTTGCGCGCCTTGATGGTCTTGGTCACCACCAGTCCGGCGTTTTCCAGGACCTGGATATTGCTCGCCACCGTCGACTGCGGCAGCCCGAGCTGCTGGCAGACCTGGTTGACGTTCAGCGGCCCGTGAGCATGCAGGCACTTCAGGATATCGAGACGCAGCGGCGAGGCCAGCCCGTGCAGCACCTGCAGCCCATCGTCCGGACCGATGGTGAGAAAGTTGCGCCCCTCCGCCGCCTCCAGTCCGGGGTCGGCCGACGTTCGCGCCACGCCGGACCGTTTGCGCGTCCGGCGCCCGGTCAGGCTCTCGCTGCCGGCGGCCTCAGCCGTTCCATTGGGCGGCATGGGTTTCACGGGATGCTTCGCCTGCAAGTCTTTCTCGATCGTGGCGCAGACGACCTGCGCCCGCATCGTCCGGCGAAAGAACCGAGTCCTTGAGCAGGATCGAGTAAGGGTGCTGCGGCGCCTCCAACACCTGGCGCGCAGCGCCGGATTCAACGACCTCACCCCGGCGCATGATCAGAATGCGGTCGCTGACATAGTACGCGGTCGCCAGATCGTGTGTAATGTAGATGATAGATACGCGCAAGTCGTCGCACAGGGCGCGAAACAGGTTGACAATGGCGATGCGCAGCGACGCGTCGACCATGGAAACCGGCTCGTCGGCGACGATGAGCGAGGGACCCGGGATCAGGGCGCGCGCCGTTGCGACGCGCTGCAGCTGACCGCCCGACAGCTCGTGCGGATAGCGCCCCCTCACCTCGGCGAGCGTCAGGCCCACCTTGCGCAGCGCTTCGTCCATCTCGGCGTCGATCTCTCCCGCCGTCCTTGCCTCGGTGAAGCCCGCGGCGGTCGCGTGCAGATAGCGCTCGACCCGCTTCATCGGGTTGAACGCCTCGAACGGATTCTGGAAGATCGGCTGCACGCGCTTCATGAAGGCTCGACGGTCGGCGCGCCGGCGGATCGTCGACAGATCCTCTCCGTCGAAGCGGATGGCGCCGGCGCTGACCGGCATGCCGCCCAGGACCATGCGGGCGAGCGTCGACTTGCCGGAGCCGGACTCGCCAACGATTGCCAGGATCTCGGGCGCGTCGGCGTCGAGCGTGAAGCTCACGTCCTTGACCGCATCGACCCGCCGGCGACCCAGCGCTCCACCGGAATGGAAGGTCTTGAAGACATGATCGACCTCGAGCAGCGGTTTCGTCATGGTCGCCCTCCCCCATCCGTGACCGCGAAGCAGGCGACTCGATGATCCTCGCCGATCGTGGCGAGCGGCGGGGATTCGACCTTGCAGCGATCCATCGCCAGCGGGCAGCGCGGGTGGAACCGGCAGCCGGACGGCGGATCGGCGAGATTGGGGGGCTGGCCGCCGAGGCCCGGGCGTGGCCGCTGATCGCCGATGCGCGGCAGGCTGCCGACCAGATGCGTGGTGTAGGGATGGCGCGGCGCCTTGAACAGCGTCCGCGTCGGCGCCTCTTCGACCAGCCGCCCGGCATAGATGATGCCGATCCGGTCGGCGATGTTGGCGTGCACCGCCATGTCGTGGGTGACGAAGATGAACGAGGATCCGAGTTCCTCCTGAACGCCGGAGATCAGCGCCAGCACATCCTTCTGCACGACGACGTCGAGCGCCGTCGTCGGCTCATCGGCGATGACGAACTCCGGCGTGCAGAGCGTGGCGAGCGCGATCACCACGCGCTGGCGCATGCCGCCCGACAGTTCGTGGGGATAGGAATCGAGCACCCGCGGCGAGAGGCCCAGGCGCTCGATGTGAGCCTCGGTCGCCGCCCGGAATGCCTTGCGGTCGAGACCCATGTGGCGGGACGCGAAGTCGGCGAAGGTCTGGCTCACGCGGCGAACCGGATTGAGCACGCTCATCGAGCCCTGCATCACGTAGGACAGATGTTTCCAGCGGATGGCCGAGAGCGTGGCCGGAGTTGCCTTGGTGATGTCGATCGCCTGGTCGCCGAAGCGATAGACGGCAGAGCCCGCGAGGACGTTGAGCGGCGGTCGCACGGCGCCCACCAGGACCTTGATGAAGGTCGACTTGCCGCTGCTCGATTCCCCGGCGATGCCGTAGATCTCGCCTCGCCGGACCTCCAGCGAAATGTCGTCGGTGGCGCGCACATCCCGCTCGATGCCGAACGCACCCAATTGGTAGTAGGCGCGCAAGCCCTCGACGGTGAGGATGGGATCCGTCCGGGTCATCGCGCGCCCACCCGGTCCAGCCGCGTGCGCGGGTCGATATATTCGTTCATCGAGACCGACAGGAGGAACAGTCCGATGAACAGGAGCACGACGGCCACCACCGGCACCGCGATCCACCACCAGATGCCGGCGGTGAGCGCGGTGTATTGATTGGCCCAGAAGATGGTGACGCCGATGGTCGGCGCACCGATGTCGGTCAGGCCCAGTACCGCCAGCGTGATCTCCATGCCGATCGACCAGATCATGTTGTTCATGAAGGTCGAGAACATGATCGGCAGCACGTAGGGCAGATGCTCCTGGAACAGGATCTGGCGCGTGCTCATGCCGGCATAGACCGCATGTTCGGTGAACTCGCGGGTCCGAAGGCTGATCGCCACGGAGCGGATCAGCCGGGCGTCGTAAGGCCAGCCGAGCGCCGCCATGACAAGGATGAGGGTGGTCCAGCTCATGTCGCTGCGCAGGATGAAGAAGACCAGCACCAGCACCGGAAAGGCCGGGATCACCAGGAAGGTGTCGTTGATCGACATGATGATGCGGTCGGCGATGCCGCCGAGATAGCCGGACACGAGACCGACGACGAGCGCGACGATCCGGCTCAGGAGCGCCACGCCGAGGCCGAACAGCAGCGTGTTTCGCAACGCCACGCTCAATTGCCAGACCATGTCCTGACCGCGCGAATTGGTGCCGAGCCAATAGGTCAGGCCGGGCGGCACGTCGGGCGCCACGACATAGGTGGCGTAGCTCGGATAGGGCGAAAAGACCGAGGCGGCGGAAAAGACGATGATGATCGCCACCAGCACCGAACCGATCGCGAATTCGGGATTGTAGACGAAGAGATCGCGGAACACTCGTCGCATGTCGTCAGCCCAACCGGATACGCGGATCGAACAGCGGATAGAGGATATCCACGATGAAGACGGCGCCGGCCACCGCGATGATCGAGACCGCGGTCACGCCCAGCACCAGGCCGTAGTCGCCGGCGTTGACGCCGTCGATCAGGAGCTTGCCGATGCCGGGATAGCCATAGACCTGCTCGGTGATGATGGCGCCGCTGAAGATGGTGCCAAGCGACATGGCAAGGGCGGTGATCTGCGGCGTCAGCGCGTTGCGCATCACGTAGGACCACAGGATGCGCCGCGACGGCACGCCGCCGAGCTCGGCATAGACGACGTAATCCTCCGAGACGATGTTGGAGACCAGCGCGCGCATGCCCATGAACCAGACGCCGATGGTGGTGATCACCAGCGAGGCCCCCGGCAGGATCGAGTGCCACAGCACATCGCCGATGAAAGTGAGCGACCAGCCGGTCTGCGAGTTGATCTGGTAGCCGCCGGTCAAGGGAAAGATCGGCCAGACATAGCCGAACAGGATCAACAGCACGAAGGCCGAGATGTAATAGGGGATCGGCTGGATGGTCATCGCCACCAGACCGGCGGCACGCAGCCAGGGATTGGTGCGGTGATAGCCGGCAAGCCCGCCCAGCAGATTGCCGATCGCCCAGGCGAGTACGGTAGAGGTCGCGAGCAACCCGACCGTCCATGGCAAGGCGCGGCCGATCAACTCCGAGACGGGAGTCGGAAAGGCCGACAGCGACGGGCCGAAATCGCCGCGCAGCACGTTGCCCCAGAAGGTCACGTACTGATCCCAGGCCGAGCCCTGCAATCCGTAGAGTTCGGTCAGGGACTGGCGCATCAGTTCGATCGCCTCCGGGCTGGAATGGCCGAAGGCGGTCGCCGCACTGATCGTCACCTCCACCGGATCGATCGGGGTCGAATGGGTGATGATGAAGGTCACCGTGATGCCGAGGAACACGACCAGCACGAACTGGCCGAACCGCCGCAGCACGAACAGGAGATAGTTTCGCATGGCCCCCGTCTTCCGTGGCTTACGCCGCGGCGCCGATCAAAGCTCGGTCAGGCGTTCGCCGGCTTCAGGCGGGGGAACATGTATTTGGTGTTGCCCCAGTTCGGCACCGGATTGGTGTAGGGATCCTCATGCGAGGGATATCCGGTCCAGTGGGTCGTATCCATGGCGGTGAACACGTTGTAGGACATCAGCGGGATGATCGGCATCTCGCGGACCATCAGCTTCATGAACTCCAGGCCGTATTCGACGCCCTTGGGATCCTCGAAATCGACCGAGGTGATCTTCTTGATGATCTCGTCGAGTTCCGGATGGGTCCAGCGCTGCCAGTTGCGCGGCGTCTGGGTCTGCCCCGGCTCGGCCACGAACTCCGATCCCCAGGTGGTGATGAAGAAGGTCAGGTCCGGATCGCCGCCCCAGGTTTCGATGCTCCAGGCGATGGCCGCCTCGTAGTTGCCCGTCGGCAATTCGTCGTAGAACAGGTGCGGCGCCTGCCCCAGCTTGGCGTCGATGCCGAAGGTCTTCCACTGCTCGATGATCATCGATGCGGCGCGGGTGAAGACCGAACGCGCGTTGCCTTCGCAGATCAGCGTGATCGAGAAGGGCGTGCCGTCGGGCGACATCCAGCGGTTGCCTTGCTTGGTATAGCCCGCCCGCTCTAGCAGCTCCGTCGCCGCCTGCGGGTCGGGCTTCCACCAACCGAAGCCGAAGGCCGCGCGGATTTCCGCCGGATCCTCGGGGATGTCGTCCCCCGCCGACGGCCGCAGCATTTCGGCGATCTGCAAGGTGATCTCGGGATCGTAAGGCTTGACCTTGCTCTGTCCGGTATCGAGCTCGAAGTCCTTCAGCCACTCGTGCATCGGCGCCTGATACGCCTCCATCGCCACGCCCGTGGGCGGCACGGCGATCGCCGAAATCGTCGCGGCGCCGCGATAGGAAGCCATGGACATCTGCTTGATGTCGATCAGCAGCGCCAGGGCCCAGCGCAGGTCCGGATTCTGCAGCTTCTCGTTCTGGGTGTTGAAGAGAACCGCCGGCAGCGTCGGGTCGGGATGGGCGTAGGGGAAGCCCTTGAACCAGGAGACGGTCGAGTCCGACTGGCGTTTCAGCGTCAGCATGCCCTCCGGCGTGTTGTCGTGGATGATGTCCAGTGTGTGGTTCATCTGCGCGATGGTGCGCTTTTCCGGCGGTCCGGCGTCCACATAGGTCACGTAGCGCGGACCCGGCTCGCCGAAGCGACCGACGCTGGTGCGATCCCAGTCCTCGCGGCGTTCCCAGATGTACCAGGCGCCGTTCGGATCGAAGCTGTGCAGCTTATACTGGCCGAGCGAGACCGGCGGATTGAAGTCGAACTTGCCCGGCTCATCGGCCTTTTCGAAAACGTGCTTCGGCATGATCCAGACCGCGTTCCACCGGACGGTGAAGTTGGAATGGAAGCGCGAATTGGGCTTTTTCAGCGTGAAGACGACGGTGTAGTCGTCGGTCGCTTCGACCTTCTCGACCCAGATCTGCATCAAGGAGCTCCAGGTCATGCCGGGATTGGCGGCCTGGGACTCGACGGTGTAGACGACGTCGGCAGCGGTGAACTCGACGTCGTCGCTCCAGTAGAGCCCCTGGCGCAGCTTCACCGTCATCTGCGAATAGTCGTCGTTATAGATGGGCGGTTCGGCAGCCAGCGAATTGTCCCAGGCGCCGTCAAGGCCCGCCTCGGGATCGATATACCAGAGCGTATCGAGAGTGAGCTGCTGCAGGCCCGTCGAAACGCCGCCGCCGCCCTGGGCCCAAGCGTTGAACCAGCTCGGGTTGCGGACGGTGCCTTCCGGATTCTCGATGATCAGGGTTTCGTTGCGCGGCAGGTTGGAGATGTAGTCCTGGGCCTGCGCCAACGTCGGAGCCGTGGCGATGACCGCGCCGGCTCCTATCATGAATTCTCTGCGATCCAACTTCAATGACATCGATGATCCTCCCGTTCGGCTCGAATGTCAGTTGCACTTCCTTCGCGTCTCGGATCTTCTGTTTTGGCCGCCGTCACTCCCATGGCGAGGCCAGAAGAGGTCAGACAGACAGGCGAAGCACGGAATAGGACAGCGGCGGCAGCTTTGCCTTGAGGACGCCGTCCTCGACGCTGCTCGCGCCGCCGGTCGACGGCCCGATCCGCTCCGGCGTTTCCAACGTGTTGGCGGCCTGGAGATCGTGACCCGACATCTCGATATGCTCGACCAGCGTCGCCGAGGCGAAGCCCTGGAGATCGGCGGCGAGATCCATCGTCTGGTTCGGGTGGCGGTTGACGACGAAGAGCGTCAGTTCGCCCTTGTCGGCCGCATGGACGGCGGACAAGTCGAGATAGGGCACGTCGTCGGCGGCCTCGGCATCATAGCGCGGCACGTCGACGACCGGCTGCAAGGCCGTGCCCCGACCATAACGCGAGGCGTAGTAATAGGGCCAGAAGATCGTCTGGCGCCAAGCCGGCCCGCCCGGCTCGGTCATGATCGGCGCGATGACGTTGACGAGTTGCGCGATGCAGGCGATGCGCACCACGTCGGAGCGCCGGATCATCGTGTTGAGGATGGTCGCGACCTGCAGCACGTCCTCGAAATTGTAGACGTCCTCCAGAAGCCGCGGCGCCTCGGGCCAGTCCCAGCGGTCCATGCGGTCCTGGTCGTCCTTGCGGGCGTGATACCAGACGTTCCACTCGTCGAAGCAGATGCGCACCTTGTGGCGCGACCGCTTCTTGGCCTGGACCATGTCGATGACACTGCCGATCGTCGCGATGTAGCGATCCATTTCCTCGGTCTTGGCGAAGAAATTCAGCGTGTCGCCTTCGTAGTTCTCGAAATACATGTGCAGCGACACGTAGTCGACGGAGTCGTAGCACTGGTCCAGAACCTCGGCCTCCCAGGCCGGATAGGAGGCCATGTGCGGATTGGAGCTGCCGCAGACGATGAGTTCGAGGCTCTTGTCGAAGCCCTTCATCGCCTTGGCGGTCTCGTTGGCCAGCCGCCCGTACTCGTAGGCCGTCTTGTGCCCCACCTGCCAAGGGCCGTCCATCTCGTTGCCCAGACACCAGAGGCGGATGTCGTGCGGCTCTTTCCAGCCATGCCGGATGCGCAGGTCGCTCCAGGCGCTGCCACCCGGATGGTTGCAATATTCGAGCAGCTTGCGCGCGGCGTCGAGGCTGCGCGAGCCGAGATTGACGGCCATCATCATCTCGGTGCCGACGAGCTTGCACCAGTCGGCGAATTCGTTGACGCCGATCTGGTTCGTTTCCTTGGTTCGCCAGGCGAGATCGAGGCGGGTCGGGCGCTGGTCGCGCGGACCGACACCGTCTTCCCAGTTGTAGGCGGAAACGAAATTGCCGCCCGGATAGCGCATCACCGGCGGCGCGAGGTCACGCACCAGAGCGGCCACATCCTTGCGGAAGCCGTTTTCATCGGCCTGCGGATGACCCGGCTCGTAGATGCCGGTGTAGATGGCCCGGCCGAGATGTTCCAGAAAGGCTCCGTACAACCGCTCGTCGATCGGACCGACCGTGAAGTCGCGGTTGAGCACTGCGCGCGCGTCCAACGCCTTCCTCCCTTATGTATCACATTATCGGGTACGCATCGGATACTATAGGCCCATCGTTTGGACGACACAATATAAATCTGACGAAACGGACTATATCCGATATTCGGGAATAAACGGTGATCGCCTGGCTCACGGAAGTCGGCGCACGCGTAAGCGGCCGCCCGGAGCCACCCGGGACGGGATGTCATCTGCTCACAAGCTCGGGAAATACGACGGCGGAAACCGGCGCCCGCTAGATCGCCTGGCCGGCGGCGTCGAAGACATGCATCCGGGCGGGATCCCAGCCGATGCCGACCGGCTGGCCGAGCTTGACCTGGAGATTGCCGTCGCCCTGCTTGACCACCTGCCCGAGGTCGGTGGCGACGTAGACGATCGTCGAATTGCCGAGACGTTCGACCAGTTCGACGGCGCCGGTCAGGACGGTTCCGGCCGATCCGGGCTCGGCCAGCGTGACGTCTTCGGGGCGGATGCCGGCTTCCAGGAGCCCGGCCGGCACGGTCGCCGGCCGGCCCCGCAGCGGGAGGGTTCCGGGCGTGCCGCGAAGTTGAACCGCCGGGGTGGCCCCCTCGCCGCGCGTCGGCTCGGCCGGCAGGAAATTCATGCCCGGCGAACCGATGAAGGCGGCGACGAACTTGTTCGCCGGGTGGTGATAGAGGTCGAGCGGCGAGCCCACCTGCGAGATCCGCCCCGAATCCATCACCACGATCCGGTCGGCGAGCGTCATCGCCTCGACCTGATCATGGGTCACGTAGATCATCGTCGTCTCCAGCTCCTGGTGGAGCTTGGCGAGTTCGAGGCGCATCTGCACCCGAAGCTTGGCGTCGAGATTGGACAGCGGCTCGTCGAACAGGTCCTTGTTGTAGATCAGGATCGAATTTTCCGGCGTGAAGGGCACGCCGTAGATGCGGTCCTCGTAGGTGCCGAGATCCCGCAGCGCCTTGACCGTGTTCTCATAGTTCGGGTCCGTCCCGACCATGTCGGTGACGTCTTCGAAGAAGCCGGCGCGCATGAACGGCGGCGCAAAGATCAGGTCCAGCGACAGAAGATCCGGCACCTGACCGGCGGTGGCGGCGGTGGCGAATTTCGTCACCATCTCGTCGGCCGGGATCACGGTCAGTTCGACCGGGTCATCCGGATTTTCCTTGTTCCAGAGATCGACGACGCGCTGAATGATGCTGGCGCCGCTATCGCGGGCCCACATCGACAGATTAGCGGCGTAGACCGAACTCGCGGATGCCGAAAGCAATACCGCGCCGAGCGCAGCGATGGCTGCGCGCCTCTTGGACTGTCCCATTGTTTCCTCTCCCGGCCCACTCGCTCCCGTCGAGGGCCATGCTTCCCAATTCCCGTCTCACCATCCGGTGCGGCAAGCCCATTGACGGTAGGATCATGAACCGTAATGTATCAACGAAAACCTTTTCTTTGCTTTCAGAGAGTAGGATTTGCGGCCCAATTGGCTTACTGAACTCGGTGACGAGCGCCAAAACCGAGAGTGACACGAGCGCAGTCGACGCATTTCCAGATCCCAAACACGGCGGTTGCTTTCGCCCGTGCTGGGTTCCGGCGCTTGTGAGCTTAGTATCGAGCACCCGACGATCGACAGACAGCCAACCGGACGAGCCCGCCATTGACCATGGACCCACCCGCCGACCACCCCGATAGCGGAACGAGATCGCCGCGCGCGTTCGCCGCCCCCGGATCGCGCGTGACGATCCGCATGGTGGCTGAAGAGGCAAGTGTCAGCATCGCCACGGCGTCGAAGGCCTTGAACGGACGGGGTCAAATGATGCCGCAGACACGCGAGCGGGTTCGCGAAGTCGCGCAGCGGCTCGGGTTCCGGCCGAATGCGATGGCGCGCGCCCTGTTGACGCAGCGCAGCCTGACCGTGGGACTGCTCACCACCGACACCTACGGCCGTTTCACCCTGCCCGTCGCCGGCGGTCTTTCCAAGGCTCTGGTGGACAAGGGAGTTTCGGTATTCCTTTGCGCGGTCGACGACGATGCCGAACGGGGCCGCCTCCATCTCGAGGCGATGCAGGAGAAGTGCGTCGACGGTCTGATCGCGGCCGGCAAGCGGATCGACGGCACGCTGCCCGTCGATCTCCATCGCAGCGGCCTACCGATCATTCACGTCATGTCGCAGTGTCCGGACGGAGACATCGGCTTTGTGCCCGACGACCGCCAGGGCGCGCAACTGGCAACGGAGCATCTGCTCGCTCTCGGCCGGCGACGCATCGCCCACGTGACGGGGCGGCAGGACTTTCTCGCGGCGCGGCTGCGCGCCGAAAGCTGGCAGAAGACCTTGATCGAGGCCGGCGCCCAGCCGTTCTCTCATGCGCTGTTCGGCAGTTGGACGGAGGCCTGGGGCTACGAGGCGGCCAGGATTCTGTTCGCCGACCCGCCGTGGCAGGCTGACAGGCCGGACGCCGTCTTCTGCGGCAACGACCAGATAGCCCGCGGACTGATCGACGGCCTGACGGCGCAGGGCCTTGGCGTGCCGGGTGACGTCGCCGTGGTCGGGTTCGACAATTGGGAGATCTTTTCGGCCGCGACCCGGCCGCCCTTGTCGACGATCGACATGGACCTGGACCCCCTCGGCCGGCAGGCCGGGCTCGCGCTTCTGGACCTGATCGGCGGCAAGCCCATCGCGCCCGGCGTACGCACCATGCCTTGCCGGCTGGTCGTGCGGGAGTCATGCGGGGCGGATCGCCGTTCCAACGGAATGCGGTAGACCGCCCCGCCGCCATAGGGCTCGCGAGGAGCGAGCTGGGCCGGCCGTTAAAGGTCGAAGTTGCTCGGCATGATCACGACATCGCGGATGGTGATGGTGCGCGCCCGGGTCAGCATGAACATGATGGCGTCGGCGATGTCGGAAGGCTCCATCAGCGCGCCCTCGTCCTTCGCTCGTTGCAGGCGATCCTGCGGCCAGTCGGCCAGGAGCGCGCTGGCGACCGGTCCCGGCGAAACCGAGCCGACGCGGATGCCGTGCTTGAAGACCTGGCGGCGCGTGATCTGGACGAAGCTGTGCATCGCCCATTTGGAAGCCGAATAGACCGGCTCCCAGGGGGTCGGATAGTGTCCGGCCAGCGAGCTGGTCACGACGATGTCGCCCGTCCGCCGCTCGATCATGTGCGGCAGCACGGAACGGACGTTCTTCATCACCACATTGACGTTCAGGTTCAGCATGCGGTCGATGTCGTCGAGCTCCGCATCGACCAGGTCGCCGCCGATATAGGTGCCGGCATTGGCGTGGAGGATGTCGATCCGGCCGGTCGTCTCCAGAATCCGCGGCACCAGGGCGGCGCATCCCGCGGGATCGAGAAGGTCGACAGCCATGGGAACGGCCGCCTCGCCATAGGTGGCGACGAGTTCCTTCAGCCGCGCTTCGTCGCGATCGGCCAGGACGACCTGCGCGCCGGCGGCCATCATCGCCTCGGCGCTCGCCTGTCCGATGCCCGAGGCCGCGCCCGTGACCACCGCGACCTTGCCCTTCAATTCCTCTGCCATTGTTTCCTCCCTCACCGTTTCAAAACCGAAAGCCCAGCGTCGAGCTGGACATCGCCGTCAACCGGCTCGCGCCCCCTTCAGCTCGGCCAAGGTGGCCGGCAGGTGGTCGAGCCGGTCGATCACCCGATCCACCCCAAGATCGTCGACGCTGACCGCCCCATAGCCGCCGCGCACGATGATGGTGGTCATGTTCGCTGCCTGGGCGGCTGCGGCGTCGTTTTCGCCGTCGCCGACGAAGACCGCCGCGTCCGTGTCGATCCCCAGCCTCTCGCAGGCGAACAGGATCAGGCCCGGATGCGGCTTCTTCGGCGGCCCCGCATCGCCGCCCACGACGAGTTCGATCAGCTTGGCGATGCCGAAATGGGCGAGGATGACTTCCGTCTCCGCCTGGTTCTTGTTGGTGACGACACCGAGCCTCACGCCGCTCTGCGCCAGCGCGTGAACGGCTTCGGCGGCGCCGGGGTTCAGCGTCGTCAGCTTGGTGGCACGCGGCCCGTAGATCGCCAGAAAGCGCTTGACCACCTTGTCGCGGCTCGCCGGATCGAGTTCCTTGCCGAGCGCCGTATAGGCCCGCTCGATCAGCTTGGGCACGCCGGCGCCGATCATCCGGGTGACGGCTTCGTAGGTGAACGGCGGCTCTCCGTAGCTGGCCAGTGTCTCGTTCAGCGCTTCGTGCAGGTCGCCGGCCGAATCCACCAGCGTTCCGTCGAGATCGAAAAGCACCGCCTGGGGCCAATCGCCATTCACCATCGAGTTTCCTTTCCGATGTCTTCCGCCTGGCCTCGAACGACCGTCATGCCGTTGGCGGCTCCAGCATGGCCAGGGTGATCCAGTGGGCCGTGAGCGCCGGCTTGGCCGCGCCCTCCACCTCGACCGCCGCCTCCCAGGCCGACTGGACGCTCACCGCCCGCTCCGTCAGCCCAACCAGCCGAAACCGGCCGCGCACGCGCGCTCCGCTCTTCACCGGCGTGATGAAGCGCACGCTCTCGAAGCCGTAATTGACGCCCATCCGGGTATGCTCGACCGCCGGCAGCACGTCGTAGGCCAACGCCGACAACAGCGACAATGTCAGGAAGCCATGCGCGATAGTGCCGCCGAACGGCGTTTCCGCCTTGGCACGCGCGGGATCGACATGGATGAACTGATGGTCGTGCGTGGCATCGGCGAACCGATCGATCATCGTCTGATCGACCGTGAGCCAGTTCGAGACGAACTCCTCGCCATTGAGATGGGCGCGATAGTCGTCGATCGGCACGAGCCTTGCGCGCAGCGCCTCGGCGGTGTCGGACATCAATTTCGTTCCGTCTCTTTCCGGTCGTCTCGCCCTGCCCGCTTGTTCCTGCGGGCCGGACCTGATTTGATCGTTTCAGTCGACGAACTCTCCTAGCCGGTTAACGGCTGCGATCAAGGGCCTATATGCGCCAAGCGGGTTCCGCGCAAACCCGTCTTTACGGATTTGCGTCGCCGAGCCCACCAAGACGAAGGACCTCGATACCCTCGGCGTGGCACGTGTCCACGTTCGCAACGACGCATCCATTGAGAAAAGGAGCGCCCATCTATGTGCGGAATCTGCGGCGAGATCCGGTTCGACAACCGGCCCGCTTCACCCGAAACGCTGTCTCGCATGGCGGCCTGCCTGGAGCGGCGAGGACCGGATGGAGGCGGACAGATCGTACGCGGCCGCTTCGGGCTGGGTCACCGCCGGCTGAAGATCATCGACCTGTCGGAAAAGGCCGAACAGCCGATGGTCGACCCGGGACTGGGCCTTACCATCGTCTTCAACGGCTGCATCTACAACTATCCGGAGCTGAAGGCGGAACTGCAGGGCCTCGGCTACAGCTTCTTCTCCAACGGCGACACCGAGGTGATCCTCAAGGCCTTTCACGCCTGGGGCAAAGACTGCGTCAAGCGCTTTCACGGCATGTTCGCCTTCGCCATCGTCGAGCGTGACAGCGGCCGCGTGACGCTGGCGCGCGACCGCTTCGGCATCAAGCCGCTCTATCTCAGCCAGGACGACAAACGTCTTTATTTCGGCTCCTCGCTGCAGGCGATCCTGAGGACGAACGACGTCGACACCACGATCGATCGCGAGGCGCTGCACCACTACATGACGTTTCACGCCGTGGTGCCGCCGCCGCTCACCATCGTCAAAGGCGTGCGCAAGTTGCCGCCGGCGACAGTGCGCACGATCGAGGCCGACGGCCGCTTTGTCGACGAGGTGTTCTGGGCGCCGGTGTTCGGATTGCAGCCGGGCGACGAGGCCCGTTCCAGCGAGGATTGGCGCGATCTCGTCATGGACGCGCTCAAGACCGCGGTGAAACGCCGCATGGTGGCCGACGTGCCGGTCGGCGTGCTTCTGTCGGGCGGCGTCGACTCCTCGGTGATCGTCGGGCTGCTGGCCGAGATGGGCCAGAAGGACCTCAACACCTTCTCGATCGGCTTCGAGGACGCCAATGGCGAGGTCGGCAACGAATTCGTCTATTCCGATCTGATCGCCAAGCACTACGGCACCGAGCACCACAAGATCTTCGTGCCGGGCGCCGAGTTGATGGAGCATCTGCCCGGCGCGATCGCGGCGATGTCCGAGCCGATGGTCTCCTACGACAATATCGGCTTCTACCTGCTGTCGCGCGAGGTCTCCAAGCATATCAAGGTGGTGCAGTCCGGACAGGGCGCCGACGAGGTGTTCGGCGGCTATCACTGGTATCCGCCGATGCGCGGCGCCAACGATCCGCTCGGCGCCTATTCGAAGGCCTTCTTCGACCGCAGCCATGAGACGCTGAAAAGCCAGCTTTCGCCCGACTGGATGGCCGATCACGATGCCAGCCGCGACTTCGTCGCCGATCATTTCGCCCTGCCGGGAGCGGAGAACCCGGTCGACAAGGCGCTCAGGATCGACGCCCATGTCATGCTCGTCGACGATCCCGTCAAGCGCGTCGACAACATGACCATGGCCTGGGGCCTGGAGGCGCGCGTACCGTTCCTTGACCACGAACTGGTGGAGGTCGCCGCCCGTGTCCCGGCCGAGGAAAAGCTGAAACAGGATGGCAAGGGCGTGCTCAAGGAGGTCGCCCGCCAGGTCATCCCCTCCGAGGTGATCGACCGCAAGAAGGGCTATTTTCCGGTGCCGCAGCTCAAATACCTGTCCGGCGAGACGCTCGACATGGTGCGCGATGCGCTGGGCTCGGAAGCGGCGCGCTCCCGCGGGCTCTTCCAGCAGAGCTATCTCGATGCGCTGTTCGCCGATCCGGCGGCGCACATCACGCCGTTGCGCGGATCGGAACTCTGGCAGGTGTCGCTTCTTGAACTGTGGCTGCAACAGCAGGGTCTTTGAACATGACCGAGCACGATGACAAGCAGACCGGCCGCGCCGACGCGGTCATCGATTGCGGCTGGGGCAAGCTGATCTTCGGCCAGACCTTCGACGATCCGGCGGAACTGGTCGACCTCCTGCGCAAGGAGGCGCCGGAGAGCCGGGACATCGCCTTCTACGTGCAGGACCCCCATGTGGTGCTCAGTCATGCGCCGCAGGAGCTGTTCCTCGACCCCTCGCACACCTTTCGGCTCGACCTCGCCGGGTATCGGCCGCCGGAGGACAGTCCGCTCGGCTTCACCACGCGCCGGCTCGATTCGGAGGTCGATGCCGAGCAGGTGAACCGCATCTATCAAAGCCGCCACATGATCCAGGTGGATCCGGCGTTCTTCTGGCGTCACCGCGGCAGCAAGTCGCTGATCCATCTGGTGGCGGTGGACGACACCACCGGTGCGATCGTCGGCACGGTGACCGGCGTCGACCATCGCGAGGCCTTCGGCGATCCCGAGCGCGGCTCCTCGCTGTGGTGTCTGGCCGTCGACCCCCAGGCGGCCCATCCGGGCATCGGTCGCGCGCTGGTCCAGGCGCTCGCCCGCCATTTCAAGGAAGCCGGTGCCGCCTTCATGGACCTGTCGGTGATGCACGACAACGAATACGCCATCGCGCTCTACGAGAAGCTCGGCTTCGAACGCATCCAGGTCTTCGCCGTCAAGCGTAAGAACGAGATCAACGAGAAGCTGTTCACCGGCCTGGCGGAAGACTTCGACGCGCTCAACCCCTATGCGCGCATCATCGTCGACGAGGCGCTGCGACGCGGCATTCACGCCGAGATCACGGATGCCGCCGGCGGCTTCTTCCGCCTCACCTACGGCGGCCGCTCCATCCATTGTCGCGAGAGCCTGTCGGAGCTGACCTCCGGTGTCGCGGTCTCGATCTGCGACGACAAGGCGGTGACGCGGCGTGTGGTCCAGGCCGCGGGCGTGGTCGTGCCCGAGCAGATGGAGGCCGGCGACGACGACAACGCGATCGCCGCCTTCATCGAAAAGCACGGTGCCGTCGTCGTCAAACCGGCGCGCGGCGAGCAGGGCCGCGGCGTCGCCGTGGGCATCCGTACGGTGGAGGATGCCAAACGCGCCATCGCCGTGGCACGCCAGCAATCCAACCGGGTGCTCATCGAGGCGATGTTCGAGGGCGACGATTTGCGGCTCATCGTCATCGATTTCCGTCTGGTGGCGGCCGCCATGCGAAGACCTCCGACGATCACGGGCGACGGCAAGCACTCGGTGCGCGACCTGATCGAGCATCTGTCGCGCCGCCGTGCCGCCGCGACGGGAGGCGAAAGCCGCGTGCCGATCGACGGCGAGACCGAACGCTGCGTCCAGGATGCGGGATACGCGATGGACGACGTCCTGCCCGAGGGCGAGACCATCAAGGTCCGGCGAGCGGCCAATCTGCACACCGGAGGCACCATCCACGACGTGACGGGCGAAGTGCACCCTCGCCTGGTGGAAGCTGCGATCGCCGCCGCGCGGGCGATCGATATTCCCGTCTGCGGCATCGACTTCATGATCAAGTCGCCGCGCGAACCGGACTATGTGTTCGTCGAGGCCAACGAACGGGCGGGCCTTGCCAACCACGAACCGCAACCGACGGCCGAGCGCTTCATCGACCTCTTGTTTCCGCTGTCGATTCCGTCTTCTGTGCGCACCGCGCAACGGAATCGCCTGAAAGGATAACAACGACGTGCCGCGGCTTGCCATCGATACCCGCTACCTTGTCGATCAGCTCAAGGCGCTGCTCAACACACCCAGCCCCACGGGCTATACCGACACCATCGTGCGCCACGTCTCGCGCGAGCTGGAACGGCTCGGCCTGACGGTCGAGCTGACGCGGCGCGGCGCCATTCGCGCCGTGCGCCAGGGCAGCCGCCGCGCCTCGGCGCGGGCGATCGTCAGCCATCTCGACACGCTCGGCGCCCAGGTGAAGTCGCTGAAGGCCAATGGTCGGCTGGAGCTGGTGCCGATCGGCACCTGGTCAGCCCGCTTTGCGGAAGGGGCGCGGGCGACGATCTTTTCGGAAACTGGAGCCTACCGAGGCACCATTCTGCCGCTCAAGGCCTCGGGCCACACCTTCAACCACGACATCGATACGGCGCCGATCGGCTGGGACTATGCCGAGCTCAGGGTGGACGCGCTCGCCCGCGACAAGACGGAGCTCACCAAGCTCGGCATCGAAATCGGCGACATCGTCGCCATCGATCCCCAGCCGGAGTTTCTCGACAACGGCTTCATCGTGTCGCGGCATCTCGACAACAAGGGCGGCGTGGCCGTCATGCTCGCCGCCATCGAGGCCATGGAACGCGAGCATACCCGGACGCCGGTCGACATCCATTGGCTCTTCACCATTGCGGAAGAGGTGGGCGTCGGCGCGGCGTCGATCCTGACCCACGACATCGCCTCCATGGTGGCGGTGGACAACGGCACCTCGGCGCCGGGGCAGAACTCGTCGGAGTTCGGCGTCACCATCGCCATGGCCGATCAGACCGGACCGTTCGACTATCATTTGACGAAGAAGCTGGCGCGGCTCTGCCGCGAGGAAGACATCCGCTATCAGAAGGACGTCTTCCGCTATTACCGCTCCGACTCGGCCTCGGCCATCGAGGCTGGGCACGACGTGCGCACGGCGCTGATCACCTTCGGTGTGGACGCAAGCCACGGCTGGGAGCGCATCCATGTCCATGCGCTACGCTCGCTGGCCGAACTGGTGACGGCCTACGCCACCTCGCCGGTGGAGATCGAGCGCGATCGCAACCTGCATGGCGGCCTCAAGGGCTTCACCCGGCAGCCGACCGCAGAGGCGCAGCAGGATCTAGGGGAGGATTCGGAGCCGGCCGAATAGCGGGGCCGGTCGTCTGAACGCCAGCGAGCCCCGGAGTTCGAGACCAGAACCGGCGGTTCATTGGTTTTGGGCTCCCCCGGCAACGGAAGGTCGCGGTCGGCCGCTCTTTGCCCCGGATGGCGCCGGAAGGCTCGCGGTGTTCCGTCCAAGAGCCTCAAAGCCCGACGAAATATCCGGGATTGGGCTGACGCAGCCGCTCTCTTTCCGCCTTGCGGCGGTCGGCTTCCTGCACCGAGAGCGAACCGTCGACGGCTTGGCCGCGATGGTTGGCCTCGGGGCCGCCCAGGCGACGGGCGATAGTGCGAAAATTCTTGATCATTTGGGCAACTCCTGATGTTGCCCCGAATCTGGGCGATGGCGGCCAAACGCACCAGTCCCAATCCTTGCAATGAAGCTTTGCATCAAAAGCCGGGGTTTGCAGCCAGGACGGCAAGACGACGGTAACCATCTGCCGGGTCGGCACGAGGTCGGCGGTCGCCCTATCCTCTTGCTGGTCGCACGACGTACGACAGCGGCCGGATCGTCTATCCCGCCAAGGACCGGCCGGCAAAGCCGGAACAGTTCTCCAGCCAGCGCCGCTCGAAGTCCTTCGCCGGCATCGGACGGCCGAACAGGTAGCCCTGCCCCTCCTGGCAGAAATATCCCTGCATGATCTCGGCCTGCGGAATCTCCTCGATTCCCTCGGCGATGACTTCCAGACCGAGCCCCCTGGCCAGTTCCGTGATCGCCTCGACGATCACCTGGTCCTGCCGGTTCGACGCCAGATTGCGGATGAAGGACCGGTCGATCTTGAGGCGGCTGACGGGATAGTCCTTCAGCATGGCGAGGGATGCGTAACCCGTGCCGAAATCGTCGAAGGCCACGCCAACGCCCATGGACCGCAGATCTTCCAGCTGTTCCTTGATGGTCTGCTCGCGCTGCAGGATGATGTTCTCGGTGATCTCCAGTTCGAGCGCATAAGCCGCCAGCCGATAGTCGGCGAGCGCCTTGGCGATGATGATCGCCAGGTCGCGGTTGCGAAACTGCGCGGCGAAGAGATTGACCCCCATGCGAAAGCGGCCGGTGCTGAGTTCCTGCCAACTGGCAGCCTGGCGGCAAGCCGTGCGGATGATCCATTCGCCGACCGGCAGAGCCAGTTGACTGAGTTCGAGAACCGGCAGGAAACTGCCGGGCAGGATCGTACCATGCAGCGGCGACTGCCAGCGCAGCAGAGCTTCCGCACCCACCCACTTGCCGTCGGACAAACGGATCTGCGGCTGATAATGCAGCTCGAAGGCGCCGGATTCCCAGGCCTCCTGCAGTTCGAGGCTGGTGTTGCCACGCTCCTGGGCCCGCAGCCGCATGTCGTGGGTGAAGATGCGGGCGCAGCCACGCCCCGCGGCCTTGGCCTGATAGAGCGCCAGATCGGCATTGCCGAGCAATTGGTCGGCGCTGCGATCTGTTGCGCCGGCAAACGCGATGCCGACGCTGGCACCGATGTGAACCGCCTGGCCATCCAGATCGATCGTTGCCTGGGCGAGATCGATGACGTCGCCGGCAAGAGCCTTTGCCGCCAGCGGATCGGCGGCACCCTCGATGAAGATGACGAATTCGTCACCGCCGAGTCGCGCGACCGTCCGGTCCGGACCGGCGAAGGATTTGAGACGATCGCTCACCCGCCGCAGCACGTCGTCGCCCGCGCCGTGGCCCAGCGTGTCGTTGATCTCCTTGAAGCCGTCGAGGTCGATCAAAAGCACCGTGGCGAGACTGTTTTCCGCCCGGGCCTGCATCTTTGCGAGCAGCGTCTGGCGATTGGCGAGCCCCGTAAGGGTATCGAGCCGGGCCTGATGATTGAGGCGCAGCAACTCCATGTGCTCGACTACAAAGGAAGCCAGCCGACGCAGAACGATCCGCTCGTCGAGGTTGAAGCGACGCGGAACCCTGTCGACGAGACAGAGCGCGCCCAGTCGGTGCCCACCCGGCGAGATCAGGGGAGAGCCGGCATAAAAGCGAATGCGCGGTCCCTTCGTCACCAGCGGGTTGTTCGAGAACCGCACGTCCAGGCGTGTATCTTCGACGACGAGGACCTCGTCACTGCGGATCGTGAAATTGCAGAAGGCGAAATCTCGGTCCATCTCGCCGAAGGGCAGCCCCAGATGGGCATGGCATATCTGGGTGGTGTCTCCGACCGTCGAAATATAGACGTTTGGCAGGTCGAAGATTCGGGCCGCAAGCTGAAGGATGTGATCGAACTGCGTCTCCTCGAACGCCCCAGACGAGACGTAAGACTGAAGCGCGTCGAGGCGCTCCTGTTCAGCAAGAGACGAAGGCAGGACTGAAAGCATGAGGCCCGAACCGACTAGGAAGCAAGCCTTATTGGAGCAAAAGCGAGTTAATTATTCTCTCCCCAATCGATCAGGATATTCGAATACTTCGCAATCCTCATCTTTTCCAACAGCAACCATGGGGTCGCCCGATGTTGTCCGGCGCGCGTCCGTTCCGACCGCACAGCATGCAGCTTGCGCCGCACGTCGCGTCCCCATACATCGGCCGAAACAGCTGCGCGAAAGAGATGCGATGACCGATCCAACCAACGGCCTGAGCCAGCTCGGCAAAGCGAGCCGCCCGGCCGCCTCGCCCGAGGAAGCCGTCATCGAGACCGTGCCGTTCGAGCGCAAAGAGGGACCGGCCGCCATCGTGCGCTTCACCTGCCCGGAGTTCACCTCGCTCTGCCCGGTAACCGGACAGCCCGACTTCGCCCATATCGTGATCGACTATGCGCCCGACGGACGGCTGGTGGAATCGAAGTCGCTGAAGCTGTTCCTGACGAGCTTTCGCAATCATGGCGCCTTCCATGAAGATTGCACCCTGATGATCGGACGCCGCGTGGTCGAGGCGACCAAGCCCCTGTGGCTTCGGATCGCCGGCTTCTGGTATCCGCGCGGCGGCATCCCGATCGACGTGTTCTGGCAAACCGGTGCGCCGCCCGAAGGCGCCTATCTGCCCGAGCCCGGCGTGCCACCCTATCGCGGGCGCGGCTGAATGGCGTTCACCGGCAAACGGTGCGTTCAGCGATCGCCGACGCCAGCGCGATTGATCGGCAGAGCCAAAGCGCCTAGAGCACCCATCAGTTTTTGAGGGGCTTCCCATGGAACTCGACACTATCGAAGAGGCGATCGCAGCGATCGCCGCCGGTGAGCCGGTCGTCGTGGTCGACGATACCGATCGCGAGAACGAAGGCGATCTGATCATGGCGGCCTCGAAGGCCACGCCGGAGAAGATGGGCTTCATGATCCGCCATACGAGCGGCATCATCTGCGTTCCCATGGCCGCCGAACGGGCCGAGCGGCTGAACCTGCCGCCGATGGTCGCCAACAATCTCGATCCCATGCGGACCGCCTTCACGGTCTCGGTCGACTACAAGGTCGGCATGACCACAGGCATTTCGGCCGAAGAACGCGCCAACACGGCGCGGGCGCTCGCCAACGACAATTGCCATGCCAGCGACTTCCTGCGGCCGGGTCATGTCTTTCCGCTGATCGCGCGGGCCGGCGGCGTGCTGACGCGTTCCGGTCATACCGAAGCGGGCGTCGATCTCGCGCAGCTCGCCGACCTCGGCTCCGTCGCGATCCTGGCCGAGATCGTCAACGACGACGGAACCGTGAAGCGGTTGCCGGAACTCGTGCCGTTCGCGCGCGAGCACGGGCTCAAGATCATCTCGATCGAAGACCTCATCTCCTATCGGATCCGGCGCGAAAGCTGCGTCCGCTGCATCAAGGAAGAGGACACGTCGGTCGGCGGGATGGCGGCCAAGCTGCGCATCTACGAGACGCCTTTCGATCCGATGCAGCACATCGCCATCGTGATCGGCGACGTCGACGGCCGCGAGCGGGTGCCGACGCGCATCCACCGCGAGCAGCCGGCCCTCGACCTCCTGGCCCTGACTGACGGAACCAAGAGCTGGGTCGAGATCGCCGCAAACACGCTGCGTACGGCCGGCTTGGGCGTGATCGTGCTGCTGCGCACCGCGCATGTCGACGATCTCTCCTCGACGACGTCGGGCGATCCAGGCGATCATAGCGCCGAAGCCCACGGCAGTGCCCTGTCGCGCATGCGTCGTTGGCGCGAGGTGGGCCTGGGAGCCCAGATCCTGCGCGATCTCAACGTGCGCTCGATCTCGGTGGTGGCGACGCACGAGCGATCCTATGTCGGCCTCACCGGGTTCGGCATCGAGATCGCCGGCACGACGTTGGTCGAGGACTGACCGGTCAGGCCCCGTCCAGCCGCAGCCACTCGAAGCCATAGGCACCGAGCCTGATCACGCAGCGGCCGTCGGTGCGGTCGACATCGACGTCGATATCCTGCCGGAGCAGCGGACGCGTCGTCTCTGACGGCAGATGCCCGGTCAGATCGACGGTCACCGGATGGTCGGCGAGATTGTGCAGCGTCACCACGGTGCCGCCGCGCCAATCGCTTCTGAGCGCCAACACGCTCGGGCAGTCGTGATCGAGCACCTGAAACTCGCCCCAGCCGATCTCGCGGCAGCTGCGCCGTATCTTGATCAGCCGCTCCACGGTCGACAGCACCGAGGCGCCGTCCATGCGCTGGGCCTCGGCATTGACGTGGGTATAGCCATACGGACCTTCCGCGATAGGCGGACGGACACAGTCCTTGGGAGCAGCCGTGGTGAAGCCACCGCCCTTCGCCGAGGACCATTGCATCGGCGTGCGCACGGATTGACGTTCCGGCAGATCGAGATCGTCGCCCATGCCCAGTTCGTCGCCATACCAGATCACCGGCGTTCCCGGCAGCGCCAGCATCAGGCTGAAGGCCAGGATGATCCTGCGTCGATCGCCCCCCAGCATCGGCGCCAACCGCCGCCGCACGCCACGATCGTAGACCTGCATGGACTTCTCGGGTCCGAAGGCGGCGAACGCCTCTTGTTGCTCCTCGTCGGTGAGACGGCCGAGGTCGATTTCGTCATGGTTGCGCAGGAAGGTGGCCCACTGCCCGGTCTCGGTGATCGGCGGCAGGGTTTTCAACATCTCGGCCACCGGCGTTGCATCCTTGCGGGCGAAGGACAGGAACAGCTTCTGGTTCAGAAGGAAGTTGAAGACCAGATTCATCCGGTCGCCGTCGCCGAAATAGGCATCCGCCTGATCCATGGGGATATTGGCTTCGGCCAGCATGACCGCCTCGGCGCGCCGCCAGGCGAGAAAGTTATGCATTTGCGAGAGATAGCGATAAGGCTCCCATCCCGAGCGCGGCCCTGACAGGTCTTCGATCAGGAATGGCACCGCGTCGATGCGGAAGCCCGCGACGCCGAGCTGAAGCCAGAAGCCCATGATGCGCTCGATCTCCTCGCGCACCTGCGGATTGGCGATGTTGAGATCCGCCTGGTGCTTGTAGAAGCGATGGAAGTAGTACTCCCGGCGCTTTTGATCGTAGGTCCACGTGCTCTCCTGCACGCCTGGAAAAATGATGCCGTCCTCGGCATCCTCCGGCTTGTCCTTCGACCAGACATACCAGTCGCGGTATTTGGCATCGCCGGCCCGGCTCGCCTGAAACCAGGGATGATCGATCGAGGTGTGGTTGACCACCAGGTCGACGATGACGCGCAGGCCGCGATCGTTCGCGGCATTCATGAAGTCGACGAAATCGCCAAGCGTCCCCAGCCGCGGATCGACGTTGTAGTAGTCGGTGATGTCGTAGCCGTTGTCACGGTCGGGGGTAGGATAGAAGGGCAAAAGCCAGATGCAGGTCGCCCCAAGCGCCTGGATATGATCGAGACTGTCGGTCAGGCCGCGAAAATCGCCGTAGCCGTCGCCGTTGGAATCCTTGAAGGCGTCGACATCGACACAATAGATAACGGCGTTCTTGTACCAGAGGTTGAGCATCGGTCGGTCCGTTGAACGTTTCGTCCGGCATATAGGCCAGGATCACGGATCGACACCCGGGCTTATCTTTCCGCGATGGCGCGGTAGTCGCTCTGGTACCAGTCGACGAAGCGGCGCACCCCGGAGCGGACGTCGGTCGCGGGCCGGCAGCCGGTGAGCGCCTCCAGCAGATGATGGTCGGCGTAGGTGACCGGCACGTCGCCCGGCTGCATCGGCAGCATGATGTGTTCGGCAGACTTGCCGAGCGCCGCTTCGACCGCCTCGATGAAAGCCATCAGATCGACGGGCTCGCCGCCGCCGATATTGACCACGCGCCATGGGGCTATCGGCGACAGCGTATCGGCGGCGCCGTCCGTCTCGACCGGCCGCCCCTGTTGCGGCACGCAGTCCACGAGGCGCACGATCGCCTCGACGAGATCGTCGACATAGGTGAAGTCGCGGCGCATCCGCCCCTTGCCATAAACCTCGATCGGCTGCCCCTTCTCGATGGCGTCGACGAACTTGAACAGCGCCATGTCCGGCCGGCCCCATGGGCCATAGACGGTGAAGAAACGGAAGCAGGTCGTGGGAATTGCGTAAAGGTGGGCGTAGGAGTGCGCCATCGCCTCCATCGCCTTCTTGGTCGCGGCGTAGAGGCTCAGCGGCTCGTCGGCCTTGTCGATCTCGCGGAAGGGCTTCGTCTCGTTGGCTCCGTAGACGGAACTGGTGGAGGCCATGAGCAGATGCTTCGGCTTCAGCGCTCGCGCCAGCTCGAGGACGTTGAAGGACCCGATCAGGTTCGAATCGGCATAGGAGCGCGGCTCCTCGAGCGAATAGCGTACCCCCGCCTGCCCAGCGAGATGGACGACGACGTCGGGGTCGGCGTCGTCCGCCGCCCGCTGGAGTGCCGCCATGTCCTCCAGTCGCCCGACATGCGCGCGGAAGGCATCGGAGCGTTCCAGGATCGCGTGCCGGGCCTGTTTCAGCCGCACGTCGTAATAGGGCGTCAAAGCATCGAAGCCGACGACGGCATGGCCGTCCTCGATCAGGCGCCTGGCGAGATGGAAGCCAATGAAGCCGGCGGTGCCGGTGACAAGAAATTTCATGAGGCTCGACCCGCCGGCCCGTGACGATTCTGGTGCGGCACGGGACCACGTCACCGGCCCCGAATCGCCATGCTCTGATCTGGATCAGATACCCGAACCGGCGAACTGAGCACCATCCCAAGCATACTGATGCATGATGAGATAGTCGACCACCTGGGCGGCAAGCTCTTCGGGCGACGCATCATTCGCGACGAGATGCACCTCCGGCTTTTCTGGCCGCTCGTAGGGGCTGTCGATGCCCGTGAAGTTCTTCGTCAGCCCTTGCCGGGCGCTCTGATAAAGCCCCTTCCGGTCGCGGTACTCAGCCACTTCGAGGGGTGTATCGACGAAGACTTCGATGAACTCGCCTGGGTCCAGGAGGTTTCTGGCGAGTTGGCGTTCGGCGCGGAACGGCGAGATGAAGGAGCAGAGCACGATCAGCCCGGCATCGGCCATCAGCT
>NZ_JAZHFT010000033.1:0-47894 GCF_036541425.1 Consotaella aegiceratis
GCGCGACAGACCGCCCTCCAGCACCGCCGAAACCACCCGAGCTCGCAAATCCATCGAATAGGGTCGCGCCATCCGTGCTGGCCTCCAACTCCAGCCCGTATGGTGAATCACATTTCCAGCCCCCAGGAAATCCCAGCCCGATTCCGCCTATAGCCATCCCGCTCTAGAAGTTTTTCGGGTTGCTGACGCCGGGAAGCGACGGATAGGTCAGGTTGGGCGACGGCGTGATCGCGCTTTCCGGCGTATTGTCGAAATCGAGCGACTGACCGGCGTCCGGCGCCTGCTCGGGCCTGGGCGGTACGGGATTGCCGATCTCGTCCGCCTGCCGGGCGGCCTCGATGGCGCGTCGTATCGCGTCATCCTGCACCGTCTGCCGGCGGTCGGCCTCCTCCTTTGCGCGGCGTTCGTCGGCAGCGCGCTGACGCTCCAGGTTCCGACGCTCGGCTTCGGCGGCAGCCGCCTCGGCCCGCAGCCGGCCCCGCTCGGCCTCGCGCCAACGGTAGAAGCGCACCTCGCGCCGCAGCCGCAGCTTCTCCTGAAGCGATTCCTGCATGGCCTCGACGCGGGCCTGTTCACGTTCCAGCGCCCGCACCGACAGGAAACCGGCCAGCGGCCGCACATCGGTGACGAATTCGGGCTCCGACAGCGAGCCGGTCAGGTTGTAGGCGACGATCGGATCGGCCCCCTCGATCGCCTCGTCGCCCGGATCGAGGGCCAGTTGCAGATTGCCGGCCAGCGCGCCGTCGGACAGATCCAGCGACCCGTCGAGCGTCAGGCTCTCGGTCTCGTGGGCGATCTCGATCGGCGCAAGACGTGCGACGCCTCCCGTCACCGCAAACTTCGACTGGACGTCGCCGAGATAGAACCGCGCGCCCCCGCTCAACGACTGCACCAGATCGCCGACCGTCGCCTGATCGACCGTAAAGCCCTCCTGGTCGGCGGCGACGAGAACGGGCGGCAACATGTCTTCGGCAATGCCGGCGATGGCCGCGTCCTTCAGGCTGATTTCGCCGGCCCCGGTCATGCTGGAGACGAGCGCGGCATAGGATTGCCCGGTGCCGTCGAGCGCGACCGTGGCATCGAGCTGGCCGGTGAGACGGCCGGACGACAACAGGCGGCTCAGGTCGACTCCGGAGAGCTGGCCGTTGAGCGAGAAGCCGCCGACGCCGTTGGCATTGCGCAGCGTCGCGGTGCCGCCGACCGTGCCGCCGTCGAGAGACGCAGCGAAATCGGTCAGCTGCAGCTCCGACTCCGAGCTCGTGAGCCGGGCCGTCAGGTCGTCCAGCGTGACGCCGTTGCCGAAGGACGCGGCGTCGGCCGAGACATCGACCGCCACGTCGCTCGAAAGCAGCAACGGCATGCGGAATTCCGTGGGCGACCACGTCGCGCTCGCCTCGTCGGCCAGCGGCGGCCCGCCATAGACGAGTTGCGCCAGCCACGGCAACGACAGTTCGGACAGATGCAGCTGCCCCGTCACAGGCGCGCCCTCGGCCCGGCGCAATTCCGCCTTCAGCGCCGTTCCGGCGACCGTGCCAGCCAGATTGTCGAACGTCCAGTCGCCCTTGTACCAGGACAGGTCGCCGGCAAGATCGACCGGCAGCGTATCGACCGACTGGCCGAAGAACCCGCCGGTGGCGAGAAGCCAGGGCGCGAGGTCGCGGCTCTGGGCGAGCATCGCGACGTCGAGACCGGTGACGCCGCCGATCGCCAGATCCAGCGTGCCGTTGGCGGTGATCTCGCTGTCGGGCGCCCGCAGCGCCGCGCTGACCACGGCCGGCCCGGTCTCCTCACCCGACAGCGAAACCTCGAGAGAAAGCGGGGCGGGAACCTCCACCGGAAGCGTTTCGAAACCAAGCTGATCCAGAAGAACGCCCGGATCGTCGTTGACGAGGCGCAACTGCACTCCGAACCGGCCGTTCTGAACGGCGGCGTCGAATCCGTTTTCGAGCGCGACCGACGCCTTGATTTCGGTGCCGGCCGCCGCACCATCGATGTCGAGCCGCAAGGCAGGCCGGTCGGTATCGGTGCTTTCCACCGTTCCGATCCGGCCGTTGAGGTTGAGCGGGCCGAAAGACGGTGCCCGATCGCGCAGCACCGCCAAGGCCGGACTATCGGGCAGGCGATCCTGCAGGAATTGCAGCAGACCGGACGGCTGGTCCGTGTGGAGCGCCACCTCCAGGTTTCCCTCCGGGTCCTCCTGAAGGTGGGTGAGCCGGCCCGAAGCGGACAGGTCGGCACCGGCCAGCCCGGCGATCTGCAGCTTGCCGATATCGAGGTCGCTGCCGTCATAGGACAGCGCGGCGTCGATCGAACGGGCGGCGGCGTTCTGGTAAGTGACCGGCCCCGCCGTCAAGGCAATGTCGTAGCGCTCGGCGTCGATCAGGGAATTGCTCTTGCCGGTGAAGATCCTCGACAGCGCCAGGAAGGCGTCGAGATCGAGCGCCTGTCCGGACAGGTGCGTGGCCAGCGCCCTCGCCTGGCCGCTGCCCGATCGCTCCAGCCGCCCGGTCAGCACGTTGCCGCCGATGTCGACCTCCAGATTGTCGAGAATCTGAGTGTCCTGCGAAAGATCGACCTTTGCGGAAAAGCCGGCGCGCGTCAGCGGCCGGACCGCCGGATCGACGGAGCCTGACAGCCAGTTCGAAAAGCCGGACGGCTGGCGCGACGCGACCAGCAGATTGCCGCGGAAGCGGAAGTCGTCGTCGAGGTCGACCTGTCCCGACGCCTCCAGACGGGTGCGCCCCGGAAGCTCTGCGGAAAGGCTCTTGAGCGACCACCCGGCATCAGTCGGCGACGCCGTGAAGGCCACCGCGCGAATCGTCGTATCACCGGCGACCACGACCGGCAGCGACATCCGGATCGTTCCGGGCATCGCCGGATGCGGAACCGACGCAAGGACGCGGCGCACGGCCTCGACCCGGTCTCCGAAGCCGAGCGCTCCGGGATTCTCGTCGCCATCGGCCGCCAGCGTGTCGACGTCGACTTGCTCGCCTTCCAGGTCCAACGCAAAGCCGGGCTCAATCCCCAGAGCCAGCCGGCCGGAGCCGGTCAGCGTATACGGCGCCTCGGCGGTGCCGGCCTCGACGCGCATCTCGGAGAGCGTGATCTGGTCGAGCGTGGCCTCGATCTTGCTGTCCGCCTGGATCGGCGGCAGGGCCGCGATCATCAGCGGCGCCTGGTCAGGCGGCGTCTCCCCCGCCGGCGACGGGCTGGCGAACGGTTCGTCGTCGGTCGTCTCGATCTGCGGCGGCAGCGGGCTGAACACCCTCAGCGTGCCGGCGAGCTGCGGTTGTCCGTCGACCAGATCGGCAGACCCCTCGACGATGAAGCCGGTGTTCAGGTCCGGCGAGTCGATCCGCGCCTTGACGGGCAGACCCGCCTCTGGCTGAGGCGCTCCGGTGGAGAGCGAGACATCGAGCGGGTGGCCGTTCATCTGCAGCGTGCCGGTGCCCGTCATCGGACCGCTCAGCGAGCGTGCCGACAATTTGGCATCGACCGCGGTCAAGGTATCGGTCTTGCCGGTTCGCGCATTGGCGACGACGACCGTACCGTTGCTGATCTCCACGTTTTCCAGAACCACCGTCGCGCCGGTCGGAATATTGGGCTCGCCGAAGATCCAGCTGACCCGGCCCTCACGCGAGACCGCCAGCGACACGCGGGGCTCTTCCAGCCGCATGGAAAAGATGCGGATCTCGCCGGAGAGATAAGGGGCCAGCTCCGCGTCCATGCGAAACCGCTCCACCGTCATCAGCACATGGCCTGCGTCATCGGTGACCTGGACGTCGCCGAAGGTCACGGACGGGAACGGCAACAGGCGCGCGGACGCATCTCCGGCGACGACAACATGTCGCCCGAGGATGCGACTCGCCTCGCGCTCGAAGTCCGACCGGTAGGCCGTCCAATCGACGAAGAACGGGGCAATCAGTGCGCCCAGCAGCACGAGAACCAACAGGCTGCCGATGGCGACAAAGGCTCTGACCAGGGCTTCTTTCCTCCTTCGCGAAAACCGCTGGGACGGAACGGGCGCTCGTCACGAACCGCAAGGCTCAGGGCCGCCCCCTCGCCGATCGGAGCATCGGTTTGAAACTCGGCTCGGCCATCGGGGCCGCGAGGGCTCCGTCAGACGAGATAGGTCAGAAGCGGCGCCCTTTGTCGAGTGCCCAGCACCTCAAGAGGTGGAGAATATCTTGCCTGGGTTCAGAATGTCGCGGGGATCGAGCGCCTGCTTGATGGAGCGCATCACGTCGACGGCGTCGCCCAGTTCGGCCTTCAGATAGCGCCGCTTGCCCTGGCCGATGCCGTGCTCGCCGGTGCAGGTGCCGTCGAAGGCGAGCGCACGCTCGGCGAGCCGCGCCAGAAAGGCTTCCGCCGCCTCTATTTCGGCATGTCGATCCATGTCGAGCAACAGCAGCACATGGAAATTGCCGTCGCCGACATGACCGACGATCGGGCCGATCAGACCGCTGGCCGCCAGATCCTCCTGGGTCTGGGCGATGCAGTCCGAAAGCGCCGAGACCGGCACGCAGACGTCGGTGGCGAGCCCCTTGGCGCCCGGCCGCAGAGTGTGCGCATCCCAATAATGATGGTGGCGCGCCTTCCAGAGCCGGGCGCGATCCTCGGCGCGGGTGGCCTGTTCCAGCGCGCCGGCGCCGAATTCCCCGGCGATCTCGGCGAAGGCCTCGGCCTGCTCCTTGACCGACAAGGCCGAACCATGGAGCTCCAGAAACAGGCATGGCGAGGGCGTCAGACCCAGCTTCGAGGCCTGATTGGCCGCCTTGACGGCCAGATCGTCCAGAAGCTCGATCCGGGCGACCGGGATGCCGCTTTGGATGGTCGCGATGACGGCGTCGCACGCGCTCTTCACATCCGGGAACGGGCAGACGCCAGACAGGATGGTTTCCGGAATGCCGGCAAGCCGCAGATTAAGGCGGGTTATGATGCCGAGGGTGCCTTCCGAGCCGATCAGCAAGCGGGTCAGATCGTAGCCCGCGGAGGTTTTCTTGGCGCGCCGGGCCGTGCGCACCAGCCGCCCGTCGGCCATTACCGCGGTCAGTCCGATGACGTTGTCGCGCATCGTGCCGTAGCGCACCGCATTGGTGCCCGAGGCGCGCGTCGCCGCCATGCCGCCGAGCGTGGCGTCGGCGCCCGGATCGATCGGGAAGAACAGGCCGGTGTCGCGCAGATGGCTGTTCAACGTCTCGCGCGTGATCCCCGCCTCCACCGTACAGTCGAGGTCTTCGGCATTGACGGCGAGCACGCGGTTCATCCGCGACAGGTCGAGCGAGATGCCGCCCTGCGGCGCATTGACGTGCCCTTCGAGCGAAGACCCGGCGCCGAACGGCACGATGGGGCAGTCCAGTTCGCCGCAAACCTGGACGACCGACTGAACCTCCTCCTCGGACTCCGCGAAGGCGACGGCGTCAGGCAATTGCGACGCCAGATAGGTGGTGGTGTGCGAATGGGCGCGCCTGACGTCCTCGCCGGTGACGAGCCGCTCGCCGAAGCGCTGCTTCAGGACGTCGGCGGCCGCGGCGACGCCCTCGCGTCGCGGCGGCTTCTCAAGACTATCGGCCAGGGCCATGCCGTATACTCCTCTCCCCGAAAGACGACCGCTGCGACGAAACCACGTCAACCATAATGGTTGCGCACGGCGGCGCGAGCAATTTCCTCGCGGCCGATCACGCCGACGATATCTTCCGGCCGCGGCACGCCGCGCTGATCCCGCACCACGATGGCATAGCTGCGGTTACGGCGGCTCATGCGCGTCATCACCGTGTTGAGGATCGAATTGGCGCCGGCGATGATGAATTCGTTGGAACCGATGTCGCCGAGCGTCTGCCCGGCATACCGATCGGCCTGGTAGGGAATGGTCAGGAAGCGCACGAAACCGGTGATGCGGGTGCCGTCGGTCAGCACCACGCGGGTGTGCTCGGGGTCGACCTCCTTGAGCGCGTCCACCACCCTCATGTCGTTCGGCATGATCTTGAAGTCGCGCGCCATGACGCTCGCCACCGGCTGGACCAGGAACATGTTGGTGGTGCGATCGGTCGGGATCGGCCGGCCGCGCGAGCGCAGCTTAATCGTGTAGATGTCGGCCACCGTCAGCGAACGCCGCACGCCGATCGAGATCGCCACGGCAACCACCAGCGGCAGAATGATCTGATAATCGCGCGTCATTTCGAAGATCATCACGATCGCCGTCATCGCCGCACTCGTGGCGCCGCCGACCATGGCGCCCATGCCGATGATGGCGAACGTCTCAGGCGCCAGATCGAAGCCGGGCAGCAACTGGTTGCCCAGGATGCCGACGGCCCCGCCCAGAGTGGCGCCCATGAACAGGCTCGGCGAAAAGATGCCGCCCGATGCGCCCGCGCCGAGACTGATGCAGGTCGCCAGAAGCTTGCCGGCGAACAGGACGAGCAGCAGGATCGCGCTGGTGTTGCCGCCGTCGAGGATGTCCTGGATCGTCGAATAGCCGACGCTGTAGACGTGATAGTGGCCGCTGGTCAGGAAGAAGACGTAGCCCGTCACGCCGACGATCGTCATTCCGATGATGTTCTGGACGTAGGGGTTGAGCTTCGAATCCTCGAACACGTCCTCGGACTTGGCGAGCAGCTTGACGAAGGCCCAGGCCGCGATGCCCATCACGACGCCGAGAAAGGCGGCAAGCAGCAGTTCGGCGCCGTTGACGGCGCCTTGCGGCAACCCGCCGAGCGGCACCAGAAAGGCCGACTCGATCCCCATGGCGAGGCGGTAGACATAAGTCGAGGTCGCCGTCGCCACGACCACCGGCAGGAAGGTGCGGGTGGAGACTTCGGGCAGCAGCACCTCGGAGGCGAACAGCACGCCGCCCAGCGGCGTGTTGAAGGTGGCCGCGATGCCGGCGCCGGCGCCGGCCGACAGGAGCGTGATCTTCTGATGCTGGACGAGTCCGATCAGCCGGGCAAAGGTCGATCCGAAGGACGAACCGATCTGGATGATCGGCCCTTCGCGACCGACAGAGGCGCCGGTGCCGATCGAGATCGCCGAGGCGAAGGCTTTCACTACGGCAACGATGCCGCGCACGTTGCCGCTCTGGTGATAGATCGCATACATCACCTCGGGAACGCCGTGCCCCTTGGCTTCCGGAGCGAACTGGCGCACCAGAAAGACGACGATCAGGCCGCCGATGATCGGCACCAGGATGATCGCCGGCCCCCATGGGCTGGGCGGGCCATAGCTGTTGGGGTCGAGAAACGGGCTGACGATGCCGTAGAAGGAGAAGTTGTAGATCAGCGCGATCAGATATTTGAAGAAGATGGCGCCGAGACCGGCGATGATGCCGACGATCAGCGCCAGCACCAGCATCACCGGCATGCCGACCTCGCGCTCGGGCGGCGCTTCCGCCTCCGTTGCGGTGGGCGCAGCGGAAACGGCGGGAGCGGTCTGAGACATCGGTGGCGGCTGTTCTTCTTGAGTTGGGAGGGCCCTTTCTATGGCAGTCCGACAGCGAATTGGAAGACGTTTCATCGTAAAAACTGCCATGCAATAAACGAGCGGCTTCTGCGATGGTCCGCTGTCGCGCTTGCGCAACGGCGCCGGCAGGCCATTTGCCTCGCCGACGATAGGTCTAAAACGTCCGTCCGCGACGGCACTTTCCCGCCCTGCAGGCGCGGGGTCCTCCGCGCCTTGGCGTCACGGCGCGTCTAGGGCAGAGAGACAGCGGAACGGCAACACAGGAGATCCTGGCCAATGGCTCCATCTGTCCAGGTCGACAGCACCACCGTCACTCCGTCCGCCGGTCAGGCCGGCCCAGCGACCGCGTGGGAAGGATCGATGCGCTATCCCGATCCCGCCATCGAGATTCTCGACGATTCATTTCGCAAATACCGGATCTTCAATGCCGGCGTGGAACGGCTCGCCACCGGTTTGCGGTGGGCCGAAGGTCCGATCTGGATCGGCGACGGACGGTGCCTGATCGTCAGCGACATTCCCAACAATCGTCTCATCCGCTGGGACGAGACCACCGGGCAGGCGAGCGTGTTTCGCGCTCCGTCGGACTTCGCCAACGGCAATACACGCGACCGCCAGGGACGGCTTCTGACCTGCGAGGGCGGCATGCGTCGCGTCAGCCGAACCGAGTATTCCGGCGCGGTCACCATTCTCGCCGACCGCTACCGGGGCAAGCCCCTCAATTCGCCCAACGACATCGTCTGCGCCTCCGACGGCGCGATCTGGTTCACCGACCCGCCGTTTCAGATCGGCAACGACTACGAGGGGCGCAAAGCGGAACAGGAACTGCCCGAAGCGCTCTATCGGATCTCGCCGGAAGGCGAACTCCGCCAGGTTCTCGACGATGTCGACGGGCCGAACGGCTTGTGTTTCAGCGCCGACGAGAAAACGCTCTATCTCGTTGCCAGTCGCGCCAGCCCGCACCGGCTCGTCTGGGCCTACACGGTCGGGACGGACGGCTGCCTGTCGGACAAGCGCAAGCATATCGAGGCCGTCGACGGCGGCGCGCTCGACGGCATCAAATGCGACGTCGAGGGCAATCTATGGTGCGGCTGGGGCAGCTCCGACGCATCGAAGGGCACGCCCGAAGCGTTCGACGGCGTCATGGTCTTCAACCCGCAGGGCCAGCCGATCGGTCATATCCGCCTGCCTGAACGATGTGCCAACCTCTGCTTCGGCGGCCCCATGGGCAACAGGCTGTTCATGGCTGCCAGCCACTCGCTCTACAGCCTCTACGTCAATACAAGCGGCGCCGGTCTTCTCTAGGGCCTGGAACGGGCGGACACAGTAGCGTTACCGGCCGGCCGTCTGTGCCGAGCTTCGCCACGCCGCAAGAACGCCGGGCCTTTCACCGGTCAAGGGATCCTGATCAGGCAGGGCCAGCGCGGCGATGTCCCTGGCCGCCTCGGCGACCGGACGGGATCCGGCGCGGGTGATGGCGCCGCTCTGGCCGGGCGGATAGGCGCCGACCATGGCGAAGCCCGACGAGCTGGACAGGCGCTTGTGCCCGACGCCGGCCGGCAGGATCGCCGCGTCACCGGGTTCGACCTCGACGACAAGGCCGGCATCGCCGCCGAGGCCCAGTTCGGCGCTACCGCCGACGCAGACCAGAAGCTCGTGCCCGGTCGTGTGATAGTGCCAATAGGTGAAGACGGTGTAGGTCCAGGTGCCCGACCAGCCGTTTCGCCGAACGAATGCCTCGACATCGCTCGGCGCCTGTGGCATCGCCACCGCGCGCCTAACGACAATCAGAGGCAAGGGACTGTTCGGAATGTCGGCCGTCGCCTCCAACACATGCAGCTGACACGCCATGGTCCCTCTCCTCGTTCGAACTCCCGCCGCGCGGGCGCCCTATGGTCGATCTGGCCCTCCCGCCATGATAAGATGAAGGGCTCGTGTGCAAGCTCCGTTTCCGCAATAGAACAATGACAAAGAACGCGTCGCAACCGAAGCCTCACGGCCCTTTCGCCCCTCGCACGATCCTGAAGCGCGACATCTTCAGCGAAATCGTCGTCGGGGCATTCGAGGACGAGCCGCAGACCACGGTCACCCATCGGCGCGTCGCAGCCGCCGCCACCTGGGCCAAGCCGCTCGCCTGGCACCTTGCGCGTCGGGAGATCGCCGCGCTCAAGGCGCTGGCCGGCGTGCCCAATACGCCGCAGTTGCTCGGCGTCGACCGGTCCGGGCTCTATCGGTCGTGGATAGCCGGCACGCCGCTCCACATCGCCAAGCCGAAGGGAGACGAGGCCTATTTCCGCGACGCCAAGCGGCTGCTTCGAGCGCTCCACCGGCGGGGCGTCACCCACAACGATCTGGCCAAGCCGCAGAACTGGCTGATCACGCCGGATGGCCACGCCGCCCTCATCGACATGCAGCTCGCCACGATCTTCAAACGGCGCACGGCGCTGTTTCGGCTTATGGCCCGCGAGGATCTGCGGCACCTGCTCAAGCAGAAGCGCAGCTTCTGCAAGGCCGCGCTGACACCGCGCGAGCGGCAGCTGCTGGCGGTGAAGAGCGTTCCGGCCCGGCTTTGGCTGAAGACCGGAAAGCCGGTCTACAACCTCGTCACACGCGGCCTGTTTCGCTGGTCCGACGGAGAAGGAACGCACGACCGGATCGACACGGACGGCCCGCAGATCGCCCGCCACCTGGATGCCGACGCGGATGTCGTCGCCTATCAGTTCTCGCTGTTTCCCTATCCGCGCAAGCAGGGCGTCGGCATCTATGCCTTCGTGGAACCGCGCCCCGGGGCCGACGCCGATGCGATCGAGGCCCGGATCGCGGCGTTGCCCGACCCGCGGCCGGACCTCGTGCAATGCGTCACCACCCTGCCCCGCACCGCGGACGGGACGGTCCGCAACGATCTGCTGCGCCTCGTCGCCATCAATCAGGTCGACCGTGTCGGCGAGCTCGTCGGGCCCGATGCCGCGCTGGCAGAACTCATGCACCAGATCGCTGCCGGGCGGCGCAACTGGTCGGATCGCCGCCTGCGACGCTGACGGCCCGAGCCGTCAGGCTCCCTCGATCTTATGGCCGGGTACCAGCCGCTGCCCGTAGCTGGCCGAGACGAGCGCCGTGCAGGCGTCGATGACGGTCGGCGGTACGTCCTGCGGGATTTGAAAACCGAAGCCCGGATAGATCATGATGCGATGGAGATCGCCGACCATCGCCTGCACCGTTCGCTCCGGCTCCGCCTCGCGGGCCAGATAGGCGGTCATCGCGATGTCCTCGCACTGCATGGTCAGCCGGGCTTCCGGCCAGACCTTGCGCCCCGTGGCGAACGCGCGTCGGGTCATGTAGGGCTTGGCGACGACCAGCAGCCGCTCGAGGACCAACCCGCCGGCCTCCGCCGTGCGCCTGGCAAGGGCAAAATTCTCGCCGGTGTTCTGCGCCCGGTCCTCGATCAGGATCGCCTCCCCCGGAACGCCCTGCTCGCGTGCGATCGCGGCGAAGACCTCGGCCTCCGGCCGGTTCCACCCCGTGTCGAGCAGACCGCCGCGATGCGCCAATCCGCCGGACATGATGACGCGGGGTGCGAAGCCCTGGGTCCATAAATCCGCAGCCCGGACCGCCACATGCGGATCGAAGCTGCCCAGCGCCAGGATCGCGTCGGCAGCAACCGGCGGATGGACCAGGCGCATGTAGTCCCAGATCACCGCCAGCGGCTCCAGGATATGGGCGTCGTTCCAAGCCATGCGATTGCCGTGCCTCCTGCGATTCTGCGGCTGCGTCGACGGGTGTCCCCAGGCATTGATCCAGCGCAAGGCGCGCCTTGGCCGATCTATAGATTAGAAAGGTCTAATTTAACTCCCAAGGAGACTCCGATGAGCACCACGCCCTACCCCGAGATCACCAAGGCCATCTCTGCCCAGATGCGCGCCCTGCGCAAGGATATCCCCGAGACCATGCAGGGCTTTTCCGCTCTGGCCGGCGCCGCCGGCGCCGACGGGGCGCTCGAGAAGAAGACCAAGGAGTTCGTGGCGATGGGTATCGCCATCGCGCTGCGCTGCGACGGCTGCATCGGCTTCCACACCGAGGCGCTGATCAAGCTCGGAGCCACCCGCAAGGAGTTCGAGGAGGTTCTCGGCACGGCCATCTACATGGGGGGCGGTCCTTCGCTGATGTACGCAGCCCAGGCGATGGACGCCTGGGAGCAGTTCGGCGGCGAAAAGGGCTCGGAGGGCTGAGGCCGAAAGGCCCGGCCTCGCGCGTGAGCGGCATTCAGCCATCGCCATTCGGCGGGCCGGATGCCGCCTCCAGCAGCTCCATCAAGGCGCCGGCGGCGCGCGTCAGATAGCGCTCCCGGTGCCGCAACACGGTGAACAGGCGTTCCGGCAGACGAGCGTCCACCGCCACCAGCAGGCCGGACCGCACGCCCGGCCGCACTGCACGTTCCGACAGCACGCTGGCGGCCTGGCAGTCGGCCACGGCCGCCAGTACCGCCTCGTTAGACGGAAATTCCAGGATCACGGACAGATCGTCGAGCGCGGTGCCTCGCGCTTCCAGCCAGTGCTGGAATTCGGCGCGAGTGCCGGAGCCCTCTTCCCGCATGATCCATTTGGAGGACGCGAGCTCCGACGCATCGACCTGGCCGCACCCGGCCCAGGGATGGCCTCGCCCGACCACCAGCACGAGCCGGTCGCGGTCGACCACCTGTCCCGTCAACTGCGGATCGTCGACCGCCCCTTCGACGATCGCCAGATCGACCTGGCCCTCGGCGAGCATTTCGGCCGCATGGGCCGTGTTGGTCACGGTCAGATCGATGGCAAGCCGCGGATGCACCTCGTGCAGATGCACGAGCCGCGCCGGCAGCCAATAGCTCGCCACGGTCTGGCTCGCGGCGATGCGCAGCCGGCCCGCCACCATGCCGCCAAGTTCGGACAGCGCCAGCGATGCGGCATCCACCTTCGCCAGGATGGCTCTCGCCTGCGGGATGAGGACCTGACCCGCTTCGGTCAACTCGATGCGCCGGCCGACGCGATGGAACAGCTTGACGTCATGACGCGCCTCCAGCGCCGCAATCGACGCGCTCACCGCAGACTGCGTGAGATTGAGCGCGTGGGCGGCGCGGGTCACATGCTGCTCGTCGGCGACGGCCAGAAAAATGCGGAGTTGGTCGAGCGTCACGAAGCGATCCGAAAGATGGCGTAGTCAAAACGTTTAATCGAAATTATCGAACGAAATAAGAAAAATTATTCGATGGATTGATGATTTTAGGCATGGGAAGCCTTGCAGCACCTCAGAAGTGCAGGACTTCCCCACCATGACGTCACAGGATACCCGACAAGCCGACCTTTCCGAACTCGGAGAGGCGGCGCCGCCTGCCTTGCAGCCGACCGCCGGAATCATGCGGCTTCTGCCCGGTCTGGCGCTGGCGGCCGGCATCGCGGCCCTTGCTCTCGGGCTCCGCTCGATCATCGGCATCGCCGCTCTCAGCCCCCTCATCCTGTCGATCGTGCTCGGCATGATCGTTGCCAACACGGTGGGCACGCCGACCGCCACCCGACCGGGCCTGACCTTTTCGCTCAGACGCATCCTGCGCTTTGCGATCATCCTGCTCGGACTGCAATTGACGATGCACCAGATCGCCGAGGTCGGCGCCACCGGTCTCGCGATCGTCGCCGTGACGCTGGTTTCGACCTTCCTTTTCACCAAGGCGATGGGACGGGTTCTCGGCGTGGAGCGCAAGCTGGCCGAACTGATCGCGGCGGGCACCTCGGTGTGCGGCGCCTCCGCGGTCATCGCCACCAACACGGTGACGGGCGGGTCGGACGAAGACGTCGCCTATGCGGTCGCCTGCGTGACCGTTTTCGGATCGCTGGCCATGCTGGTGGCGCCCGTCGTCGCCGAGTTCCTGGCTCTTGATCCGGTCGGCTACGGCCTATGGACGGGCGCGACGATCCACGAGGTCGCCCAGGTCGTCGCGGCGGCCTTCCAGGGCGGCGACGCGGCCGGCCATTTCGGCACGATCGTCAAGCTCAGCCGTGTCCTGATGCTGGCGCCGTTGATCCTCACCCTCGGCTTTCTGTCCCTGGGGCGGCGGGAGCGCGAAGGCCGGTCGGCGAAGGGGGCGCCGATTCCCTGGTTCGTCTTCGGCTTCCTGGCGCTGGTAGCGGTCAATTCGGTCGTCGACATTTCGAGCCCGGTGCACGACACGGTGGCGTTCGTCGCGTCTTTCCTGCTCTCTATGGCACTCGCGGCCATGGGTCTCGACACTCATATCGGGCGTCTGAAGCAGGAGGGCCTGCGTCCGGCCCTCCTCGGGCTTCTCGCCTGGCTCTTCATCGCCGGCTTCGGACTCGGCGCCGTCGAGCTGACGGGTCTCTAGGCGGAACGATCAGGGCTCCGAGAAGCCGCGCGGCGCCACTTCGAGGTTGAACCCCTTGGGATTGCGCTGGAAGATCAGGCTGCCGCCTGCCGACGATCGTGCCGGAACGTAGTCGAGCAGCGCCTGGCTGGTTTCGAGGATACGATCGCCGCTGCGAATCTGGCCGATGACCTCCACATTGGCCGCGGTTTCGTCACCCTTGTTGTAGATGCGAAACTGCGTCTGATAGCCGGACGGCGTGAATTCGGCCCGCTCCACCAGCGCGTAAAGCCGGGGCTCGCGATCGTCCATCAGGATGGCTTCCGACAGGATCACGCCGACCATCCCGAGGAGCAGCAGCCCCGCGACGCCGCCGACGATCCATTCGACAAGCCGCGCTCCGCCGATTTGCCGCTGCGGCGCGGCGTCGTCGTCCATCTCGTGAGCCGTGGCATGCATGGAAACGAGGTTCGTCATGGCCTTCTTCCTCCCTTACAGGATCAGCCGCGCTGCCGCGGCGCCAACCGCAGCGGGAAAGCCGAGCACGCTGATCATCATCAGAATATGGGGCAACGAGTCATTGGCAAGCTGGCCGAACGTCCACAGAACGTAGAGGCTGACAAGGCAGGCCAGCACATAACCCACCACCGTGAAGCGGACGAAATCGCTGCCCCATGCCGCGTCCGGCGTCGCATCCTCCTGACCGTGGAATCCGACGGTGAAGACGAAGGCATGCATGGCGAGGATCGACATCGCGATCAGAACGAGAGCATGCCACTCCGTCATCTTGTAGGAAATCACCACGACCTCTTCGGTCGGAGCCACGTTGAGGCACAGGAACAGGGCGCCGACCGCCATCAGAAAAAGTTCGCTCGGATAGGCGAGCGCTCCCCGCCCTTTTGGCTCGGCCGGGCTGCCGCCGAGCTGGCTGCGGGCGAGCAACGCGCCGAGGCTCGCCGCCACCGCCTGGATGGCGATCTTGTTGACGATCTCGGAGATCGGCATCTCGTCCGAGATCACACCGAAGACGACCAGGATCAGCGCACTCGATACGATACCGAGGCCGTAGGCCACCACGGCGTCGCGGAGGCAGGCGCTCCACCCCGTCGCCTTTTCGAAGCCGATATGGGCGGCGAGCAGGACCAGCAGCGGCAAATGGAGGATCACGAGCAAGCCCAGCCGCAGCGGACTGATGGTGAAGCCGAGCGACCACATTTCCTGAGTCATCAGCATCGGCAATCCGAAGATCAATCCTCCGCCGAGGGCGCGCAGGACGCCCACCAGGAAGCGTTCGTCCGACACCGCAGTCGCTTTCGGCTGATGATGGCCGATACCCTTGTCCAAACCCTGCATGACCGACCTCCGGGAGCTTGCGTCCCTTTTGCCGGCCGTCGGCAGTCAAGCACGGCCGGCTTCTCGACCTTTATCACGCGCTCGAGTCGTTAGCTCGCGGTAAAGTCGAGATCTTTTTCCGCTTGATGGTTACTTTCATTGCTTGGGATGCCGATGTTTTTCTTAAATCCAGAATAAAATATCCTTATGGTTCGACAGCATTGATATCATCGGCGGACGCCGAGGGCGCGTGGCGGGATGGGCGAAGTGCCTGCGTCGTTCCCCTAGTGTTCTGCACCGAATCCATTAGATAGAGCGTCATGGACGACTCTGATCACCAGGCTCCCCCGCCGGCGCGCGGCGGCTCGATCGCGGCCCGTGCCCTTGCCGCTCGTGGCGCGCGCGTGCCGTCCTATCTGGACGGCCTCAATCCCGAGCAGCGCGCCGCCGTGGAAACGACCGAGGGCCCGGTGCTGGTGCTGGCCGGCGCCGGCACCGGCAAGACGCGGGTGCTGACCACCCGCATCGCGCATATCCTGGCCACTGGACGCGCCTACCCCTCCCAGATCCTCGCCGTCACCTTCACCAACAAGGCGGCGCGTGAGATGAAGACGCGTGTCGGCCTGCTGGTCGGAGAAAGCGTCGAGGGCATGCCCTGGCTCGGCACGTTCCATTCCATCGGCGTGAAAATCCTGCGCCGGCATGCCGAACTCGCCGGCCTGAAGTCGAATTTCACCGTGCTCGACCCGGACGACCAGATCCGGCTGATCAAGCAGCTGATCCAGGCGGAGAATCTCGACGACAAGCGCTGGCCGGCGCGCACCTTCGCCAACATGCTGGACGGCTGGAAGAACAAGGGACTGACGCCCAAGGACATCCCGGAGGGCGATGCGCGCGCCTTCGGCAACGGCAAGGGGCGCGAGCTCTATGCCGCCTATCAGGCTCGGCTGAAGGCGCTGAACGCCTGCGACTTCGGCGACCTGCTCCTGCATCCCATCGCGATCTTCAAGGCCCATCCCGACGTGCTGGCGGAATATCATCGCCGGTTCCGCTACATCCTGGTCGACGAGTACCAGGACACCAACGTCGCGCAGTATCTCTGGCTGCGGCTGTTGGCGCAGCGGCCGCAGAGCCGCAGTGCGCCCGTCGCGTCGGACCATGCGCCGATCTCCCCCCTCGTGGGGGAGATGTCGCCGCAGGCGACAGAGGGGGGGAGCGCCGGTGCCGGATCGCCCCCCTCTGCCCTGCCGGGCATCTCCCCCACGAGGGGGGAGATCGGTCCTTCATCGAACGGCCCTGCCCTCGTCAATCTCTGCTGTGTCGGCGACGACGATCAGTCGATCTACGGCTGGCGCGGCGCCGAGGTGGACAACATCCTACGCTTCGAGCGCGACTTCCCTGGCGCGACCGTGATCCGGCTGGAGCGCAACTACCGCTCCACCGCCCACATCCTGGGCACCGCCTCCCATCTCATTGCCCATAACGAGGATCGGCTCGGCAAGACGCTGTTCACCGAGCGCGCCCATCCGGACGACGACAAGGTCGAGGTCAACGCCGCCTGGGATTCCGAGGAGGAAGCGCGCGCCATCGGCGAGGAGATCGAGCAGCTTCAGCGCCGTGAGCACGCGCTCAACGACATGGCGATCCTGGTGCGCGCGTCGTTCCAGATGCGCGAGTTCGAGGACCGCTTCGTCACGCTCGGCCTCAACTACCGTGTCATCGGCGGTCCGCGCTTCTACGAGCGCATGGAGATCCGAGACGCTCTCGCCTATTTCCGCTGCGTCTGCCAGCCGGCCGACGATCTCGCCTTCGAACGCATCGTCAACACGCCCAAGCGCGGGCTCGGCGACGCCACCGTGCGTCTGCTCCACGACTATGCCCGCCAGCGCTCCATCCCGCTGATCGCCGCCGCGCTGGAAATGGTCGATACGGAGGAGCTGAAACCCAAGCCGCGCAATGCGCTGCGCACGGTGGTCGAGGGCATGCGCCGCTGGTCCTCGCTGCTGCCGTCGACCAAGCACACCGAGCTCGCCGAGCAGATTCTCGAGGAGTCCGGCTACACCGAAATGTGGCAGAACGACCGCTCGGCCGAGGCGCCGGGGCGGCTGGAAAACCTCAAGGAGCTGATCCGCTCCATGGAGGAATACGAGTCGCTCCCCGCCTTCCTGGAGCATGTAGCCCTCGTCATGGAGACCGATCAGAACGAGGACCTCGACGCCGTCTCGATCATGACGCTGCATTCGGCCAAGGGGCTCGAATTCGAGACGGTGTTCCTGCCCGGCTGGGAGGAAGGCCTGTTTCCGCATCAGCGCGCGCTCGACGAAGGCGGCAGGTCCGGCCTCGAGGAAGAACGCCGTCTCGCCTATGTCGGCCTGACGCGCGGCAAGAAGCGGGTGAAGATCTGGTTCGTCTCCAACCGGCGCATCCATGGCCTATGGCAATCGACGATCCCGTCGCGGTTTCTGGACGAGTTGCCGGAGGCCCATGTGGAGGTCATCGAAGCCTCGTCGTCCTATGGCGGCTATGGTGCCGGCGGCTTCGGCGGCTACGGCGCCAGCCGCTGGGACGGGCCGACCGGTTTCAGCGAAGCGGCCTACCGCACGCCCGGCTGGCGCAGAGCGCAGGCCGCACAGGCCGGCGGCAGAGCGCGCCAGGGCGACGGCTGGTCGGGCGGACGGACGCGCGAGTTCAGCTATGACGACGACGGCGTGAAGGCCAAGGCCGACCGCTATGCGCGCGAAGCCGGGTTCGACGCCGGCTCGGGCGCCACCGGCAACGACGCGCCCGGCTTTGCCGGTCGCATGGATAGCGGCGGATCGAGGCGTGGCCACAATCAGCCGCCCCGGCGCGACGCCGGCCTCTATTCGTCCGCCCGCGCCGGAGGCCCCCGCGAAATCGCCGGGGAACTCGTGGCCAAATCGGTCAGCCAGGAGGAAAGCAAATTCTCCGTCGGCGACCGCGTGTTTCATCTGAAATTCGGCAACGGCACGGTGGCCGGCGTCGAAGGCAACAAGCTCACCGTCGATTTCGACAAAGCCGGCCAGAAGCGCGTGCTCGACGGGTTCGTCGAGGCGACGTAGGAAAGCGTATCGGCCATCGGGGTTGCTTCTGTCGCGGGCCCGATGGCGGATGCGAAAGCTTCGCTGGCCCCTTGAGCCTGCCTGCGGTCGTTGAAGTGCGAGGTTTGCCGGAGGTTTGGTCGACGCGCGCAAACGCTGGACTCGAACCACGAGGAGCCGGGTCTCAGCGCACCGATCCGGAGCGGTGTGACCGGCGATGGCAAGAGATCCTATCGCGCGGTTCACAACTTCAGCAAAGGCTCGTGTACGGGTTTTCCAAAGCAGCATCCCTCCCATTCCGCAATGGAATCCTAAGCTTAGATCGTCATCAACACTCTGTCGGACGGAGGTCACGCTCCAGCGAGCGGCGCGAAGATTGCGATCGTTCGATAAGTCTACCTTCCGGACACGATTTGTTAACGCCACACGCCTAGATAGTAAGCATTCGCGATAGATTCGATCGCGCCGGCGTCTCGCGCGCTACGCATGATAGACGCGCTTGGGATCGGGGGGCCCCATGGGAGAGCAGGCCCAGCCTTTGTGGAAAAGCCGCCTTCAGGAGACGCTGCGCTTCAACAACGGCTTGATTCTCTTGCTCGTCGCCGGCTTTCTCGGCGTCTTCGCCGCCCTGCTGCTTGAACTGCGCCGCGACGCCTGGGACCAGGCGATGATTTCCATGGACGAGCACGTGAACTCGGTCAGCCGCGACGTGCTGCGCGATGTCGAAATGTTCGACAATTCGCTCCGCGCCCTGCAGTCGGCAATGATCTTTTCCACCGCGCCCCAGACGCGCACCACGCTGCAGATGCTTTCGGGCCCGCTGTCTCATGCCGGACGGCTGCTGATCTTCGATGCCATGGGGTTCATCGAGGGCTATTCCGATAGGCGCCCCGATGCGGTCTCCTACGCCCCTTACGACTTCTTCCAGAAACACGCCGGCGGATCGAGCCACAGCCTGTTCATCGGAGCGCCGTTCATCGATCCGGCGACCAACCAACCCGTGGTCGGCTTCAGCCGGCAATTGCAGAACGCCAACGGGACCTTCCTCGGCGTCGCCGCCGTTCTGGTCAATCTCGACTACTTCGCCGACAAGTTCGATTCGGTCGGGCTCGGCAAGGCAAGCACCATCGGCCTCTATCGGGTCGACGGGACGGTGCTGGTCGCACCGGGCAGCGGCACCGCCGGCGAGATCGGCGCGACCAAACCGGAAGGCATCGAGACGTTCTTCACCAAATATTCGAGCCTGTTCGTCGGCCAGGACTATGTCGATGGCGTCGAGCGGGCGGTCAAGTTCCGGCGCGTCCGCAATTTTCCGCTGGTGATCAGCGTGGCGCTGGCGATCTCGGAGATCTATCGGAACTGGCGCAAGCTGGCCTGGGCCCTGGGCGCCGTTTTCGCAATCCTGTTGCTGGTGCTCGCCGCCTTCGGCTTTCGACTGACGCATGAACTGAAGCTGCGACGCATCGGCGAAAGGCGCTATCGCGAACTGTCCAATTGCGACGGCCTGACCGGCATCGCCAATCGGCGACGCTTCGAGGAAGCGTTGGAGGAGGAATGGGCGCGGTCCTGCCGAACCGGATCGCCCCTGTCGCTCCTGCTGATGGATCTGGATCGCTTCAAGGGATTCAACGATTCCTACGGCCACCAAGCCGGCGACGACTGCCTGCGCCAGGTGAGCACAGCCGTTTCCGCCGTCGTTCGCGGGAGCGATCTCCTGGCCCGCTATGGCGGCGAGGAACTGGCGGTGCTGCTGCCCAATGCCGATGCGGGAACGAGTGCCGCCATAGGCGAGCGAATTCGCCTCGCGGTGGCGGCACTCGCGATCCCTCACGATGCCAACAGAGACTATGGCCGGGTGACGATCAGCATCGGCCGTGCGACCTTCGATCCCCTGCACACGCCCACGGAAATGCGCGTCGATCATCTCGTCGCCGCCGCCGACGGGGCGCTGTACGAGGCCAAGCGCCAGGGACGCAACTGCGTGATGGCGACCAACCTGTTTGTCGTCTCGTCCGTCGCAAGCCTGACGCCGGTGGGCATCTCGTCCCTGAGGCTGCCGCGAAAGCAAAAGTCGCTCGACGACGCGCCGGAAGCTCTTTGCTGAGAGCCGCCGATCAACTCTCGACACTCGCCGCTCGCCGCGATAGTCCCTCACAATGGCTCTGGCTCACAGCCGTGCCAGTCGATACGCTTTATAGTTGTCCCTGCGAAAATTGACTGGGTCAATAAGATTTCAAGATGACAATTCAGGGTCACGTAAGGCTCATTAGCTCATAGAGCTATATACACTCTCTTACAAAAAGCAACTCAGACTTATTTCCAATAAATATAACAACCTTGCGTTACATATCGACGGAATACTGCGCCAATCATCGTTTGTTAAACAGGTATGGTTATAGCTTTTCTTGGCACATGTCGGAGCGGTACAGCCAGATTCGGGGACAGCGCCCGTATCGAATGATGACGAGCAACATGCAATTTTTCGGGACGCCGATTTGCAGCGAATTCGAGCAAAACTTCGATTGGGCAATGCTCTCATCGCTCTGCTGATCGCCGGCCTGCTGGCGGTTTTCGTCTTTCTTTTGATCCAGTTGCGATACGACGCCTGGGACGAGGCCACCGTTTCCAGCAACAATGTCGTTGCGACGCTCAGCCGGGATATCCGGCGCCAGCTGGAAATGACCGATTACACCCTGCACCGGCTGCAGGAGGCGGCGAGGCAGTCGCCGGCCGCCGTCGAAAGGGCGCTGCAGGACAGCCGGCCGCCGATCTCGGGGCGCGTGCTCGTGCTCGATCAGAGGGGCAATATCGTTCAACGAACGATGGCCTTGGCGTTCCTGCCCTCCTATGGGGATTTCGAATTCTTCGACGAGACGGCGAACACGACGGGCCGGCAGATCGTCGTCGGGCCGCCGATCGACGATCCCCTCACCGGCGAGACCGTATTGACCGTCAGCCGGCGGCTGGACAATGCGGATCGGACATTTGCCGGCGTTGCCGTCGGCCTGCTCCGTCTGTCGCACCTGCTCGGCGAAATGCAGGAGGTCACGTTCGGCGCCGACAGCAGAATCGGCCTCATCCGCGACGACGGGCTGGTGCTGGTGCAGACCACTAGCCAGGGAGTCACCCCGATCGGCCGCCCGGTCACGGACAGCGACGCTTTCCGCCGCTTCCTGGAGGCCCCGTCGAACCAATTCGTCGGATCCGGGATCGTCGACGACGCCGAGCGTGTTTACGCCTATACACGTCTGAACGACTTTCCGTTGGTTCTCACCATCGCGTTGTCTTTCGACGACATCTACGCGGCCTGGCAAAAAAATGCGGTGACGCTCGGCACCGTGTTCATTTTTCTCACCGGCGTGCTCGCCTGGCTCGGCTTCCGTCTGATGCGCGAACTGGCGCTCAGGAACGCCGCGGAGATGCGTTACCGTCACTTGTCGAATTTCGACGGTTTGACCGGTCTGGCCAATCGCCGGCATTTCGACGAGGTGTTGGAGAAGGAATGGCAGCGCGCCCAGCGCAACGGCCAGCCCTTGTCGCTGCTCATGATGGACCTGGACAGGTTCAAGTACTTCAACGATTTCTATGGCCATCAGGCTGGTGACGAGTGCCTCAGGCAAGTGGCGACCGCGACCCAGAACGCCCTCGGCCGCAGCGCCGACGTCGTCGCCCGATACGGCGGCGAGGAACTGACGGTGATTTTGCCGGAAACCGACAGCGAGGGATGCGAGAGGGTCGCGGAAAAGATCCGGTTGGCGATCCGAGCCCTCAACATCCCGCACGAGCACAACCCGGCTTATCACATCGTCACGGTCAGCCTCGGACGCGCCACGTTCAACCCGCTCGACGCGCCGGAGGGCGTGTCGAGCCACCATCTCCTGGCCGCCGCCGACATGGCCCTCTACGAGGCCAAGGGCCGTGGCCGCGACAGCAGTGTCGCCCGACCGATCGCCATCGACCAGATGCATGATGCGAGCGGGATGGACGAGACGCACCGCCTTGCCCGGGTCGAGCAGGCGCGGCGGTCGATAACGGACCAGCCGACCTTCGACATGATCGCCGATCTTGCCGCCCGGATGGTCGGCACGCCGCTCGCCGCCGTCTCGCTGATCGATCACGAACGACAGATCTTCATCGGGACGACCGGGTTCTTCGAAGCCGGATTTCCGACGGACGGCGTTCCGCGCGAACTCTCGTTTTGCAAGCATACCATCCAGCGCCGCAGCATCATGGTGGTGCCGGATGCCAGCCAGGACGAACGCTTCGCCGACAACCCTTTCGTCACCGGCCCCAACCATATCCGCTTCTATGCCGGGGCACCGCTGCTCGCCACCGACGGTCATGCGCTCGGAACCATCGCCGTGGTCGATACGCGTCCGCATGCGCAGTTGCGCGCCATGCATCGCCAACTGCTGGCCGAGCTGGCGGAACTCGTCGTTGCCCGTCTGGAAGATCGGCCGTGCGAGCCAACGACAGATCCGCGATCGCCATCGTCGGAGAGCGCCGACGGGATGGACGTGGCGCGAGCGTTGGAAAAGCTGAAGTCCGGCACTCGCTAGCCGCGCATCTCGCGGCTATAGGAAAGTCATGACCAGATCGATGCAGGCCGGTGTCCGCCGATGACCGAGACCACCGGGCTCTATGGAACACCGCCCGCCTCGCTTGCCGAACCGGCCGCCGATGCGATCCAGTTCTCCCCGCTCATTCCCGGTTCCGACAAGCTGGATGACCGGCCGGAAGCCAGCCTTGCCGCGATGACGATCCTGGCGCCGCCCGGTACGGTCGAGCGCCGCTACGTAGTGGCTCTGGCGTTGCGGGCCGTGTCGTCCGGCGGCACGCTGACCGTCCTGGCTCCGCGCGACCGCGGCGGTTCGCGCCTGAAGAAGGAACTGGAGGCCTTCGGTTGCGGCGTCGGCGAAACCGCCCGGCATCACCATCGCATCTGTACCTGCGAGCGACCGGAGGCGCCGCAGGGGCTCGCCGAGGCCATCGCCGAGGGAGAGCCGCAGCGTGTGGCAGCGCTCGGACTGTGGAGCCAGCCCGGCATTTTCAGCTGGGACCGCCTGGATCCGGGTAGCGCCCTTCTGCTCGACCATCTCGGGCCGCTGGCCGGTCGCGGGGCCGACTTCGGCTGCGGTATCGGAGTTCTGGCGCGGGCCGCGCTCACCTCGTCCAAGGTCGAGGCGATGATGCTGGCCGATGTCGATCGGCGGGCCGTGGAGGCGGCGCGCAGCAACATCGACGATGCGCGCGTCAGCTTTCACTGGGCCGATCTGCGGCATCCGGTTGCCGGCCTGTCGGGGCTCGATTTCGTGCTGATGAACCCGCCCTTCCACGACGCTGGCGCGGAGGATCGCTCGCTCGGCCAGACGATGATCCGCCGGGCTGCCGACGCCTTGCGCAAAGGCGGCACGCTGTGGCTGGTGGCCAACCGCCACCTGCCCTACGAAGCCGAGCTGCGGACGCGCTTTCGCTCGATCCGTTCGGTCGCCGAGACGTCAGGATTCAAGGTCTATGAGGCGACACTGTGACAACGAAAGCCAGCACCCTGCGCCTGGACCGGCTCCTTTCCAACATGGGCTATGGCTCGCGACGCGAGATCGACGGCCTGGCGCGGGCCGGCCTGATCACCCTCGACGGCGAACCCATCCGGCGTGCGGACCAGCGGATCGTAGTGGCGCCCGAGCTCCAGCACCGCATGGTGGTCGACAGCGAGCCGCTCGATCCGCCGCCCGGCATGACGCTGATCCTCCACAAGCCGCTCGGCGTCACCTGCTCGCACAAGGAGGATGGACCTCTGGTCTATGGCCTCTTGCCGGCGCGCTGGCGGCGGCGCGATCCGGCCCTGTCCACGGTTGGGCGCCTGGATAAGGAGACCTCCGGCTTGCTCCTTCTGACGGACGACGGCGCTCTGCTCCACCGCATCATCTCGCCAAAGAACCATGTGACCAAGCGCTATCGCGCATCGTTGGCCCGGCCGCTCAACGGCGACGAGGCGACCGTCTTCGCCGCCGGGACGATGATGCTGGAGGGCGAGGATAAGCCCTTGCAGCCGGCCGTCCTGGAGCCCATTTCCGAGACGGAAGCTTATCTGACGGTCGCCGAGGGCCGCTATCATCAGGTCCGTCGCATGTTCGCGGCCGTCGGCAACCATGTCGTGGCGCTGCATCGCGACAGGATCGGTGGGCTGGCTCTTCCGGATGGCCTGGCGCCGGGTTCCTACTGCGTCGCCGGGCGGGAGGATATCGCCGCCGTGCTGCAGTCGTGATATGGGCCGTCCGACAAGCCGATTCGCGCTGTGTTCCGGATCGCCGACCTTGCCGTCGTTTGGCTGATCCGGCACCACGACCGACCACCTGATCTCTGCTCGAAAGGCAGTTCATGGATACCCAATCCGCCTCCCCCGAGATTTCGGGCGGCAGCTTCGCCAAGGACGGCCTGTTCGACGCCGCAACGGGCCACAGCCGCCGCCGGACCTTCGCCATCATCTCCCACCCCGATGCCGGCAAGACGACGCTCACCGAGAAGCTGCTGTTCGAAAGCGGCGCGATCCGTCTCGCCGGTCAGGTCAAGGAACGCGGCGAACGGCGCCGCACGCGATCCGACTGGATGGAGATCGAGCAGAAGCGTGGCATCTCGATCTCCTCGTCGGTGATGACCTTCGAATACGACGGATTGGTGCTGAACCTGCTCGATACGCCGGGCCACGCCGACTTTTCCGAGGATACCTACCGGACGCTGACGGCGGTCGATTCGGCGATCATGGTGATCGACGCGGCCAAGGGCATCGAGGCGCAGACCCGCAAGCTGTTCGAGGTCTGCCGGCTGCGCGACATCCCGATCATCACCTTCGTCAACAAGATCGACCGCGAGGGCCGCGATCCCCTGGAGATCCTCGACGAGATCATGGAGACGCTGGCGCTGGACGTGGCGCCGGTGACCTGGCCGCTGGGAATGGGCACGGATTTTCGCGGCATCATCGGCCTGAATGAAACCGGCCCCGTAAGTCTCACGCGCAACACTCGGGAACGGCAGGACTTTTCCGATCTCGACCAGTTTGTCGGAGACCCAGAGAACCAGACCCACCCCGTGTTCGGACCCGCGATCGAGGGGCTGGAGATCGCCCGTTCGTCGCTGCCCAGCTTCGATGCCAAGGCCTATCGTGAAGGTCACCTGACGCCGGTCGTCTTCGGCTCGGCGATGCGGGAGGTCGGCGTGCGCGACCTGCTGCGTACGATCTGCACCTTCGCGCCCTCGCCGCTGCCGCAGCCGGCCGAGCCCCGCCCGATCCGGCCGGAGGAAAGCGAAGTATCGGGATTCGTCCTGAAGATTCAGGCCAATATGGATCCCAATCATCGCGATCGAGTGGCCTTCGTGCGGCTGACCTCGGGCGTCTTCAAGCGCGGCATGAAGCTTAAGAACGCGCGCACCGGCAAGGAGATGAAGATCTCCAGTCCGATGTTCTTCTTCGCGCGTGATCGCGAGATCGCCGAGGAAGCGGTGGCCGGCGACATCGTCGGCATCCCGAACCATGGCACGCTGAGCGTCGGCGATACGCTGACCGAGGGTTCGGCCTTTGCCGTCACCGGGATTCCCAGCTTCGCGCCGGAGATGATCCGGCGTGTGCGCCTGCCCGACACGATGAAGACGAAGCAGCTCGCCCGCGCCTTGAACGACCTGGCCGAGGAAGGCGTCACCCAGGTGTTCCGGCCGATGATCGGCTCGGCCTGGCTGGTCGGCGTCGTCGGCGCGCTGCAGCTCGACGTGCTCACCTCCCGGCTGGAGGTCGAATACGGCGTCACGGTCGCGCTCGAAAGCGCCAATCTGGAGACGGCGCGGTGGGTGAACGCGGATACCAAGGCCGATCTGGAGCGCTTCATCGACGCCAACCGGTCGACCATGGCGCTCGATCGCAGCGAAAGCCCGGTCTTCCTGGCGCGCAACGCCTGGGAGCTGTCCTACGCGCAGAAGACCTATCCGGCGGTTCGCTTCTCGTCGACCAAGGAACGCGGCTGAGTTCGCGCAAAGCTTCGCCGGGCGGCGGCGTCATTTTACGCGCCGCTGCCGTCGATCCAGTATGGTTGGCCGGTTAGCGCCGCGCGGTGCGCGCCTTGCGGGCCGCGTAGCGCGCGTCGCGCTTGGCCTTGCGCTCGGCCTCGTCGGCGAGAAGCCGACTCACCATGTCGTCAGAAGCCTTCTTCTTGGCCTCTTCCTCTGCCCGCTGGCGCTCTTCGACTTCCGCCTGACGAGCGCGCTCCTCGGCTTCCAGCTCCGCCATCAGAGCCGCCTCTTCCTGGCGCTGCCGCTCCTTCTCGGCCTCGCGCGCCGCCGCGCGCTCGGCGCGGGCCTCGGCGATCTTGCGGCGCTCTTCCTGGCGCTTCAGCAGGTCCGGATCGCTGGCTTTGGCGCGAGCTCTTTCGAGGAGGGCTTTCTTGGACTCCGAGGCGTTCTTGCGCCGCTCGTTGAAATCGTTACCGTTGAACGAAGGCAATGTTCGTGATCTTCCATTGAACAATAGGTCATGCGATCGCCGACCATCGGTCGCGGCAAAGAGAGCCTTTCGCAGGCTGAGCCGATTTGGATCGCGGCTGTCGGATAAGGCCGCAGCGGCGAATCGTCAAGTCTCGACCGTCGATCGAGGCCGCCGCGACGGACCGTCAACCCTCCCAAAATTCCCGCAAAAACACGACATAGACGGTCACCAGCTCGAGGCGACCCAGCATCATTGCCGTCATCACCAGCCACTTGGCCTCGTCGGGAAGCGCCGCGAAGGTTGTGGATGGCCCCACCAGCGGACCGAGGCCGGGCCCGGCGCCCGCCATCGCCTGGGCGATCGATGACAAGCTCGTGACCAGATCGAGGCCGGTCGTCATCAACAGCAGAGATAAGGCCGCGAAGGTCAGGAGATAGAGGAAGAGGAAGTTGCGCACACTGCTCATCGTCTCCTCGTCCACCCGTCGGTGCTGGTAGCGCACCACCAGCACCCGCCGCGGCGACAAGGTCTGCCGCAGCTGCCGAATGGCTCCCGGAAACAGGAGCTGCCAGCGGAAGATCTTCACCGAGCCGGCGGTGGAACCGGCACACCCCCCGACGAAGTAGAGAAAGAAGAAGAAGCCCACCGCGAAGCTGCCCCAGGCCGAGAAGTCGTCCGTGGCAAAGCCGGTGTCGGTGAGGATCGATGTAATGTTGAAGGCCGAGACCCGCAGCGCGTGCACGGGCTCCATTCCCCGTGCGATGTTCCATCCAGTCATCACCACGATGGCCAGCAAGAGGATCTTGAAGAAGGCCGAGATCTGCTGGTCTTCCAGAACGACCCTGCGTCCGCGCGCCATGAAGTTCGCATAGAAGACCAGCGGCAGCGCACCGCTGATCATTCCCAGCATCAGCACGACCTCGATCAGCGGCGAATCAAAATAGCCGATCGAGGCGTCGTGGGTCGAAAACCCGCCCGTGGCGATCGCAGCCATGGCGTGGTTGATGGCGTCGAAGGGCTGCATCCCGCAGGCGATCAGCGCGAAGGCGCAAGCCGCCGTCAGCCCCAGATAGGCGCCGCCGATCGCCCGAGCCATCTGCGCGACGCGCGGATAGGCCTTGCCCGACACGTCGGATGATTCGAGCAGGAACAGCTGCATGCCGCCGACGCCCAGGAGCGGCAGCACGGCCAGCGCCATCACCACGATGCCGACGCCGCCGATCCAGTTGAGCAGCGACCGCCAGAGCAACAGGCCAGGCGCCATATGGTCGAGCCCCGTCAGGACGGTCGAGCCGGTCGTCGTCAGGCCGGAAACGGTCTCGAACAGCGCGTCCGTGACCGACAGGCCGAGTGACGAGAACATCAGCGGCAAGGAGCCGAAGAAGGTGACCACCAGCCAGGCGGACACCGTGATGAGATAGCCGGTGCGGCGGTCGAGCACCCGCTGCTCTTCGCTCTTGCGGAAGCCGGCCACCAGAAACGCGCCGACACCGCCGACCAGGACGATGCAGGCCAGAAAATTGCCGGCATCCGCGTTGTCGGTGCCGTAATCGACCAGCATCGGCAGGATCATGGTCGCCGCCAGCGCGAGCAGAAACAGGCCGTTGAGGTAGACGACAAAGCCGATACGGTCAGACTTCATGACGGGAGAAAACCGGAGAGAAAAAAGCCGGCGAGGCCTCAGCCATTGGGAACGAGAAGCGTGATCGACAGACCATCGTGGCCGTCGACCTCGATGTCGGCGTTGAGCTTGCGGGCGCTGCCCTGGACGATCCGCCAGCCGAGCGACCGGGAATCGCGCAGCACGGCTTCGGCATCGATCAGGCCCGGCCCGTCGTCGCTGACCCTCAGGACGAAGCCAGGTTCGCGAAGATAGATCTCGATCAGGATCCGTCCGGCATCGTGCCGGCCTTTGAAAGCGTGCTTGGCCGCGTTCGTCACCAGCTCGTTGACGATCAGGCCAATCTCCGTCGCCATGTCGAACGGCACCGTCACCGATTCCAGCTCGCAGTCGATTTTCACGCCGCTCGACCCGAAGGCCTCGCTGAGCTGGTTGGCGAGTTCTTCGATGTGCAGCATCAGATCGATCCGCGTCACATCGTCGGCGCGGTGCAGGAAATTGTGCGCATTGGCGAAGGCGCGAATGCGGCTCGTCAGCGTCTCGAATGCCTCGCGCGCCTCGACCGACTGCATCTGTCGCCCCTGCATCACCGCCAGGGACTGAATGACAGCAAGATTGTTCTTGGTGCGATGGTGCAGTTCGCGCAGCAGAAATTCCTGCTGTGCCAGGGAATCGCGCAATGCGCGGTTCTGCTCGGCCAGTTCGTCAAGCGGATTGCTCTTGGCCGCCCCGACCATGGCGTCGGCCGTCGCGTGGCTGAGCGTCGCGGGATCGAGATCGCCCTCCAGGTTGAGCCGCAGCGTCGCCACCGTGCCGCCGGAGCCGCTCTCCAGCTCGAACTCGTCGACCAGCTTGCGCGAGCCCGACAGACCAAGGCCGAGCCCTCCGCCGGCATGCGGTGTGTTGTAGCCCCCGGCGACGTTGACGGAGGACGGAATGCCGCTGCCGCCGTCCGAGATCTTGGCGATGAGCTGGGTGCGCTTGCCGCGCCGCTCGAAGGAAAACTCGGCAATGCCGCCGCCGGCATACTGCAGGGCGTTGCGCGCGATCTCGGAGACCGCGGTGGCGAAGCGGATCTGGTCGCGGACATTGCAGCCACTGGCCTTGGCGGCCACGCGCGCGGTGCGACGAGTGTGCGCCACATCGGTGTCGCGGTCGATCCGAACCGATGTGACGACGAGCTTCATTCGCGACCCCTCAGAACCACCACGCCGCAATCGTCCGTGCCGCGTCGGCGGCGGCGATAGAGCGTCGCCGCGATGGTCATCGGATTGCGCACGAAAAGCGGCGTGGGATCGGGGGTCCTTTCCGAACCCCTGAGCCCGTCGGTCGACAGCACGAGAAGCGCCCCCGCCGGCCAGTCGTGTTCCGTCACCGTCGGGCGCCGCGAGCTGGAGCCGACGATCCCCGGCGCCGATGGAATACCTCTGCGGTCGGCACCGGCGTGGATCTCGCCCTTGACGTTGCCCAGTCCGGCGGCCCTCAGATGTCCCGGCTCATGCGGCAGCTCGACGATCAGGGCCGCCGCACCGCGCGTGCCCACCATCGCCGCGGAGACGCGCCGCTCTGTCTCTTCGAGCGTGCTCGCCCTCGCCTGACAGAACGCCGCCACGCCGAGTTCGGCGTCGCGCGCCGCCGCCGCGCCGTGACCGAGCACGTCCATCAGCATGACCATGGTGTGATCGCCTTCGTGGCGCAGCGCCCAGGCATCGCCACCGACATCGAAACCAGGCTTGGCCACGGTGAAGCCGGCGTCCTCGATGACCGTCGAGCGAACGGCATTGCCGGACCTCACCGTCGCGACCAGCGTGGTGCCGGCGCTGTCCGAGTAGATATCGAAAGCATCGGCCTGCCGCCGTATGGCGCCCAATCCGCCGCCGATGCCGCCGTCGTCCGGCCCGGCCGTGGAGTAGCCGTCGGCAAGGGCGGCCTCGATGGAGACGAGCCCCGGACCGGAATCGACGGCAATGACATGCAGGCCCAGCGGCTCGTGCGCCTGGCTCGGCACCAGGATGATCTCGCCTTCCCTGGCATGGCGCAGCAGATTGGTCGCCGCCTCCGTCGCGACGATCGCCAGCCGGTCGCACTCGGCATCCGACAGGCCGATCTGCCGGCCTTCCTGCACGGCACGGCGACGGGCGGCTCCGACCTGGCTGGGTTCGACGACGGGAAGAAGGATCATCGCGAATAACTTTCCAAAGTCACGATCGTACCTGTCTTCGCCGACGAGACAATATGAAAGCGATCGACCAGCCGGCGCGCTCCGCTGAGCCCGAGGCCAAGGCCTTTGCCGGTGGTGAAACCGTCCTGCAGCGCCCGCTCCACATCGTCAATCCCCGGACCGCGATCCTCGCAGGTCGCGACCACACTTTTGCCGGCACGGGCCTCCTGGATCCGAAAGGAGATCACACCGCCGCCGCCATAGATCACCGCATTGCGCGCCACCTCCGAAACCGCGGTGACGAACTTGGTCCGCTTGAGCGCGTTGGCGCCGATCCGCCCCATTGCCTTCATGGCGGCGTCACGCGCAAAGACGATATCGCTGGTGCGCGACAGCGTCACGCTTGAGACATCATCCGCCAAGGCCGATCAACGCCTGCCCTGCTTGAGCATGATCATCGCCCGATCGGCATTGAGAGCCGTTTCGACCCCGTCGAGCGTCATGCCCAGTTCGACCAGCGTCATGGCCACCGCCGGCCGCATGCCGACGACGATGGTGCGCGCATTCAGCATCCGAGACATCTCGGCCATCGCGCCGAGCATGCGCCCTGCAAAGGTATCGACGATCTCCAGGCTGGAAATGTCGATGATGACGCCATGCGCGTTGACGCGAGCGATCTCCTCGACGAGTTGGTCCTGCAGCACCAATACGGATTGATCGTCGAGATCGTCGCGAATCGCGACGATCACACAGCCGGTGATGGTAACGATCGGCGACCCGCTCGCGGCAGCAAGCTGTTCCACCGATTTAGCCTCGCACTTTGCCGCTATCGCGGGCCAGTGTCGGCTCGCCCGGCGCCACGCGCAGGCCGATGCGCTCGAACGCATAGGCCAATCCGCTCTGCAGATCGCCGCGCGTCGTGACGTTGGGCAGATCGACGCCGAGATGGACAATGGTCTGGGCGATCTTGGGGCTGATGCCTGAAATCACGCATTCGGCGCCCATCAGCCGGACAGCCGCGGCGGTTTTCAGCAGATGCTGGGCGACCAGAGTGTCGACGGTCGAGACCCCGGTGATGTCGATGATCGCCACTTCGGCCTCGCGCTGCACGATCGCCTCGAGCAGGTTCTCCATCACTGTCTGGGCGCGGAAGGAGTCGAGCGTGCCGATGAGCGGCACCGTGACGATCCGCTCCCAGATCCTGACGACCGGAGCGGAAACCTCGGTCATCTCCGACTGCTGGCGTTCGATGACTTCCTCGCGCTTCTGCACGAAGGTATCGATGGCGTAGAGGGCGAGCTGATTGATGACGCGCGTGGCGTTCCAGGCCTCGTCGATCATATGGCTGGGATCGTCGACCATGGCTTGCTTCAGCCTTTGGAAGATGCCCTGCTTGATCGAGGCGATGAACCAGAACATTTCGGTCGGCGAGACGCCGCGCTGGGTCCGGGCGTCGCTGATGTGCTCCAAGGCCTCGCGCACCGGGTCCCATGCCGGATTGGCGAAATCGAACTCATCGCCCAGCCCGGCGGTCTTCAGCGCCCGGACCACGGCTGCCAGCAGCTCCCGGCTCTGCGCCTCGGTTTCGCGTGGCGACACGAGATCCGTCCGCTTCACTCCCTCCTTGGCCTGATCCCGCAGCCAGGTCGCGAGGATCTGCTCGAAATCGGACTGCATGATCGTCGCAAACGTCACGGATTGCCCATCCATTGCCTTGTCACCCTATGCACGCGTTTGGCGGTATCTATGCTGCCCGTCGGTTTTTCGCCACCGCAAATTATTTGGTCCTCAATCGACACATTGGCATGGTCCGATCACGATGGCGGCACGTTCAGGATCAGTTCAGGTGACAAATCGTTAACTTGGCGCATCTTTAGGTTGCCAAGGAGGATCAGATGCTCAGCAAATCCGTCGGAGCGAAGGCGGCCGCGGTGGCGCTCGCCATGTCGGTTTTTTCGGCCGCCATTCCCAGCACCGTGCCGGTCGTCGGCGTCAGTGAGGCGGCGGCCGATCCCTATCGCCACCACCGCTCTCACCACCGGTATTATCGTCCGCGCCACCACAGCCACAGCCACAGCCACAGCGGCGCGGGCGTCGCCGGCGCCATCATCGGACTGGGCATCGGCGCGGCGATCGCCAGCCAGGCGCAGCCGCGGGTGTACTACCCGGCGCCCAGCTACCGCAGCTATCGGCCCGCGCCGTGGACCGCCGAATGGTATCGGTATTGCTCGGCGAAATACCGCTCTTTCGACCCGCGCTCGGGCACGTTCCAGCCCTATCACGGCCCGCGCCGGCTTTGCCAATGAGCCCGATCGGACCCGGGCGATCGTGACGATCGCCTAGGTCCTGACCGTCAGGCACCGAGCGGTGCGGTCACGCTCTCCAGCCAGGCCGAGGTGGCCTGGTCGAGGAGCGGCGCCAGCTCTTCGCGAACGGTCGCATGATAGGCGTCGAGCCACGCGATCTCCTCGGGCGACAGCAGCTCCGGCAGGATCAGACGCCGGTCGATCGGCGCGAGCGTCAGCGTCTCGAACGACATCATCGGACGGTCTCCCCCCGGGATCTCCGTCGCATCCTTGACGAGGATCAGGTTCTCAGTGCGGATGCCGAACGCCCCCTCGCGATAGTAGCCCGGTTCGTTGGAGATGATCATGTTCGGCTCGATCTCGGCCGTGCCCCGGCGCGAGATGGACTGAGGCCCCTCGTGAACCGCGAGGTAGGAGCCGATGCCATGGCCGGTGCCATGCGCGAAGTCGCAGCCGGCCTTCCATAAGGCGATGCGCACGATCGGATCGAGGTCCATGCCGCGCGTGCCTTTCGGAAAGCGCGCGATGGACAGCGCGATCACGCCTTTCAGGACCAAGGTGAACTTCTCGCGCATGTCGGCGCTCGGCTCTCCGCCGATGACGACGGTGCGAGTGATGTCCGTCGTGCCGTCCTCGTATTGGGCGCCGGAATCGACCAGATAGAGCTCGCCGGCCTGCAGCGGGCGGTCGGTCTGCCGGGTGACGCGGTAGTGCACGATGGCGCCGTTCGGACCGGCTCCCGAGATAGTGTCGAAGGAAACGTCGCGCAGCGGCATCTGGGTGGCCTCGCCGGCCTTGTCCCGCAGGCGTTCCAGCTTCTCCGCCGCGACGATCTCGGTGATGCTGCCCGGCGCCTGTGTGTCGAGCCAGAACAGAAATTCCGTCACGGCAGCGCCGTCGCGCCGATGGGCGGCGCGGGATCCGGCGATCTCGGCCTCGTTCTTAATGGCGCGCGGCAGGCGTGCCGGATCGGCTCCTTCCACCACCGTGCCACCGGCCTCTTCGACGACGGCCCGCAGCCGTTCGGCCGTCAGGGCGGGATCGAGCAACACCTTCCGCCCCCGCGCGAGATCGGCGACGGCCGCCTCGAAGCCGGCGGGATCGTCGAGCGAGCAGAGACCGCTCAGATAAGCTCTCACCTCGTCGTCAAGCTTTGCCGGATCGACGAACAGGCTCGGCTGGCCATTGGCGGGTAGGATGGCAAACGACAGGGGCAACGGAGTGTGCGGTACGTCGCTGCCGCGAATGTTGAAGGTCCAGGCGATCGACGACGGGTCGGTCATGACCGTGGCAGCGGCGCCCTTCTTGGCTAGGTCGGAGCGCAGCGCTTCGAGCTTGTCGGCCGCCGGGCGTCCGGCGAAACGGTCCGGATGGCGCCAGATGCGGCCGCGCGGCGGCGCAGACCGATCGGTCCAGATCGCGTCCAGCGGATTGTCCGCGACCGGAACCAGCCTCCCCTCCGTTTCGGCCAGCGCCTCGGAGAGCCGCTTGGCTTCGGCGATCGTGTGCAGCCAGGGATCGAAGCCGATCCGCAGTCCCTCGGTCTGCTGCCGCAGATAGTCGGACAAGGGCGTGGTGACCGAACTCTCGATCTCGAAGACGTCGCCGTCCACCTGGGTACGGACCTGCACCGTGTAGCGCCCATCGGTGAAGATGACGGCGCTGTCCTTCAAGACCAGGGCGACGCCGGCCGAGCCCGTAAACCCGGTCAGCCAAGCGAGACGGGCGGCCGAGTCGGGAATGTACTCGCCCTGGTGCTCGTCGGCGCGCGGCACGATGAAGCCGTCGATCGCCAACGCCTCGAAGCTCTCGCGAAGACGGGCCACGCGTTCGCCGCTCGCGGCCGAGCCCGCCGGGTCGTCGAAGGTCTGAAACATCCTCTGCTCCTCAAGCTGGCCTCGCCGTGCACCATGGCGCCGAACGCGCCCGACTCGGAAAATCCTCCGGTCGGCCGTCTTGTCGCATTGCAATATCCGAAAACGTCGTATGCAGCGAACCCGCTAACTGAATGCGACAATCCGTTCCACATTGGTGTCAGACAGAAACGGCGCTCCAAGCCGTTCCAATTCGAATTTGACCAGGAGCCATACGATGGCACGCACCGAAACCTTCGACGCCCCGCGCACCGAATCGCGCAGCACCCTCCGCAAGGCGGTCGACCGGGTGATGGCCGCCCGCCAGCGGGAGGCCGACCGGTTCATCCGCAATCACATGAACCGCTGGTCCGACAGCTTCTGACGCCTCCGCGTCCTCCCTTTTCGCCGGACCGCAAGTCGGTTCGGCCCGATCGCCCTTCAAGAATTCAGGAGTACAACCATGACCTCGACGCGTCATGACCGCCAGCATCGCGACGTCAACGGCGGCTCGTTCCGCCAGACCGTGAAGCGTATCCTCGCCGTACGCCAGCGCCACGAAGACGTGTTCGCCGAGCGTATGGGCAGCTTCGTCGGTCCCGAGTTCGGCCGTCCGTTCCAATAAGCCGACACTGCTTCCGGCGTTCAAACGCCGGATTTCTTCCTTGTCCTCCCAAGACGGGTACGCCGGGCCGCAATGGTCCGGTGTTTCTTTTTGGGCGACAATCGCCCGGCGGGATGGGCTCGCGACGACCGCGCCGAATCGAGACCGCATGCCGCAGCCGCCGTTCGACGGAGCCGGGTTGCAAATTCAGCAAAGGCCTCATGCGGTCGAGGCCCTAACTCAATCTCCTCAGATGATCCAAGTATAGATCAACGACGCACGGCGTTGACGGAATTTTGCGATCAGGAGCATCGAACATGTCCAACTCTTTCGAAACCACCAGCGAACAGCGCAAGCCTTCCTTCCTGCACAAGGCCATGACCAAGGTCATGGAGTCTCGCCAGCGGCAGGCCGAGCGCTACATCCAGCAGCGCCCGCTGAGCTTCTGAGAAGCCTCTGAGGCCGGCCAGCGCGACGAACGGTTCGTTGTGCTGGCGACGGTCCGATCCGCGATATCGCATCTCGATCGTTCTGTGCGCCGGTGGCCCAAAGCCGCCGGCGTCCTCGTTGATGCGACACCCGCGTCGCTCTTCGGCACCGGTATTGTTTGTGTCGATCGAAGATCAGCCAAGCCGAATATTGGATTCGGCCTCGCCGTCGCTGACGAAAGTTAAAGAAATTGTGTCGTTTCGCACTTTTGTGCGATGCAATATGCGGGATGGACCTATGCAATGCGACCACTGGTCGCAGGGAAAGGTTACCGACATATTCAGCAGCAAGGGAGGGCTGTATCAGCCAACCAGGAGCCAGCTATGACTGACGCAACCTACACCGACCTCAGCATGCGCAACCGCGCGGGATCGCGCAGCGTGATGCGGACCGTGTTCGGCAAGATGATGGAGGCCCGCCAGCGGCAGGCCGACCGTTACGTCGCCCAGCTTTCGGAGTTCAGCGGCGGCATCACCCATGCCGGGCGGGGATCGTTGTTCGAGGGAACGGCGCCTGAGCGCCGCTGATCCCTCAAATCTTCCACCGATAGAGCGCCGGTCGCACCTTGCGGCCGGCGCTTTTGATTCAGGCGCCTCGAATCGGCGGCGTCAGCGCGACAGGTGAAGCGTCACCCATTCGCCGCGCCACAAGGTGTGACGATGAACCAAGCCCTGCGCGCGGTAGGCCGCCAGCACGGCGCGGCGCTGATGCGCCAGGATCCCCGACAGCACCACATTGCCGTTCGGAGCCAAATGCCGAGCAACCTCGGGCGCCAGCTTCATCAGCGGACCGGCCAGAATGTTGGCGACGATCAGCTCGAACGGTCGACGCTCCGCGATCTCCGGCGACCGCAGGCCGTTGGCGACGGTGGTCCTCACCCGCACCGTCTCGCCGTTGAGCGCGACGTTCTGCCGGGCGACGTCGACGGCGACCGGATCGATGTCGGTCGCCAGGACAGGAATGCGGGCGAGCTTGGCCAAGGCGATGGCGAGCACGCCGGTGCCGGTGCCGAGATCGAGAGCGTTGACGGGGCGGCGCCGGCCGACGAGCCTGGCGATCATCTCGAGGCACCCGGCCGTCGTGCCGTGATGCCCGGTGCCGAAGGCCTGACCCGCCTCGATCTCTATCGCAAGATCGTTGACCGCCACCTTGTCGCGGTCGTGCGCGCCGTGGACGAGAAAGCGCCCTGCCCGCACCGGCTTCAACTCGGCCAGCACCTGCGCCATCCAGTCGACGTCCGGAAGCAGCTCCGTTTCGATCGTGGGCGCGTCTTCGCCCAGAGCCCGCCGGACCTCGGCCAACCGGTCGCCATCTTCGACGTCGAGATAGAGCGCGACCTCGTGGATATCGGCGGCCTCGTCCACCTCGATGATCGCGAGGGGGGCGCCTTCGTCCTCGAAGGCGCGTTCGAGTGTGGCATAGGCATGTTCGGCGACCGGCTTGGACGCCTTCAAGAAATAACGGGCCTGCTTCATCCCTTGACCTCATCGGCGGCGCGGCGGGCGCGCTCGGCACGAACCTCTCGATCGACCGTCGTCGCCTTGGCGATCTTCTCCTGATCGCGATCCTTGCGCCGTGGGCCAAAGCTCAGGATCGTATCGCCCGTCGTGGGGCTACCCGATCCTTCGACGGCGGCAAAGACGAGCGCGCCCGACGGCCGCACCCACAACAGCACGTGGGTGCCCTCGGGGCACGACGACGTGAAGGCATCGAAATCGAACGTCTCGGTAAGGCGAGTCGCCTGAAAGATCCAGCCGTCCACGGCGTGGTCGCGCAACTCGGCGAAGGTCTTGCCGGGCTTGAACAGCGGCAGACCGCCGATCGTGTAATTGACCGAATGGCGGTCGGAGTTGCCGTTCGTCGCGCCAATCTGGAACACGGCGGAGCGCCCCACCTCCGGCGCGAAGTCGGTGCAGATCAGGGTGTTGTAGGCGTCGTTGTCGGTCGCCGCGACGATATAGGAGAAGCGCGACAGGTTGAGCGAATGGTGGGCGCTTTCCGACAGGATTTCGCCGAACCAGGTCTCGACCTCGGCGAGCCGCGCCTCGGAAATCCGCGACCAGTTGGAATCGGCGACGAGTGTCGGGACATTCAGCGCGTTCAACCGGCGCGCCAAGCCGATGGTGAAGCGCGAGGCACCGACGAGCAGCATGCCAGGCCGTTCCGCCGCCCGCAGGCCGAGCACCCGCGCCAGGGGACCGAGCGTGAAACCGTGCAGCACGATGGTCGCCGCCACGACCGCGAAGGTGAAGGCAATCATCCGCCGCCCGTCCTCGACGCCGTACGCCGCGAGCGTGGACCCGAACAGGCCGGAGACGGCCACCGCGACGATGCCGCGCGGTGCGATCCAGCCGACCAGCAGCCGTTCCTGCCAGGACAGCTGGGTGCCGATGGTCGACAGGAACACCGCCAGAGGCCGCACGACGAAGAGCACGGCCAGCACGAAGAACAGCGCCTGCCAGTCGAGCCGCGCGATCTCGTCGCGCGACAGCGCCGCCGTGAGGATGATGAACAATCCGGAGACGAGCAGCGTCGAGATCGTCTCCTTGAACCGCCGCAGATCGGTGATCGAGGACAGCCTGAGATTGGCCATGGTGATGCCCATGATCGTCACCGTCAGGAGGCCGCTGTCGTGCAGGATCAGGTTGGAGGCGGCGTTCATTCCGATCACCGCGACCAGCAAGATCGGCGCCTTGAGATATTCCGGCGCGTGGCCGCGCGAGAACAGCCGGCTCAACACGTAGCCGCCGCCGATCCCGCCGACCACGGCGAAGAGAGCGGCCACCGAGCCGCGCACGATGAGATTCTCGGCTTCGTGCGCGCCGCCGAGCACCAGCAGCGTTTCGAAAGCGGCAACGGCGAAGAGCGCGCCGATCGGATCGTTGATGATGGCTTCCCAGCGCAGGATCGACGCCGGGCGAACCGTCAGATGTGCCTGGCGCAGGAGCGGCATGATCACGGTCGGACCGGTGACCACGAGGATCGCGCCGAGCACGATGGCGGTCGGCCAGCTCAGACCGGCCAGAAAATGCCCGGCGAGCGCCGTCAGCAGCCAGACCAGCGGACCGCCGAGCACGATGACCCGGCGCACCGCCATCGAGGTCTCGCGGATCTCACGGAAGTTCAGCGTCAGGCCGCCCTCGAAGAGGACGATCGCCACCGCCAGCGACACCAGCGGGCGATACAGCCCGTCGAAATCCTCGACCGGATTGAGGAAGCCCGTCACCGGGCCGAAGATCAGCCCGACGGCGAACAGCAACACGATGGCCGGAAGTTGCCAACGCCAGGCCACCCATTGCGCGGCGATGCCGGAAATTCCGATCATCGCCAACTGCAGACTCAGATGTTCCATGCAAACGGATGCCCCGTTGACCAAGCCGCAGAATTAGGCGGCGCCGCAGGAAAGGAAATCCCCTGCACGTGTCGATGATTGGCGCCGGCTAAGACTTCAGGAGGCCAGGCGTTCCAGCTTCTGCTGAGCGACCTTCGGATCCTCGCCGTAGGCGATGGTGCCGGCCAGCCGGCCCTCGCGGTCGAGCAGAAAGACCGAGGCGGTATGGTTCATGGTGTAGTCGCCGTCGTTGCCCGGTACCTTTTCGGCATAGATGCCCCAGCCCTTCACCATCTTTTCGACCTTGTCCGGATCGCCGGTGATGCCGACGATATCGGCGCCGAGGGCACTCAGATAGTTCTTCAGAAAATCGGGAGTGTCGCGCTCGGGATCGACGCTGACGAAGACGACCTGCAGCTCCTTGCCCTCCTGCCGCAACGCCTGCTGATAGCCGGCCATTTCGTAGAGCGTGGTTGGGCAGACGTCCGGGCAATGCGTGTAGCCGAAGAAGATCGCCGTCGGCTTGCCGCGCAGCGCCTGTTCGGTGATCGGCTGGTCATTCTGGTCGACGAGCTGGAACGGCGTCCCGTAGGGCTCCTCGCTCGCCACCGGCGATCCGTTGCCGTAGAACAGCGCGATGGTCGCGATCGCCCCGGCCAGAAATGCCACGACGGCCCACAGTCCATAACGAAGGATGGCGGTGCGTTTCATGGAGAACTCGTGATCGTCGGTTCGATGGGCGCCGATGGTGCGCGATCGGCGCCACCGTATCGCGGGCCGGCCTGTCGTGAGGCGGCTCGTCTGTCTATAGGAAGCCGGGACCGGCTTTGCCACCTCCACCGCCTAACGGGATTGCGAAAAAAGGCCGATCGATGCAGACGAACGACCACGACGATGCCGAAGCGGCCGACGGCACGACGGACCTGCGCGTCCGCCCGTCGGAGCCGCGCATCCATCCGACCGCCGAGTTGAAGGCCTGCCGGCTCGGCCGTTTCACCGAAATCGGAGCCCGGGTGGTGTTGCGGGAGGTGACGGTCGGCGACTTCTCCTATTTCGAGCGCGGGGGCGAAGCGATCTATGCCGAGATCGGCAAGTTCTGCTCGATCGCCGCAAACACTCGCCTGAATGCGCTCGAGCATCCGATGGAGCGTGTCACCACCCACAAGATCAGCTATCGGCCGAACGAATATTTCCGCTATCGGGCCCTCGACGGAGCATTCCGCGAGCGGCGGAGCCATGCGCGCGTGACCATCGGCCACGACGTATGGATCGGCCATGGCGCCGTTGTGCTGCCGGGCGTCACCATCGGCAATGGCGCGGTGGTGGGCGCCAACGCCGTGGTGACGCGCGACGTGGCGCCCTACACGATCGTCGCCGGGGTGCCGGCCCGGCCGATCCGCGAGCGGTTCGCTCCCGCGATCGCCGGGCGCATCGAACGGCTCGCCTGGTGGGACTGGCCGGCCGAAACGCTGTTCGACGCCGTGCCGGACATGCAGGCGCTTGCCATCGAAGCCTTCCTGGAGCGCTGGGAGGCGCGTCAGGCGCGCCATTCGGTGGCGAAGAAATAGACCAGGGCGGCGGCCGGAAGCGCGACGCCGATGACGCAGAGCCCGGTCCAGCCGAAGCTTTGGAGGACCGGGCTGGTGAGCGCCGAGCCGAGGGCGCCGCCGGTAAAGAAGACCGCCATGTAGACCGCATTCAGCCGGTTGCGGATGCTCGCATCCAGCCCGTAGATCTCGCTCTGGCTGACCACCATGTTGGCCTGCACGCCGAGATCGATCAGCACTGCCGCGACGACGAGACAGGCGAGCGACGTCGTCCCGAAGAAGGCGATGACGAAGGCCAGGACGACAGTCGAGATCGCCGCCGCCGTTCCCAGCCGCGAATAGCCCCGATCCGCGAGGCGGCCGGCATAGGCGCCGAGAAGATGCCGAGCACGCCGGCCAGGGCGAACAACGCCACATCGCTCGGACTGAACCCGTAAGGCGCGCGCATGAGGATGATCGGCGCCCCGGTCCAGAACACCGTGAACACGCCGAACAGAGCGGCATGATAGAGCGCCCGGCGCCGCAGGACGGGTTCGCCGACGAACAGCTTGGCTAGCGACGCAATGAGTTCGCGGTAGGATCGCGAATGCTCGGGCCGCCGCTCCGGCAGGACGAAGACGCACGCCACCGTGTTCAGCGCGAGCAGCGCCGCGGACAGGCCAAAGACGCCCCGCCAGCCGACGAATTCGGCCAGGAAGCTGGCGATCGGGCGGGCCAGCAGGATGCCGGTCAGAAGACCGCTCATCACGTTGCCGACGACGCGGCCGCGCGTTTCGTACGGCGCCAGATGGGCCGCCAGCGGCACCAGCAGCAGCAGGCCGACACCGTAGCCGACCTGCGCCAGCGTCACGATCAGGCTTTCGCTGCCGGGATGCATCCGGATGCCCTCGCCGATCAGCGAGACGAGCGGCTGCGCGTAGTACAGATTCGCGGCCAGCGCGCCGCAGGAAAACGCGATCAGCCAGGTCAGCGCCCGGCCGATCCCGTTCGGCGACGCGGCCGCCGCGTCGGAGCGGGTGGTCGATGATGTCATGAAGGACGATGAAACCGATGAAGAAGGACGGCCTACAGAATAGTGCGCCGCAACATAAGCGCCGCCGTCCTTCGGCATTCGTCTCATGAACGCACCGTCATGCGTCGGCAAGAATTTTTACATTTCGTCGCACAGCCGCGCTCGGTCTCGGAGTAATCTTGCCCAAATAGGTCGTCGCGGCGGCGTGGAGGATGTCGCCCCGCGCTGCCAGGAGGAGAACCCCGATGGAAGATCCTGCTCCCACCCGCAGTGGCTGGTCCGCTCTCAATGTCTGGATGCATTGGCTGATCGTGCTGCTGATCGTTGTCCAGATTCTCGACCATGAGGCGATGGAAGAGGCTTGGCATGCCCAGATGCAGGGCACGGCCGCGACCGCCGATGGCTCGTATGCCTGGCTGCACGTCGCCGTCGGCATCCTGATCCTCGCCTTCGCGCTCACCCGGCTGGCCGACCGCTTCATCCGGGGCCGTCCGCCGCATCCGACCGGAGAACCGACCTGGACCCTATGGCTTGCGAAGATCGTGCATTTCCTTCTCTACACGCTGCTGATCCTGATGCCGATCTCCGGCATGGTGGCCTGGTTCGGCGGAGTTGGGCCCGCAGGCTTCGCTCACGGCACGATGTGGACGATCCTGCTGGTGCTGATCGGGCTGCATGTCCTCGGTGCGCTGGCGCAGCATTTCGTCTTCAAGACCAACGTCCTGACGCGGATGTTCAAGCCCGGATAAGAACGATCGGCCGTCAATAGCCGAAGGCGCGGGCGACGATGACGATGCCCGCGCCTATCGCCACCGTGGCCAGCAGAGGCAGCCGAAACGTGCAGATCAGGACGACGAGAATGGCCAGTCGCTCCGGCCATCCGCCGTTCACCAGAACCGGCGTGACCAGCGTCGTCAGCACGGCCGCCGGAACGGCGTTCAGCGTGGCTTCGAGCCGTCGCGGCACCCGGTCCAGCCGCGACAGCAGGAGATGGCCGCTGATGCGTGCCAGATAGGTCAGCACACCGGCGAAGAGGATGAGAAGCCAGATCTCATTCATCGCCGGACTTCCTCCCGAGCGAGCCGGACGCCCCCTGCCCGGTGATGGCGGCATAGGCCAGGCCGGATACGGCGCCCAGTGTGACGTGCCAAGGCGGGCCGATGGTGAGGTAGACGATCGTCGAGACCACGGCGCTGACCCCGGCAACGGCATAGAAGCCGCTGCGATGGCGGAAGCCCATCAGGATCGAGAGGAAATAGACCGGCAGAATGACGTCGAGGGCAAAGGCGCGGGTGTCGTCGATCATTCGGCCGAACACCGCGCCTACGACCGAGGCCAGGCACCAGTTCGCATAAAGGGCGAAGCCGTGGGTGAAGTAGTAGGCGCTGGTCAGCCGCCGGTTGAGGGCGCGCGCTTCGGAGGCCCCGAACGCCGGGTCGGTCAGCAGGAAAAAGGCACCGGCCTTTTCCAGCAGCGAAAAGCTGGCCAGATGGCGCCCGATCGAGGCCGAATAGAGGATCATGCGGGCGTTGAGGGCAAGCAGCGACAGCAGCGCCGTCCAAAGCGGTGCGCCGATGCCCAGAACCTGCAAGGCGGCGAGTTGGCCCGCGCCCGCGTAGACCGCCATGGAATAACCGAGCGTCTGCAGGATCGTCAGACCGCTGTCGGCCGCGATCGTGCCGTAGACGATCCCGAACGGGAAGATCGCCACGATCACGGGCAGGACGTCGCGCGCCGCGTCTCGAATTTCGGATCGGGTGGACAAGGCAAGACCGGAGGGACAGAAAGACCGCTCTTCTTAACGACCGTCCATGGCCGCGTCGACCCGATATTGACTTAGAGCGTGATGAGATGAGCTGCGCTCATCATTCCGCTCTGTTCTCCTGTTTTGGCATGATCTTTTCCGAAAACCGGTTCCCACTTTTCGGGATCATGCCCTAGGCCCGCCCGATCCGCTCGAACCAGGTGTCCTCGTCGATGACCTCGACGCCGAATTCGGTCGCCTTGGCGAGCTTGGAGCCGGCGCCGGGGCCTGCGACGACGAGATCGGTCTTCTTCGACACCGAGCCGGCGACCTTCGCGCCCAGCCCTTCGGCCATCGCCTTGGCCTCGTCGCGCGACATCTTTTCGAGAGAGCCGGTGAAGACGATGGTCAGGCCGGAGACGGGCGAGGACGCGGACGGTTTCGGCCGATCGTTGGTCGTCGTCACCCCCGCATCGAGCAACGCCTCGACGGCCTCGCGATTGTGCGTCTCGGCGAAGAACTGGATCAGCGATTCGGTCGCGGCCGGGCCGATATCGCCATCCTTTGCCAGCGCCAGAAACGCTTCGCCCGGGGCCTGGCCGCGAGCGGCGGCCATCGCGGCGCGCACACCGGCCGCGTCGTCGAACCGCTCGCGCAGCGCCGCGCGCTGGTTGGTCTTCAGTCCCAATGCGTTATGGCGCAACGGATCATAGGCCTCGTCGTCAAGCGACGCCTTGTCGACCGCCATCATCGCGTCGAACGTTTTGCCCCCGATCGAGGGCGTGCTCTGCAGCGCCAACCAGTCCTCGCCGGGCTGTTCCTTCGCCGCCGCATCGACGCCGTCGATGAAGCCGCGCACGTCCGGAAACAGCCGGGCCAGGGCCTTGGCCGAGGTCTCGCCGATCTGCGGGATGCCGAGGGCGAAGATGAAGCGGTCGAGCGGCACCTCGCGGCTCGCCTCGATCGCGGCCAGAAGATTGTCGATGGCCTTGGTGGTCTCGGCCTTCTTGGCGGGCTTCTCCGGCTCGGCCTTGCCCTGGGCCTTGCGCCGCGCCTCCGACACCTCGCGGCGACGCGCCTCGATCGCCTCGCGCAGCGGCTCGAACTCGAGCCTGAAGATGTCGGCCGGCTGGCGCACCAGACCGGCGTCGAACAGCGTCTCGATATAGGTCTCGCCGAAGCCCTCGATGTCGAAGGCGCCGCGCGCGACGAAGTGCTTCAGTCCCTCGCGCCCCTGGGCCGGACAAGTGAGGCCGGCGGAGCAGTGCCGCTTGGAGTCCGGGCGGCCGGTGCGCGGGTTCATCTCGCGCACCGCCTTGGAGCCGCACACCGGGCAATGGTCCGGAAAAACGAAGGACTGCGCGTCCGCCGGCCGCTTCTCCGGCACGATGTCGAGCACCTGCGGAATGACGTCGCCGGCGCGCTGGATCAGCACCGTGTCGCCGATGCGAATGTCCCGTCCCTCGCGGATCGCGTTGCCGCCCGAATCGCGGCCGGCGATATAGTCCTCGTTGTGCAGCGTCGCATTGGAGACGACGACACCGCCGACGGTGACCGGATCGAGCTTGGCGACAGGCGTGAGCGCGCCGGTGCGCCCGACCTGGATCTCGATGTCGCGCAGGATGGTCGTCGCCTTCTCGGCCGGAAACTTGTGGGCGATGGCCCAGCGGGGTGAGCGCGAGACGAAGCCGAGACGGCCCTGAAGGGCCAAATCGTCGACCTTGTAGACGACGCCGTCGATGTCGTAGCCGAGCGAGGCGCGGCTCTCCTCGATGCGGTGATAGTGCTCGATCAGCTCGGGAATCGAATCAAAACGCTGCATCAAGTCGTTGACCGGGAATCCCATTTTCCCGATCGCCTCGACCACTTCGGTCTGCGTCGCACCGGGCAGTTCGCTCGCCTCGCCCCAGGCATAGGCGAAGAAGCGCAGGCGGCGGGAACGGGTGATCGAGGCGTCGAGCTGCCGCAGCGAGCCGGCCGCCGCGTTGCGCGGATTGGCGTAGATCGGCTTGCCCTCCTCCGCCTGGCGCTGGTTCAGCGCGGCAAAGGCGACGTGGCTCATATAGACCTCGCCGCGCACCTCGAAGACTTCCGGCGCCCAGCCCTTCAGCTTGACCGGGATGTCGTCGACGGTGCGGGCATTGCGGGTGACATCCTCGCCCGTGGTGCCATCGCCGCGCGTAGCGGCCGAGACGAGTTCGCCATTCTCGTAGCGCAAGGACAGCGACAGGCCGTCGATCTTGGGCTCGGCGGTGATCGCCAGCGGCGCCGTCTCGGCCAGCTTGAGGAAGCGGCGCACCCGCTTGGCGAAATCCGTTACATCTTCGTCGGAGAAGGCGTTGTCCAGCGACAGCATCGGGATGGCATGGCGGATCTTGCCGAACTTGTCGGAGACCTCGGTGCCGACGCGGTTCGACGGCGAATCGTCGCGGATCAGTTCGGTGAAGCGGGCCTCGATGGCGCTATTGCGCTTGCGCAGCGCATCGTAATCGGCATCGGAAACGCTCGGCGCATCCTCGGCATAATAGCGCCGGTCGTGCTCGGCGATCTCTTCGGCGAGCGCCGCCAGTTCGGCGCGGGCCTCGTCTTCGGACAGCTCTTCGACCGGCTTTTCACGCAACGCCATCATCCTGTCTCCGGTCATGCCGCGCCTGGCGTCAGCAGGCGGCCGGCCGCGGCCCGGGCCTCGTCGGTGATCGTCTCGCCGGCCAGCATGCGGGCGATCTCCTCGCGCTGGTGATCGTCGGCGATGGCGGTGACGCGGGTCACCAGCCGTTCCTCCTCGGCGCCGGCGTCGGACTTGGAAATCAGAAGATGCGTGGTGGCGCGCGCCGCGACCTGTGGCGCGTGGGTGACGGAGAGCACTTGGACACGCTCGGCCAACCGCGCCAGCCGGCGGCCGATCGCATCGGCGACGGCACCGCCCGCGCCGGTGTCGATCTCATCGAACACCAGGGTCGGGGCCGAGCCGCGATCGGCGAGCGCCACTTTGAGCGCCAGCAGGAAGCGCGACAGCTCGCCGCCCGAGGCGACCTTCATCATCGGCCCGGCGCGCGTGCCGGGATTGGTGCGCACCCAGAATTCGGCCGTATCGATACCGGTCGCCGAGGGGGAGTCGAGCTCGCTCTTCAGCTCGACGATGAATTCCGCCCGCTCCAGCTTCAGATCCGGCAGCTCGGCCATCACCGCGCCCTCGAGAAGGCGGGCGACCGTGCGGCGCTTCTCCGACAGCTCGCCGGCAAGCCGGTCGAAAGTCTCGCGACGCTCGGCAACCTGGGCCTCGAGCGCGCCGAGCAGCGCCTCGCCGGCATCGAGGTCGGCGAGTTCGCCGATCATGCGCGCCTGCAAGGTGGGCAATTCGTCGACCGGAACGTTGAACTTGCGGCCGGCGGCCCGCAAGGCGAAGAGCCGCTCCTCGGTCTCCTCCAGCGCCTTGGGATCGAACTCCACCTGCCGCAGCGCGCTTTCGAGCCCCATCTGGGCATCCGACAGCGCATCGAGCGCCACTTCCAGGCGGCCGATGGTCTCGTCGAGAAGGCCGGGCGCCACGTCCTTCTTGCGTTCGAGACGGCGCAGCAGCCCGGCGAGCGCGGGAATCGGAGAGGTTTGGCCTGCCAGCTCCTCGTGCGCGTCGCTGACGTCGGTGGCGATCTTTTCCCAGCGCATCATGGCCTGCCGGCGATCGGCCAGTTCCGCCTCCTCGCCGGCGATCGGAGCGAGCTCCGACAGTTCGTCGACCGCGGAACGCAGGAAATCGGCCTCGCGCACCGCTGCCTCGACGGCGGCGCGCCGGCGGTCCCGCTCGTCTTCGGCTTCCCGCCAGGCCCGGAACGCGCGGCCGACCTCCCGAACTTCCCCCGCCAGCCCGCCGAACGCGTCCAGCAACTGCCGATGGGCGCTGCTGTCCACCAGAGCCCGATCGTCGTGCTGCCCATGAATTTCGACCAGAAGGCTGCCGAGATCGCGCATCAGCGAGACGCTGGAGGGCCGGTCGTTGACGAACACGCGGGTGCGGCCGTCGGCGCTCTGCACCCGGCGGAGAATCAGGTCGCCGTCGTCGTCGAAGCCATTGTTGGACAGCATCACGCGGGCCGGGTGATCGGCCGCCAGATCGAAGACCGCCGTGACCTCGCCCTGCTTGGCGCCGTGGCGGACGAGCCCGCCGTCGCCGCGCCCACCAAGCGCCAACGACAACGCATCGAGCAGGATCGACTTGCCCGCACCGGTCTCGCCGGTCAGGACGGACAGCCCCGCGCCCAGCGCAAGGTCCAGGCGCTCGATAAGAACGATGTCGCGTATGACAAGGTGAGCAAGCATGGGCCGTTGTTGATCAACCGCCGGCGCCAAGGCGACCGGGCTGAGGACAAGATATGCCCCCGCGTCCGCTGTTGTAGATCATAAAAGGACGGAATGAAAAAGCGCCCTCTGCTTCGAGCGCAGGGCTATCGCATTTGGCCGAGGATGGAACGAGCGAAGTCGTTGGACCATCCGGATCGCTTTCGCTTGCGACGGATGGAGATTGAAGGCCTGGCGCGCTTGAGCATGTTGAGGGCGAGCTTTCGCA
>NZ_JAZHFT010000034.1:0-46214 GCF_036541425.1 Consotaella aegiceratis
GCGAACGGCTCGCGCCAATGGCCGGCGATCGAAGGTGCGCTCGGCGGTCGAGCATGTCTTCGCCCGGCAGAAAGGGCCGATGGGCCTGTTCGTGCGCACCATCGGCATCGTGCGCGCCGAGGCGAAGATCGGCATGGCCAATCTCGCCTACAATCTCACCCGCTTCGTCTGGCATCAGGGGCGAGGTGCGCCCGCATGACGGCAAAATCGCCACCGGTCTGAAGTTCCAATGGCGGATGAGCGCCAAGTGCCGCAAAGCCACACCGATCAAGCCCAAATCGGGCCGCCATCACCAATGACGTCTCTTCAATGCCGCCAAAACGTCGGTTCTTCGAGGTGTCCAGTTTCTCCTGGAAGCGGTGCTCGTCTGCCTGCTGGGAGGTGTGATCGGAGTGTTGATCGCGGTCGCCGCAGGGCCGGTGATTTCGCTGATCCAGCCCAACTATACCTTCGTCTATTCCCCTGCGACGATCCTCGTCGCCTTCGTCAGTTCCAGCCTCATCGGGGTGGCATTCGGCTATCTGCCGGCCCGCAGCGCCTCGCGGCTCGATCCGGTGGTTGCCCTGTCGAAGTAGATGTCGTTGCGTGGCGATAGGGAGACGAGTGCGGCTCCCCCTCGTGTAATCGAAGCGTCGGGCCGTTCATTCGGTGGTTCGACTAAGCCTCCAGTATCCGCCCCGAAGTGCCAACAGCTCACCGTGAGTACCGACCTCCTGCACGGTGCCCGCCTCCATATAGACGATCAGATCGGCGTTGCGGATGGTGGAGAGGCGATGGGCGATCACGAAGCTGGTGCGGCCTTGGCGCAATTCGGCCATCGCCGTCTGGATCTGCATTTCCGTGCGCGTGTCGACCGAACTGGTGGCCTCGTCCAGAATCAAGACGGGCGCGCTGAGTAGGAAAGCCCGCGCGATGGTCATCAGCTGTCTTTGTCCCTGCGACAAGGAGGCGCCAGCGTTTTCGAGCAGGGTGTCGTAGCCGCCCGGCAGAGTGCGGACGAATTCGTCGACATGGCACCGGCGAGCAGCGGCGACCACCTCTTCGCGCGAAGCTTCGGGGCGGCCATAGGCGATGTTGTCGTGCACGGTGCCGGTGAAGAGCCAGGTGTCCTGCAGCACCATGCCCATCGCCTGCCGCAGCTGCACCCGCGAAAGGCCGCAGATGTCGACGCCGTCGAGCAAAATGCGGCCACCCCCGACCTCGTAAAAACGCATCAGTAGGTTGACCAGCGTCGTCTTGCCGGCACCCGTCGGCCCGACGATGGCCAGCATCTGGCCCGGCTGCGCCTCAAGGCTGATATCCTCGAACAAGGGCCGGTCGGGCCGATAGCGGAAATGGACGTGCTCGAAACGCACCTCGCCGCGCAGCGGCACGGGCAACGTGGTTCCGCTCTTCTCGCCCTCCGGGTCCATCTCGCCGGCGTCGAGGAATTCGAAAACGCGCTCTGCCGAAGCCAGCGCCGACTGCACGAGCGTGGCCATGCTGCCGAGCTGTGAAATCGGCTGGCCGATCTGGCGGATATACTGGATGAAGGCCTGCAGCTCGCCGAGCGACAAGGCGCCGGCCAGGACCCTGAAACCGCCCAGCGCGACGACCGCGATATAGGCGAGGTTGGTCACGAACATCGTCGTGGGCTGGATCATGCTGCCGAGGATCTGACCCGTCAGGCTGGCTTCGACCAGAGCGTCGTTTCGGGCGCGGAACCGCTGCTCGATGCGCTCGCGTGCGCCAAACACCTTGATCAGGCTCTGCGCGGCGAAACTCTCTTCGACGATGGCGTTGAGATGGCCCGTCTCGCGCCATTGAGAGGTGAAGAAGGGATGCGCCAGCCGGGCGATGATCCGAGTGACCGTCAGGGACGCCGCGATGGCAGTCAGCGCCACGCAGGCCAGCGGCGGCGAAAGCACGACCATCATCACGACGACGCCAATGATCGTCAGCAGCATCAGCATTGCCTGGCTGGCGACCTGTTGAAAGTTTTGGACGATGTTGTCGATGTCGTTGGTGAAGCGCGACAGCACCTCGCCGTGAGGCTGCGCGTCGAACCAGCTCAGAGGCACACGGTCGAGCTTGGCCTGCGCCTCGCTTCGCAGCCTGCGTCCCATGGTTTGGACCAGCTCGTTGATCATCCACGCCTGGACCAGGTTCAGCCCTGAGGCGGCGAGATAAATCGCGACCACTAACACAAGCTGACTCACCAGCGCCGCCTTGCTGAACGTGCCGCTTTCCGCCGCCTCGGCCAGGATGTCGGTCGCCTTGCCGAGCTGCCACGGGCCGATCGCGCTGCCGGTGACGCTGGCCAGGCTCAAGACGATTGTGATGACGATCGCAAGGTGATGGCCGCTCAGGGCATGCCAGACGCGGCGCAGCGCACCACGCAGGTCGCGCGGCTTGGCGCCGGCGATGACGGCGCCCGGTCCGCGGGGCTGCGCGGCCGTCTGGATTGCGGACTGTCGTCTCATACGGCCAGTCCTTCATGACTCTGCTGCGAGGTTACGATGTCGGCATAGACGGGGCAGCCGTGCATCAGCACTTCGTGCCGACCCCGTCCGACGACGCGCCCCTTGTCGAGAACCAGGATCGTATCGGCGTCGCGAATGGAGACGGCGCGCTGACTGACGATCACCAGGGCCGCATCCTTGAGGTCGCGACGCAGCGCTACCCGCAGACGGCCGTCGGTCGCCTGGTCGAGCGCGGAGAAACTATCGTCGAAAACATAGATCGAGCTTCGGCAGACCAGCGCGCGGGCAATGGCCAGACGCTGGCGTTGGCCGCCGGAAAAATTCGAGCCACCCTGCGATACCGGCGCCCGCAGCCGATCGGGCAGCGCTTCGACAAAATCGGCAGCCTGGGCGATTTCCAGCGCGTGCCAGAGGTCGTCTTCGCTCGCTTCGGGTTTGCCGAGAGACAGAGTTTCGGCAACGGTACCGGAGAGCAGATAGGATGTCTGAGGCACATAGCCGATGTGGGCGGACAACGTCTCGGGCGACAGGGCGCGGAGATCGACCCCGCCCAGGGTCACGCGTCCTTCGCTCGGATCGTCGAGGCGTGGGATGAGATTGACGATCGTCGATTTGCCTGAACCGGTGGCGCCGATGATGCCGAGCACTTGTCCCGGCCCGACGTCGAACGACACGGTTTCGAGCACCATCGCCTCGGCACCGGGATACCCAAAGCTGACGGTCTCGAAGCGGAGCGATGGCCCCCTGTCTGCCGCCGGCAGGGGCGTCGGCGAGGCGGGCGGCGCAAGCGCCACCGGCACGCGGAGCAGTTCGCCGATGCGTTGTCCGCTGACCAGAGCGCGCGGCAGCATGACGATGAGCATGCCCATCATCATCACCGAAATGAGGATCAGCGCGACGTAGGAGAGGAAGGCGATCAGCGTGCCGACCTGCAGATCTCCGGAGGGCACCCGCGACGAGCCGACCCAGATCAGCGCAACCGAGGTCAATTGCACGATCATCATGACCGTCGGCGCGATCATGCTCATCAACCGGCCCGCGGCCGTCGCCGTATGGGTCAGGTTCGTATTCGCGGTGGCGAACCGGGCCGCCTCGCGTCGTTGCTGGAGAAATGCCCGGATGACCCGGATGCCGCTGATCTGCTCGCGCAGAACGGCGTTGACCCGGTCGATCTGTTTTTGCATCCGCCGAAAAAGGGGCGTGGCGCGAAACGTCAGGGTTGCGATGATGGCGGCGAGAATCGGAACCACGACGAGAAGCAGCAGGGAAAGCTGCGCGTCCTGCCGGACCGCCATAACGGCTGCACCGACGCCGATGATCGGTGCGATGATGATCATCGTCAGCGCCATGGTCAGCATCGTCTGCACCTGCAGGACGTCGTTCGTGCAGCGGGTGATGAGCGAATCGACCGTGAAGCTGCGGACCTGGGTGGCGGCCAGCGCGTGAACCTTGGCAAAGACCTCGGAGCGCAGGTCCCAGCCCACGCGATAGGCGACCGTGGCGCCGACGATCACCGCCGAGGCGCTCAAGACGACCTGGACGATCGCCGCAACGCCCATGAGCACGCTGTAGTGGACGATGACGTCCGGTTTGCCGGCGACGATGCCCTCATCGACCACATCGGCGCTCAGCGCCGGCAGCAAAAGGGACGCCGCAACCTGCCCAAGCTGGCAAGATACGAGCGCCAGCAACCGCCAGCGATACGGGCGAATGCGCCGCCACCAACCTCTCGCCGTCGCATTCAAGCGCGCATGGGAACCCGAATTGCTTCCCAGGATCATCTCATGTCTCGTCGCCGGTTGGCCTCGCGGAGCCCTCGAGCCTTCATGTTTTCCGCGCGATTGGATCGACCGAGGCGGTCGTCGGCTGTTCAGGAGCGCGCCGCTGGCTCGACGGTCGGGATCGAGCAAAGGCGAACCAGGCCGCGGACATCCGCTCGCTGGTCAATCGACCCGAGCCCCGACTTGGAGAATCTTCGACGTCGAGGCTGCGCTCGTGGTCCGGTTAGTTTGAGGTGACAACCGAAAGAATGGCGCCCGTGGCCACGGTGATCAGCAGATATTGACCATCGACCCGCACCCACTTCTGGCCATCTCCAGGCGACTTAAGACCTTTTTTCTTATAGTCGCTCACCGCATTATACTTCTTGGGTGACAATAGCTTGTCGCCGCTTCGCCAAATTTTCTTCTGACTTGTGCTTGACGATTGCGTCGCTTTGTTGTGCTGCGTCGCTTGTTGCGCCGAAGCGCCTGTAACGCAAATGGCCGATGCCAAAACGGCGGCTGCGATGATGGATTTCATGCTTCATTTCCTTTTTCTGTTTCTTCCGACTGGTTTCGTGGGCGCAAGCCGTCCATGATCACTGCGAAGCAGGTCTTGAGATAGTGGGTGCGGTCGCTGTTGGCGCCCCATTGCGAATCGCCCGACGATTTGGGCGACGATAGACCGAACGCGACATCCATCAGCATGCATGCGGTTATCTTCGCATCGGCGATCTGAATGCGCCCTTGCGCCTGTTGGTCTTCCAACCATTCGATCAGCAGTTCGCGGGCATATTCCGGGCCTTGGCCGTGAAACACCGGACGCAACTCCGGAAACCGGTGTTCCTCGGCAACGAACATCCGCACCAGTTCGGACCGTCGACGCTCGGTTTCGGCGTCGATATCGACCCAAAAGATTTTCTCCAGCGCGGCTTCGATCGACAGCCCGTCGAAGTCGCCGGGCAGCGCAATCATGCTGTGCCGATGCTGATCGACCAGCGCCGAGAAGAGCTGGGGCTTGCCTGGGAAAAGCCGATAGATCGTGCTGAGAGAAACGTGGGCGGCCGCCGCCACCTTCGCCATCGTCACACTCTGATAACCCTGCTCCACGAAAAGCGCGCAGGTCGCCTCGATAATCTTCTGGCGCGCGACCTCGTCAGGAACAACCTTCGGCCGCCCTATCGAGCGGCGCCCTACCGGTTCCGCGTTTGCCCCGCTATTCGTCTTGTCGAACTGGGACCTCTTGGGTGGCTTCATTTCGAAACAAAAATCGCCGTTGACAGTGATTTTGAGTAATGTCACTTACTCTAAGTGTCAACTGGAAACCCCCGCTGTCCCGTTCGGTGGCCACAACGTGTCCTTGGCTCGATGGATGGGGGGCGAATGCGCGGACGCAGGGCCGCGAGGCCTGTCGAAAGTACGATGGTTTCATCCACAGGACTGTCGGAGAGAGACCCCGTCACCCCACGAATGTGGTGCGGAGGACGGCCCTTCTCTGCGGTGGAAACACTAGAGCGCCAATGTCTTCGAAAACCTTTGCCGGAGCGCATGTTGTTTAGATCGGCCCATGTCTTCATCATTGCCACAGGTATCGGCATTTGCCTGGCCGCCGCTGGCGATGCGTCTGCGCAACCGGCAGAACAAAACAGCCAGCCGATGAAAGTCGGCGTGCTGACATTGGAGCGGCAGTCCGTTCCACAGACATTTGATCTTCCCGGTCGAGCGGTCGCTTACGAGCAAGTCCAAATCCGACCCCGCGTGGACGGCGTCGTCAAGAAGATACTCTATACGCCCGGACAGATGCTTCAGGCGGGCGATCCGCTGTTTCAGCTCGACGACGCCAGCTATGTCGCCACGGTCGCGTCCGACCAAGCCGATCTTGCCAAGGCGAAGGCGGATCTGCCAGTTAAGCAGGCCGCCTATGATCGTGCCGTCAAGCTGAAGGGGCAAGGTTACACCCAGGCCGAAGTGGAAAGCGCACAATCCGATCTCGCATCCGCCCAAGCGACGCTCGATGCGGCCAAGTCGGCGCTCGACTACGCGCAAACGCAATTGTCATGGACCAAGATCGCCAGTCCCATTCAAGGGATCGCCGATGTCTCAGAGGTTTCGGTAGGCGATCTGGTGACATCGGGGCAGGACGATGCGATGGCCACGGTCACCCGGCCCGATCCCATCTATGTCGACATGCTGGAGCCGTCCGCGAGGCTTCTCGAAATTCGGCGCAAGATCGAAAGCGGAAAGCTGGCGCCCAACGCGAAGCTCCATGCCACGCTCATCCTTGAAGACGGAGAGACTTACACCGGGAGCGGGTCTCTGGTGGCCCCGAGCGCAACGGTTTCGACATCCACGGGTACGGTCAGTATCCGCTTCCAGTTCGAGAATGCCGATCGCAAGATCCTGCCGGGCATGTTTCTCAGAGGCTCGGTCCAGATCGGTACGACCCAGGCGGTCCTCGTTCCGCAGCGTGCGGTCGAAATATCCAGCACCGGCGAATTGACCGCCTACATCGTCGGAGACGATGGCAAGGCCAGGCAGGTCAGCTTTTTTTCCATCGGCAGCTACAACAACAACTGGGTCGTGTCGGACGGGCTGGAAGCGGGACAGCGGCTCATTCTCGATGGGTTGAAAACCATGGCGAGCGGAACCGTGATCGATCCGGTTCCGGCGGAGATCGACGAAAACGGGCTGGTCAAGGATACGGTCGCAGACGGCACCGACGCGAGCAGCGGATCAGATGGCTCAGATACCTCCGACGCAAAAGCGGAGGAATAGTCCGATATGGCGAAGTTCTTCATTCATCGCCCAGTCTTTGCCTGGGTGCTCGCCATCATTGTCATGTTGGCCGGCTATTTCGGGATAACGAACCTTCCTATCTCGCAATACCCCGATATCGCTCCGACGACGGTCCGGATTTCGGCGACATACACCGGCGCGACCGCCACGACGGTGCAGAATTCGGTCACCACCGTGATGGAGGACGGGATGACCGGTCTCGACGGCTTGACCTATATGACCTCGACCTCGTCGGCCGGAAGCTCTTCGATATCGCTCGTTTTCGACGACAGCATCGATGCCGACATGGCGCAGGTCGAGGTGCAGAACAAGTTGCAGCTTGTTCAGTCTTCGCTGCCGGATACTGTCACCAGTGCGGGGGTCAGTGTTACCCGTTCGACCTCGTCCATCCTGCTGGTTGGTGCGCTGGTTTCGGAGGACGGATCCTATTCCCAGGTCGAGCTCGGAGACATTCTGGATCGCACGGTGAAAGATCCGATCCGGCGAACCTCGGGCGTCGGATCCATCGACACTTTCTCGTCCTCTTATGCGATGCGGATTTGGCTCGATCCGGACAAGCTCTACAAATACGGCTTGACAGCCAATGACGTCACCGACGCGGTTTCCGAGCAGAACGAGAACGTCACCGTCGGTTCCCTGGGCGATCTGCCTTCATCCCAAGGCCAGCAATTCACCGTTCCCCTGAACGCTCAATCGCAGCTTTCGACCGTCGAGGAGTTCGAGAAGATCGCGCTGTCGACCGCCTCGGATGGTTCGACGATCTATCTTGGCGACGTGGCACGCATCGAAATCAACTCGGAGGACCTATCCTCCACGTCGCGCTTCAATGGCAAACCCGCAGCGGGCTTCGGAGTGAACCTGGCCAACGGGGCAAACGCGGTCGAAACGGCAGCGGCGGTTCGGAAGACCATAGCCGGACTCCAAAAGGCGCTGCCGGACGGCGTGCGCGTCGAATACCCTTACGACACGTCCCCCTTTGTCGAGCAATCGATTCACGAAGTGTATCGCACGCTGGGTGAAGCGATCGTGCTCGTCTTCCTGGTCATTCTCGCCTTTTTGCAAAGCTGGCGCGCGACCATCATTCCGACGGTCGCCGTCCCGATCGTGCTGTTGGGAACGTTCGGCGTTCTGTCCGTCTTCGACATGTCGATCAACACGCTATCGATGTTCGCCCTGGTCCTTGCCATCGGCCTGCTCGTCGACGACGCGATCGTGGTCGTCGAAAACGTCGAGCGGATCATGGACGAGGAAAAGCTCGACGCGGTCGCCGCGACCGAAAAGAGCATGTCCGAGATTTCGGGCGCCTTGGTCGGTATCGTCATGGTGCTGTCGGCGGTCTTTCTGCCGATGGCCTTCATGTCCGGTTCGACAGGTGTGATCTATCGGCAGTTTTCGATCACCATCATCTCTGCGATGGTCCTTTCGCTTTTCGTGGCGCTGATCCTGACGCCGGCGATGTGCGCAAGCCTGCTGAAGCCCAGTCACGGCGAATCGCATCTTCTTCCCGCAAGGCTCTTCAATCGCGGCGTGCGCGGCGTGAACCGCGGATATTCCGGTGCCGTCGGCCGTCTTGTCAAACGTCCGTTCCGCTTGGTGATCGTGCTCGTCGCGGTCGGGCTCACCATTGGCTTCGTCTACCAAAAACTGCCGTCCTCGTTCGTTCCGACGGAAGATCAGGGCGTCCTGATGGGCATCATCCAGCTTCCCGAGAGCGCAACCCAGGCGCAAACCGAAGAAGCCATCGCGGATGTCGAAGACTACCTGCTCAACGGGCAGAAGGCCTATGTCGATGCCGTCTTCTCGGCCGTCGGATTCAGCTTCAACGGGTCGGGCCAGAACAACGCGATGATGTTCATCAAGCTTAAGAACTTCGATGAACGGCAGGACATGACTGCAGGCCAGATCGCGCTGGCGGCGAACATGCATTATGCAAACAACCGGATGGGCCAGATCGTCTTCATGCAGCCCGCCGCGATTCAAGGCATGGGAACGTCGTCGGGATTCGACATGTATTTGGTCGATGACGGCGGCAACGGGTCCGAAAAGCTGCATGAAGCCGCCGACGAGCTGGTGGCAAAAGCACAAGAAACCGGCGAGATCACCGGCTTGCGAGGCAATGAAGCGGCCACCAAATCCTCGCTGCAGTTGGATATCGACCGCGAGAAGGCGCAGGCGTTCGGCCTGACGCTATCCGAAATCAACTCGATGCTGACGACGATCTTCGCCGGCACGTACGTCAACGATTTCACGCTCAACGACAAGCTGCGCGAAGTCATCGTGCAGGGCGACGCGCCCTACCGGATGCAGCCTGAAGACGTTCTGAAATGGTACGCTCATAACAGCGACGGCGATATGGTGCCCTTTGGCGCCTTCCTCAGCCAGTCCTGGAAAAAGACCGCCTCTACGCTGTATCGGTATGGCGGCACCGGAGCGATCGAGATCACCGGCGATGCCGTCGAAGGCATCTCGACCGGCGACGCGATGGACAAGATGGAGGAATTGGTTTCCGACCTGCCCGGAAACTACGGTCTGGCGTGGGTCGGTCTGTCACTGCAAGAGCAGATGTCAGGCAATCAAGAACCGCTCCTGTACACCCTGTCGGCACTCGTGGTCTTTCTTTGCCTCGCGGCGCTCTACGAAAGCTGGACGGTGCCGTTCGCCGTGCTGCTGTCCGTCCCCGTTGGTGTGCTCGGCGCGCTTCTCGCCGCGCAATTCTTCGGCCAGTCCAACGACGTCTATTTCAAGGTCGGCATGTTGACGACGATCGGCCTTGCGGCGCGCAACGCGATCCTGATCGTCGAGTTCGCTCAGAGCCTTCGTGAAGAGGGCCGATCGTTGATCGAGGCGACGACCATCGCTGCGCGTCAGCGGCTGCGCCCGATCATGATGACGACGCTTGCCTTCATGCTCGGTATTTTGCCGTTGGCGATCGCGACCGGCGCCGGCGCGAACGCCCAGAATTCCATCGGCATCGGCATGCTGGGCGGAATCATCTTTTCCGCGCTCTTCGGGATCCTCATGGTCCCCGTGTTCTACGTCGCCGTGATGACCTTGCTGATAAAGGTCAAAGGTAAGGAGTCCGTGTGATGAACCTGGTGAAGCTTGCTCCTCTCCTGCTCATGGCAGGCTGCACAGCCGTCGGCCCGGACTATCAACGCCCTGCAATCGGTGTATCGCGAAGCTTCGTCGGCGGGACCCATGCACCCTTGGCTGCGGTCGCTTGGCGCGCCTGGTGGCAAGACTATCATGATCCGATGCTCAACGAGCTGATCTCCCGCGGCCTGAACCAGGGTCTCGACATCGCTTCGGCCAGTGAGAGGATTCGTGAAGCCGAAGCCAATTTGCGAGCCACGGGTATCGCCGCGGCACTCGATGGTTCAGCAAGCCTCGCACGAATGCGCAGCGGTGGCGACGGCGTATCGACGACGACCACCAACAGCAGGGAACTCAGCGGATCTCTAGTGGTCGACATGTTCGGCGGTATCCGGCGTGAGCGCGAGGCGGCCAAAGCCGATCTCGTTGCAGCACGAGCTGACCTTGAATCAACGCGTCTGGCCTGGCTTGCAGAACTGATCGCCGCCTATTCGGACGCCCGCTACTACCAGGAGTCCCTGGCCCTGACCCGCGAGACGATCAATTCGCGGGTCCAGACCGTGAGCGTTACCCAAAAGCAGTATGAAGCCGGCGCTGAGACCGAATACGATCTGGCCGAAGCGCAGGCGCTTCTGGATGCGGCGCGCGCTGATCTTCCGCAATACCTTGCCGAATTCAATGCCAACGTCTTTGCCATTGCGACCTTGCTGAACGAGCCGGCGGGGCCAATCATGGCGCAGATGCAGAAAGGCGCCCCCCAGCTCCGGACGCCAGGAAAGGTTTCGGTGGGCGTCCCTGCGGATCTGTTACGCACCCGCCCGGACGTTCGCTACTATGAGGGGCTTCTGCATGCGGCCGTCGCCGAGATCGGCGTTGCGACGGCCGACATGCTGCCGTCCGTCACCCTGACCGGTGACATCACCGTCTCGGGCAGCATAACGTCCTGGTCATACGGCCCCGAATTGTCTCTTCCCGTGCTCAATCAAGGACAGCTCGCGGCGCAACGCGACGCGAAAATATCGGAGGCGAAGCAGGCCGAGATCGACTGGCGGTCGGCCGTGGCCTCGGCGGTCGAGGATGTGCAGGTCGCTCTCTCCAATCTCGCCCAATATCGCCTTCGCAGTGTCGCGCTGCAAAAGTCGGTGGCGTCCTACAGCAGGGCTTTGTCCATGGCGCAGGAAAACTATCGGGCGGGCGCCATCACGCTGCTCGATCTGCTGGATACCGATCGCTCCACCGCTTCGGCGAAGATCAGCGCCGCCTCGGCTCGAAACGATGCGGCGAAGGAATGGGCGACGCTTCAGATCGCGATCGGCGCAGGAGCCTCTGCAGACGATGATTGATACATCCGCTACAGGAGGTTGCTGCTCTCTCCGGCGGAGGTGAGATCCTCTCTACTGCTGATCTGGCAAAGATGGAGAGCCGCGACTTCCTGTCGCGGATGTATAACTATATGCGCGCCATATTCCTTGGCGCGCTATTTCCTGTCTTTCTTTGCTATCGCAGGACGGTCCCGCCGTTTTCTCTACACCTCCTTGAACCGCTCCGGCAGTACGCTCGATCTTCTTCCGAAAGGAGAAAGGCGTGACGGCAGCCAAAATACTCTGGGGCCAGATTGTCATCGTCGTTGCAATCGTCATCGCGACGACGTGGGCGGCGACGGAGTGGACGGCCTGGCGGCTAGGGTTTCAGGCGCAGCTCGGGGTGCCATGGTTCGAGTTGGCCGGCTGGCCGGTCTACGCTCCACCGTCCTTCTTCTGGTGGTGGTACTTCTACGACGCCTATGCGCCGCCGATCTTCGTCGAGGGCGCGTATATCGCAGCGTCGGGCGGCTTCCTCGCCGTCGCCGTGGCAATCGGCCTGTCGGTGTGGCGGGCGTGCGAGGCGAAGAACGCCGAGACCTTCGGCTCGGCCCGCTGGGCGCGGCCGGATGAGGTGAAGGCAGCGGGGCTGCTTGGTCCCGATGGCGTTGTGCTCGGCAAGCTCGATCGCCAGTATCTTCGCCACGACGGCCCGGAGCACGTGCTGTGCTTCGCGCCAACCCGCTCCGGCAAGGGCGTCGGCCTCGTCGTGCCCTCGCTGCTGACCTGGCCGGGCTCGGCCATCGTCCACGACATCAAAGGCGAGAACTGGCAGATCACCGCCGGCTTTCGGGCACGGCACGGCCGCGTGCTGCTGTTCGACCCGACCAACGCGAAGTCGGCTGCCTACAATCCGCTGCTGGAAGTCCGTCGAGGCGAGTGGGAGGTCCGCGATGTCCAGAACATCGCCGACATCCTGGTCGATCCCGAAGGCAGCCTGGAGAAGCGGAACCACTGGGAGAAGACCGGCCGACGATCAGAGCAGGCGCACGGCCGAGCAGGCGCTCGACCGTTTTGGCCCTGCGCCCGCTCCGGGCCTATCGAATGCGCAGCCAACACCGATTCGGCGCTGGACAACGGGAGTGAAACACGCCGTAACGGGCGCCGGTGGCCGCGTCGACCTCCAGATCCATCAGCCGTTCGGCGACAAAGCGATCATCTCGCGCAGGAAGTCTGCATCCGCGCTCTTCTCCACGAGCGCCGGCAGGTTCATCATCTCGTCGGCCATCGGCGGTCTTCCCGATTCGGGTTGGGGTTGGCAACCAGACCCTACCGGAGATCGTCGGCGACCACCGCACCTGCTGTGTGAGAAAACAGTGGTCCGCCATCGACGTCCGGCGGCCTGCTGCGGGGCAATCGACTGCCGAGGTCGAAGGCCCTCCATGGCCGCCTATTCTCTTGCTCTCTTACCCGACGTCTCCAGCCAGGAGTTGCCATGACCGTCATTCCGACCATCGCCGCCTTCGCCGACGAGCTCACGGCGATTCGCCGCGACCTGCATGCCCATCCCGAACTGGGCTTCGAAGAGGTCCGCACGTCTGGCATCGTCGCCGCAGCGTTGGCGAGCTATGGCATCCAGGTACATCGCGGCGTTGGCGGCACCGGCGTCGTCGGCATCCTTCGCAGCGGCGATGGCGGACGGAGGGTCGGACTTCGCGCCGACATGGATGCGCTGCCGATGGACGAGCTCACCAACCTCCCCTACCGCTCCGCCGAGTCGGGCCGGTTTCACGGCTGCGGCCACGACGGTCACACGACCATGCTTCTTGGCGCCGCCCGCTATCTCGCCCAGACACGGAATTTCGACGGGACCGTGGTGTTCGTCTTCCAGCCCGCCGAGGAGGGCCTGGGCGGCGCGCGTGCGATGATCGCCGACGGCCTGTTCGAGCGATTTCCCTGCGACGAAATCTATGGCCTCCACAACCGCACCGACCTCGATCTTGGCCAGATCGGCTTCTGCGCCGGCAAGGCGATGGCCGGGGCCAGCTTCTTCGACATCACGATCAAGGGACTTGGCGCCCACGCCGCCCAGCCGCAGGAATCCAGGGATCCAATCATCGTCGCGACGGCGCTGGCGCAAGCCCTCCAGAGCATCGTCAGCCGCAACGTCCATCCGCTGCAGTCGGCGGTCCTGTCGATCACCACGATCCGCGGTGGCTCGGCCTACAACATCGTGCCGGAAACCGCCACGATGGGCGGCACCATCCGCTACCTCGACGAGGACGTGGGTGCCCTCGTCGAGCAGCGCCTGCGCGAGATCTGCGCCGGAGCCGCACAGATGTACGGTTGCGAGATCGGCGTCGACACCCGCAATGTCTTCTCCGTTCTGCACAACGATCCTGAGCGAACGGAAGCGCTGCGCCGGGCCGCAGCCGAAATCGTCGGCGAAGGCGGTATCGTCCCCGCGCTCGAGCCGATTATGGGCAGCGAGGACTTTGCCGACATGCTGCGCGTCGTGCCCGGCGCCTACTGCTGGGTCGGCCACGGCGGGTCGGTTCCGGTGCACAACCCCGGCTTCATCCTCGATGACGGGGTCCTGCCGGTCGGCGCCAGCCTGCTCGCGCGGATCGCCGAACGGCGCCTTGCCGCCTGATCACGCGGCCGAATGCCCCTCCCCGATCAGAGCCAGGACTGGACTTCGAGCTTGCTGCCCTGGCCGAAGCGTTCGAGATTGAAGGCGGCAAGGTCCACCGACGGACGCTCGCCGGTCGCCAGCTCGGCGACCACTTGGCCGGCGCCCGGCCCGATGCCGAAACCGTGGCCCGAAAATCCCGTCGCGACGAAGCAGCCGGGAACCGACGCAATCTGCGAGATCACCGGGATCACGTCCGGCAAGGTGTCGATCATCCCGCTCCAGCTCCGGGCGACAGCGACATCGCGAAAGGCCGGCAGGGTTTCGGCAAGGCGCCGGCGGACAGTTTCCAGCGTGGCTGCGTCCGGTGCCGGGCTGAGAATCCGCACCGCCTCGTAGATCGACGGCCGGTCCGCCTGCCCCGGCTTCCAGTCAAGGGCTTCGGCCAGGAACGCCCGCCCGAACCGCAGCCGGACACTGGTCAGCTGTCGGCGCAGCACCGGGAGAAAATCGCAGAAGTAGCGAAAGCTGTCCGGCGTCACATAGGAATTGCTCGCCGACGACGTGGCGGCGAGATAGGAGCCATCAAGCCGCCGGCCGACTGCCAGATCCGAAAAGCTGACGGAGGCTCGTGGCCCTGCCTCGACCGGTGCGGTCGCCAGCACCGACGACAAGACCTTGAGCTGCGGCAGACGGACGCCGAGCCCCCTGAGCATTAGCTGCGACCAGGCGCCGCCCGCCACGATCACCGACGAGGAATGCACAAGGCCCCGCTCGGTCACCACCTCGCTTGTCCGGCCGCCCTGGGTTTCGATCGCGCGCACTGCGCAGCCCTCGACGATCACGGCCCCCTTCGCCACCGCCGCGGCGGCGATCGCATGGCTGGCCCGCTGCGGCTCGGCCCGACCGTCTGCGGGCGTATAGATGGCGCCAGGCACCTTGCGCGTCACGCCGGGCACCAGGCGCTCCACCGCCGCGCCATCAATGATCCGGCTGTCGATGCCGACGTCCTTGGCATGGGCCGCCCAGCGAGCGTGGCGCTCCATCACCTCCTCGGAGCGCGCCGTATAGAGGATGCCCGTGCGCCGCAGACCGGTGTCGTCCGCAAGCTCCTCGGAAAAGCGATCCCAGAGCCGGTTGGCGAGCTGCATCAGCGGCAACTCACGCAGGTCCCGGCCGGTCTGGCGCACCCAGCCCCAGTTGCGGCTCGACTGTTCGCCGGCGATCCGCCCCTTTTCGAACAGCGCCACGGAGATCCCTCTGGACGCCAGCGCCCAGGCGGCGCTGACCCCGACGATGCCGCCACCGACGATGGCGACGTCGCAGCTCTTCGGGAACGACTGCGACGACGCGAAAGCCGGCAGCGACGGCCCGTCGGCCTGACGATAGGCACGCATCAGTAGCTGTCCTCCACCCGCCAGTTCACCGGAATTTCCGCAATGCTCGCCGAGGCGGGCAGTTCGAGCACCAGGCGGACGATCCGCGCGACGTCCGCCGGCTTCGTCACCGCATCGAGGTCGACGCCCTGCATGGACCCAGCCATGTCGGTGGCCACGAAGCCGGGACAGATGGCGGTCGAACGGATGCCGGCCTCGCTACCGCATTGGCGGATCGCGTGCGAGAGCGCGACGGCCGAAAATTTCGACATGGCGTAGAGACTGGAGCGGGGCGATTTCACGCGTTTGCCGGACAGCGAGGCGAGGATGACGACCTTGCCCTTCGTTTCGGCCAGCGCCGGCCAGGCGGCCCGGGTCAGCCGCAGCGGTGCCTTGACGTTGACGCCGAAGAGACGATCGAAGTCGTCGTCGTCGGCCTCGATCACCGATTTCTCGATCATGATGCCGGCCGAGTGGACCAGGGCGTCGATGCGGCCATAGCGCTGCCGGGTCGCCTCGACCCAGCCGGCTTCGCTGCCGGGCTCCAAGGCCTCGAAGCGACAGACCAGATCGTCAGGGTGCGCTTGCAACGCCGCGGGCCGGCGCACGCCGAGGCTGAGACCCCAGCCGGCTTGGCGCAAGGCGGCCGCAATGGCGGCGCCTATCCCTCGCGAAGCGCCGGAAATCATCGCGACGGGCTGTTCGGTGGTCATTGACTGTCTCTGTCTTCAGTCTCTGTCGGACGACATGGGTTGACCTGAACGCCGAGTCATGGCCGATCGAGTGTCATCACCGAACCGTCCTCGCGTTCGATCGCAACGCTCAAGATGCCCTCGCTGGCCGCGCGACTTTGATCCGTCGCGGTCGGGGTGACCTCCACCCAGCGGCCGGCGAAGTCGAAGCGATCAAGTCCGTCGACAACGCGTGGGGGCGCACCGAACACCGAGGCGAGCTGTGCACCGGCCAACGCGGTATCCTCCGCGGCGAGCCGAACGCCGACGATGCGGCGCGCGCCGTTGGCGTGGGCGATGCGCTCGTCGGGAACGCGCAGATGATGATCGGTGAGATCCTCGGCGAGCATCGGCATGAAGGCGCCGCCCACACCGCGCCCGAGATGGCACAGGATCACCGACCAGCGCTCGCCGTCGATCAGCGGCTTCGTCACCGTGCGCGGCGGCGAGGTGGCAAGGCCGGCCGCGGCGACCGCCTCGCAGAGGCCCTGCAGGCCTTCGGTGCGCACCACGTAGTCGGCCCAGCCGCCGGTCTCGGCCAGGGGCGCGAAGCGATGCCGGGCGAGCTGCGCCGGATCGCGGAAGCGCACGATCTCGATGTAGGAGCCGTCGGCGAAGCACACGAGCCGGTTTTCCGTCGGCGACGCCTCGGCATCGTGCCGCTCCGAGATCGAAAAGCCGAGCCGCTCGAAGCGGGCCGCGCCGTCGGCGAGATCCTCGACGAGAAAGATCAGGTGGTCGAAACCAAGCAGCATCGAAACGTCCCTCAAACCAAAGCGAACAACCGGCCGGGTCCGGCCGGATCCTCGACGCCCACAAGCCGCAGCGCATGCCAGGCGAGCGCCTGGCTGCTGGTGACCACCGGCAGGCCGGTGACGCGCTCGACCGTGGCAATCGCCTCGACGGCGCGAATGCCCGTGCAGGAGATGAAGACGGCCTGGCTGCCGCAGTCGGCCGCCGCGATTGCGGCCTCCGCGATCGCGGCCGGGGTCAGGCGCGCAAAGTCCGTGCCCAGCGCCAGGTCGAAGCAAGACGATGCGGAGATGTCGAAGCCGGCGCCCTCGCAGGCGGCGACGACCGCCTCGTGCACCGAGCGCTTGTAGGGCGAGACGAGCGCAATCCGCCGCGCCCCCAGTTGCGTCAGCGCGAGGCGCGCGGCCAGCAGCGGCGTCGTCGCCGCCACGCCCGGCCGCGCCGCCTCGAGCAGATCGATCATCGCCTGCTCGCCCTTTTCAGCCGAGCGCGACGTGCAACTGAAAGCGAGGCAGTCGATCCCTGCCTCCGGCAGCAGCTGACCGGCGGCCGCGGCCAACTCCACGTCCTCCTGGTCGGGCGCGTCGGCCGGCACGTAGCGGTACATCACGCGGGTGGTGAAGACGCGGGCGCCAGCGCCTTCGGCGATGCCATGGAACGCCCCCTCGCCAACCTGGTCGCTCGACAGGACCACAAGACCGATGCGTCGGCTGGGAGCGATGCCGGCATCGAAGCGCGCCGGAACGATCGTGGGTGCTCGGGTCGGCATGGCGGCTATCGGCTGACGAAGTCGGGAGGGCGATGGGCGGCGGGGGTGGGCGCGTCGGCGGCGGCTTCCACGTCGACGAGAGCGGAGAGCGCCGCGCAGCCCTGCGCCAGTTGCGAGGTGCCGGCGTCGCGGGTCAACACGTTGGGATTGCCCGCCTTTTCCAGCGGGTTCGGCGATCCGTAATCTTCGGCATCGTACCAGGCGCCGGTGGCCATGCGCACGACGCCCGGCATGATCGCGTCGCTGAGCTCGAGCCCGGCCAGACAAGCGCCGCGATCGTTGAAGACCCGAACGATCTGTCCGTCCGTCAGGCCACGGGCCGCGGCGTCGACAGGGTGCATGGTCAGCGGCTCGACGCCGGCGATCTTGCTTGCGGCGCTGGCGCCGACGCCGTCGAGCTGGCTGTGCAGCCGCGTCGCCGGCTGGCTGGTCACCAGATGCAGCGGCCAGCGCGCGACCGTCTCGGCGCCAAGCCATTCGGCCGGCGGCAGCCAGGTGGCATGGCCGGGGCAGTCGGCATAGCCGAAATCGGCGATGGTCTGCGACCACAGCTCGATGCGCCCGGACGGCGTCGCCAGCGGATGGCCTTGCGGGTTGGCGCGAAACGCCTGCAGCATCACCTGCCGCTGCTCCGGTTCGGGGAGTTCGACGAAGCCGGCCTCCCAGAAGGACTCGAATTCCGGCAGGGCGAACCCGTCGGCCGCCGCCCGCTTGCGCGCGGTGTCATAGAGATGGCGCGTCCAGCCCGGGATGTCGCGCCCCTCGGTGTAGGCGTCGGCGAAGCCGAAGCGGGCGGCGAGCGCGGCGAAGATGTCGTAGTCGTTGCGGGCCTCACCGACCGGCTCGACCAGTTTGTGCATCGCCAGGACGTAGCGGTCGCGCGAGGAGGCGGCAAGATCATCCCGCTCGAAAGCGGTCGTCGCCGGCAGGACGATGTCGGCCTGCCGCGCCGTCGGCGTCCACCAGGGCTCGTGGACGACGATCGTCTCGGCGCGCGCCCAGCCGCGGCGCAGGCGGTTGAGGTCTTGATGATGATGGAACGGATTGCCGCCGGCCCAGTAGATCAGCTTGATCTCGGGCAGGGTGATCGTCCTGCCGTCGAAGACGATGGTCGCGCCGGGATCGAGTAGGAGGTCGCCGACGCGTGCGCACGGAATGGCGAGCCCGAGCGGGTTGCGGCCGGCCGTCATCGCCGGGACGCCGACGGGCGCGCGGGGCGTGCCGACGCCGTTGATCGAGCCGTAGCCGAAGCCGACCCCGCCACCGGGCAGGCCGATCTGCCCGAGCATGGCCGCCAGCGTGATCAGCGCCCAATAGGGCTGCTCGCCATGGTCGGCGCGCTGCAGCGACCATGTGGCGCTGAGCATGGTGCGGGTGGCCGCCATCGCCCGCGCCAGCTCCACGATCGTTACGGACGGCACGCCGGTCAGCCGTTCGGCCCAGTCCGGGGTCTTGGCGATCCCGTCGGCCTCGCCGAGGAGATAGGCGCGAAAGCGCTCGTAGCCGACGGTGCAACGGTCGAGGAAAGCGTGAGCCGCCGCCCCCTCGGTTTCTATGACATAGGCCAGCGCCAGCATCATCGCCGTGTCGCTGTTCGGCCGGATCGGAATCCAGCGGGCGCCCATGACTTCGGGTGCGTCGGCGCTGATCGGGCTCACCACCACGAACTCGACGCCGGCCTCGCGCGCGCGCTTCAGCCAGGGCACGAAATCGTGCGAGCCGCCGCCGCCGGAGGTCACATGCGCGTTCTTCGGATTGGCGCCGCCGAACATCACCATCAGCCGGGTGTTGTCGGCGATGCTCTGCCAATCGGTGACCTCGGCGGACACCGCGCCGCGCCCGCCGAGGACATGGTTGAGCAGGATCTCGGCGGCGCCCCAGCTGTAGTTGGTGACCTGGCTTACGCAGCCGCCGAAGAGGTTCAGGAATCGATGGGTCAGCGTGCGCGCGTGGTTGACCCGGCCGGCGCTCGCCCAGCCGTAGGACCCGCCGAAGATCGCCTGGTTGCCGTCGCGCCGCCGCGTCGTCTCCAAGGCGTCACCGACCAGTTGTAACGCTTCGTCCCAGGAGATCTCGACGAAGGGCTCGGCGCCGCGCATCGCGCAGGCGGCCGGACCGTGATCGAGGTAGCCCCGGCGAACCGACGGGCGCCGAACGCGGTTCGGCGCGTAGACGGAGGCCGGCACAGCCTCGATCAGCGGCGACGGCGAGCGGTCGCGCTCGAATGGACGAACGGATCGGAGCACGCCGTCCTCGACCTCGGCGCGAAACGCACCCCAATGGGAGGCACTGGGCAGCGACGCCGCGGTCATGACAGAACCGCCTCGGCCTGTTCCGCCGACCGGTTCGCGGCGTCGGCGACACCCGGATAGTGACAGGCGACCTGGTGACCGCCGCCCCGCTCCGTCAACGGCGGATCGATTGCGGCACACTGCTCGGTGGCAAAGCGACAGCGGGTGCGGAAACGGCAGCCGGACGGAATGTTCGACGGCGAGGGAAGCTCATCGGCCTGCGGGCGCTTGAGCTTGGTGAAGCGGCGGTTGGCCGGATCGAGCGACGGCGCGGAGTCAAACAGCATCCGCGTGTACGGATGCAGCGGACGCCTGTAGAGGTCCTCGCGCCGAGCCAGTTCGACGATACGCCCAAGATACATCACCGCGACGATGTCGCTGACATATTCGACGACGCTGAGATCGTGGCTGATGAAAAGGTACGAAAGGCCGAGTTCATGCTGCAATTCGGTCAACAGGTCCAGAATCTGCGCCTGGACAGAGACGTCGAGCGCCGAGACCGGCTCGTCGGCTACCACCACCGCCGGCTCCAGCACGATGGCGCGGGCGATGGCGATACGCTGGCGTTGGCCGCCGGAAAATTCGAACGGGTAGCGATCGAGCATGGCCTGGCTGAGACCGCATCGCTCGAACAGCCGGCCGACGCGCCGGTCGATCTCGGCGCGGGAGAAGTCGCTGAGATTGACCAGAGGCTCGGCAACGATCTGACGCGCCGTCATCTGTGGATGCAGTGAGGCGTAGGGATCCTGGAACACCATCTGGATGCGCCGCCGGGCCCGATGCAGCTCCTTGCGCCGCATCAGGTGCAGCGGCTGTCCGTCCAGCTCGATCTGCCCGTCGGTGGGTTTCAGCGTCAGCATCAAGAGACGGGCAAGGGTCGACTTGCCACAGCCGGATTCGCCGACCACCGCGACCGTCTCGCCTTTCGGCAGATCCAGCCATACGCCGTCGACAGCGCGCACCGGTTTGGCCTCGCCGCCAAACAAGCCGCGCCTACTCTGAAAGTGCTTGGCCAGGCCGCGGGCGGACAACGCCATGGTGGCGCCGCCGGGCCGGCCGTGCAACCTGTCGGATCGAAGCGTCAGCTCGGATCGGATCGCCAGCGGCAGAGCCGGAGCCGGAGCCGAGGATCTTTCGGCCGCGAGGCCCCGACCGTCGCGCCAGGAGCCGCCACCGATGCGAGGCGTCGCCGCCAGCAACGCTCGCGTGTAAGTATGGCGGGGCGTCGCAAGGAGTTCGCCAACCGATCCCTCCTCCACCTTCTCGCCTTGCCTGAACACGGCGACCGTGTCCGCCATCTCGGCGACAACACCCATGTCGTGGGTGATCAGAATGACGCCGGTGTCCAACTCGCGCTTGAGATCATCGATCAGCGCCAGGATCTGTGCCTGGATGGTGACGTCCAGCGCGGTGGTCGGCTCATCGGCGATCAGGAGCTTGGGTCGGCAGGCGAGCGCCATGGCGATCATCACTCGCTGCCGCATTCCGCCCGACAGCTCGTGCGGATAGGCGTCGAGCCGCTTGCGCGCGTCGGGAATGCGCACGAGGTCGAGCATCTCCAGCGCCCGCTCGCGGGCCGCCTTGCTGGCGGACGCCTCGTGCGTGCGGATCGCCTCCATCACCTGATAGCCGACCGTCAGCACCGGGTTGAGCGAGGTCATCGGCTCCTGGAAGATCATGCCGATCTCGCGACCACGAATCGCGTTGAGGGAAATTTCGTCCAGCGCGTCGAGCCGCCGGCCCTCCAGGTTCACAGTGCCGCCGGTCTGTCTGGCGATTTTCGGCGGCAGCAGACCGAGCACGGAGAAGGCCGACACCGACTTGCCGGACCCGGACTCGCCGACGATACAGAGCGTTTCGCCGCGCCGCACGGAAAAGCTGACGGACTTGACGACATCCTTCCAGCCCGTCTCGCCGTGGAAAGCGACGGACAGATTGTCGACCTCGAGCAGTGTCTTCTGAGGTTCGCGGTAGAGCATGGTCAGCGGGCTTGCTGCTTGAGACGAGGATCGAGAAGGTCACGCAGGGCATCGCCCAACGTGTTGATCGCGAGCACCAAAGCGGACAAGCAGATGCCTGGCGCGATGATCACCCACGGCGCGATCAGGAAAAGTGTGCGTCCCTCGGAAATGATGTTGCCCCAACTCGGGATCTCCGGCGGCGCGCCGGCGCCGAGAAAGGACAGGATTGCCTCGGTGATCACTGCAGATGCGAAGACATAGGTATCCTGCACCAGCAGCGGCGCCACGGCGACGGGCAGGACGTGGCGTACCAGCAGGCGGACCGGGCGGGCACCGTTGGTGATGGCGGCTTCGATGTAGGGGCGTTCGCGAATCGACAGCGTCACACCGCGCACCACGCGCGCCATGCGCGGCACCTCGGGCAGGATCATGGCAATGATGACGTTGACGATGCCGGCCCCGAACAACGCGATGAAGGCGATCGCCAACAATATCGTCGGGATCGACATGATCGCGTCCATGATGCGCATCAGCACCGCGTCGACGCGCGGCAGGAAGCCGGCCAGAAGGCCCAGCGCCGTTCCCAGCACCGCCACCACGGTGGCGACCGCGAAGCCGACGATCAGCGAAACGCGCGAGCCGTAGATCGTGCGCGTCAGCACCGATCGGCCGAACTGGTCGGTGCCGAACCAGGATTCCATGCTCGGCGGACGCATGCGTGCCATCGGATCGAGGCTGGTCGGATCGCCCGTAATCAGCGGCGCCAAGATCGCGACGATTGTCACGCCGCCCAGGAACAGGAGCGGAATGAAAATACGCGGCTGCAAAACGACGGCGAGCAGCGACGAGCGGCGCCTGCGAACGAGAGGCGCCTCGATCTCTCCCGCGGTCATCGTGCCCCGCCCTGCCAGCTGCGCACGCGCGGATCGAAGAAGCCGTAACTCAGATCGACCGCGAGATTCACGAGAACGTAGATCGCCGCGAACAACAGGGTCAGCGCCTGGATCACCGGGTAGTCGCGACGCAGGATGGAATCGGCCGCCAGACTGCCGAGGCCCGGTATGTTGAACACCGTCTCGGTGACCACCACGCCGCCCAGCAGGGCGCCGACGCCGAAGCCGATCACCGTCATGATCGGGATCCCGGCATTGGGCAAGGCGTGGACGAGAATGATCTTCAGCCGGCGAATGCCTTTGGCGCGCGCCGTGCGGATGAAGTCCTCGCTCATGACCTCGAGCATCGCGGCGCGGGTGACGCGGGCGATCTGGGCCATGTAGACGCCGCTAAGCGCCAGCGCCGGCATGATCAGCGTGGCGAGGTTCGGCAGGATGCCTCCGGCGATCGGCTTGTAGCCCTGGGCCGGAAGCAGATGCAGATGGGTCGATAGGACGAGCACCAGGCAATAGCCGACGATGAACACGGGCACCGAAAATCCCAGGACGGAGAGCAGCATGACGATGCGATCGAGAATGCTGCCGACCCGCAGCGAGGCGACGATGCCGACGGGCACGCCGATGCCGATGGCCAGGACGATGGTCGCGAGCGTCAGCGCCAGGGTTGGCTCGGCGCGCTGCGCGATCAGCGTCGTGACGGGAACACCGGAGAACAGCGAGCGGCCGAGATCGCCCGACAGCAGCGATGCGCTCCAGGCCCAGGCCCGCGCCAAAATCGGCTGATCGAGATGGAGGTCGTGGCGGATTGCCTCGATTTGGGCGGGGGTCGCCGTGTCGCCGCCGATCAGAACCGCCGGATCGCCGGGGCTGAGCTGCAGCAGCGAAAAGACGGCGACGGCGACCAGAACGAGGACAGGAATTGCCGCCAGGCTGCGGCGAACGATGTAGCCGAGCATGTCGGTCCCCGTCCGCGGCTCAAGCCGCCTTCGTCAAGTTCCAGTAGATCGGCACCGGCGAGTTCACGACACCCGACACCGCCGTCGAGAAGGCATTCGGCTGCTGGAAGGTGCCGCCCGGCCGATAGAAGCCGAGATCGAGCGCCCGCGCCTGAACGTCGGCCGCGATGACCTTGCGCTTGTCGAAGTCCGCCTCGGCCAGATAGGCGGCATCGAACTTGACGATTTCATCGTCCTTCGACCAGCCGAGCGAGTCGCCGGCTCCCGAAAGCGTCCGGCTGGTGATCGGATCGGCCATGTCGGGACCGATATTGGCGAAATGGATCAGGTGCCAGCCATTGCCGCCGTCGATGGGATCGTTCTTGAGCGCACGGGCATAGATGGTGCCGAAATCGCCGGCCACCATCTGCACGTTGAGGCCCGCACGCCGAAGCTGGTCCGCCGTCACGGTGGCGAAGATGCGGTTGGTCGCGATGTTGGTGGCCTGCAGAACATAGATCGGCTCGCCCTTGTAGCCGGCCTCCTGAAGCAGGCTCTTCGCCGCGTCGAGATCGTAGCCGATCACGCCCTCCTCGGTGTGATAGGGCGTGCCGACCGGATAGACCGACCCGTCGACGGTGAAATAGGAGGGATCGCCGAGATAGGTGACGAGGTGCTCCTCGGGATTGATCATCCGCATGAACGCCTTGCGGAAGGCCGGATTGTCGAACGGCGCAGCCGTATGGTTCGGACGGATCACCAACTGCATGCCGATCGTGTTGTGCACGGCCACGTCGATGTTGCCGGCGGCCGATAGCACGGGCAGCAGCTCCGGCGACGGTTCCTCGAAGAAGTCGAGTTCGCCGGCCTGCATCGCGCTGGTCGCGGTCATGTCGTCCATGAACAGCCATTCGACCCGGTCGACGTTGACGACCTTACCGCCGGCCGTGCCCGATGCCGGCTCCGACCGCGGCACATAGGCCTCGTTGCGCAGGTAGACGGCCTTGGAGCCGGCGACATACTCGTCCGCGGCAAACTTGAACGGGCCGGAGCCGATCGTCTCGGTGATCTGCTCGCTGACGTCCTTCGAGGCGACCCGCTCCGGCATGATGAAGCAGACGTTCGAGCCGACCTTGGCAAGCGCCGTGAGAAGCATGGAGAAGGGTTGCGACAGGACGATCTGGAAGGTGCGGTCGTCGACCGGCTCCAGCTTCGTCATCTGGCTCGCCATGCGTGAGCCGAGATTGTCCTTCTTGGCCCATCGGGCAATCGAGGCCACGCAGTCCTTCGACGTCACGGGACTGCCGTCATGGAAGGCGAGCCCGTCGCGCAAGGTGAAGGTGTAGGTCAGCTGATCGCCGGAGACGTCGTAGCTGTCGACCATCTGCGGCTGGATCGCCAGCGTGTTATCCATGCCGAACAGCGTGTCGTAGATCATGTAGCCGTGATTGCGGGTGATGTAGGCCGTCGTCCAGATCGGATCGAGCGAGGCCAGCGGCGCGATCACCTTGGAGCGAATGATCCCGGTCTGATCCTGCGCCCATCCGCGACGGACCACGAAAGGCGTCAGCAAGGCTGCGGCGGCCGATGCGTTGAAGGTTCGACGGGTCAAGCGCATATCGGATCCTCACTTTGTTGCGCATAGGGCAACGGTGTTTCTCATTCCTATCTGAGAGCCAGAATTGCGACCTGTCAAGCCGCCGCGGGTGCGGCGTCCCAAAATTTTGCATAGACCCTATGCAACGAAACACACTGCTTGAGATTTGCACACCTGACCTTCCGCTTTTGAAGCCGTTGGGCCCATTCTATCTGGCGGCGACGCCCGCGGCAGGCGCGCTTGACAGCCGAACGAACTTCCCTGTAGCCTTCTTTATGCAACTATGTTGCTCTATGCGCAACAATGGAGAGACTCTTCCATGATCATTGGCGTCGACGTAGGCGGCACCTTCACGGACATCGTCCTTTGCGACGATGCTGGAGACCTGACCGTCTCCAAGGTGGTCTCTCGGCCAGACGACTATACGGCCGGTATCGTCGACGCGATCCGCACCGTGCTCGACAAAGCCGGCGCGAGTCCGAGCCAAATCCGCCGCTTCACTCTCGGCACGACGGTCGGCACCAATGCCGTCATCGAGCATCGCGGCGCGCCGACCGGCATTCTGATGACCGCCGGCTTCGAGGATGTGCTGGAAATCGGCCGGCAGAAGCGTTCGGTTCTCTACGACCTGTTCATCGACGCCGAGACGCCGATCTTCATCGCACCCCGGCGTCGACGGCGCGGCGTCCGCGAGCGGATCGGCTCCCGGGGCGAGACGCTGGTGCCGCTCGACGAGGCGCACGTGCGGGCGGCGGTCCGCGATCTGGTGGTGAACGAAAAGATCGAGGCGATCGCGGTCTGCTGCCTGTTCGCCTTCCTCGATCCTTCGCACGAGCGGCGCATCCGCGACATCATCCTCGAGGATTATCCGCACGTCGCCGTGTCGATCTCCTCCGACGTCGATCCCGTCTTCCGTGAGTATGAGCGTCTCTGCGTCACCGCGCTCGACGCCTATCTGAAGCCGGTGATGCGACGCCATGTCGAACAGCTGAGCGCCGGCCTGAGCGAGGCCGGGCTCGATGTCGAGCTGGAGATCATGCAGTCGCGCGGCGGCATTTCCAGCCACCGCCGCATTCTCGAGGCCCCGGCGCGGACCCTCGTTTCCGGGCCGGCGGCCGGTGTGCGCGGCGCCCACCACGTGGCCCAAGCCGCCGGCTTCAAAAACATCATCAGCCTCGACGTCGGCGGCACCTCGGCCGACATCGCCGTGGTGCGCGACGGCCGGATCGTCACCACCACCGATGGACGCATCGTCAACTATCCGATCCGCTTGCCGATGATCGACTGCAACGCGATCGGCGCGGGCGGCGGATCAATCGCCTGGCTCGATTCGGAGCGTGGCCTGCACGTCGGCCCGCAAAGCGCCGGTGCCCAGCCGGGTCCCGCGGCCTATGGCCAGGGCGGTACGGAGCCGACGGTGACGGACGCGAGCCTGGTTCTCGGTTGGCTCGATCCCTCCAACTTCGGCAGCGGCAAGGTCAGGATCGATAGAGCCGCCGCCCACAGGGCCGTCGGCGATCTCGGAGCCGAACTCGGCCTCTCCACAGAAGAAGCCGCCTGGGCGATCCACGCCATCGCGAACGCCAACATGGCCAACGAAATCCGTCTGTGGACCGTGTGCCGGGGCTACGATCCGCGCGACTTTGCGCTGGTCGTGCTTGGCGGCGGCGGCGCGGTGCATGGCGGCCTCGTCGCCAAGGCCCTCGCCATCGGCACCGTCGTGGTGCCGCCGACCCCCGGCGTGCTGGCGGCATTGGGTCTGCTCGTCGCCAACATCGAGCACGACAACGCCGTCGCCTTCAACCGCAAGGCAGCGGCGATCAGCGTCGACGAACTCGCCACGGCCTACGGCGAACTGGACGAACGCGGATACGCCCAGCTCGCCGACGAGCGGATCTCCAGAGACGAGGCCAGAGTGACTCGATCGGCGGATCTGCGCTATGTTGGCCAGTCCTTCGAGTTGAACATCACCCTCGACGGCGACATCGACGCCGACGCCATCGACAGGCTCGTGGCCGGTTTCCATGAACGCCATCGCGAGGTTTACGGCCAGGCCGATGAAGCCGCCCCGGTCGAGCTGGTGAGCTTGCGCACCGTCCACTGGCATCCGATGCCGAAGCCCGGGCTGCCCAGCGCCGCTGACACCAAGAGCTGGGGCGAGGCAAAGAAGGGCTCGCGCACCGCCCGCTTCTTCCCCGAATATCCGCGAGGGGTCGAGACGCCGGTCTACGATCGCGCCCGCGCGCCGCTCGGCGTGGCCCTGGAAGGTCCTGCCATCATCGATCAGCTGGATACGACGATCGTCGTCTATCCCGGCTTTTCCTGCCGCGTCGACGCCAGCGGCAGCATCATCATGACCGTCGAGAACCTGCCGCCGAAACCGGCTCCCTTGATTCGCGACCTGACCGAGGAGCCCGCGCTGTGACCCGGACCAAGAGCTTCGATCCGATCACGCTGGAAGTGCTGCGCAACCGCATGGAGATCATCGCCGACGAAATGCAGGCCGCGATGATCCGCAGCGCCTTTTCCAACATCATCAAGGAGGGCGGCGACTGCGGCGTCGCCATCTTCGACGCCAAGGGCGGCCTGATCGCCCACGCCAACGCCCTGCCCGCCAATCTCGGCATCCTCAACTCCTCCGTCGCCCGGGTACTCGAGGACTATCCGGCCGACGGGATGGAGGACGGCGACGCCTATTGCTTCAACGACCCCTACGAGGGCGGCACGCACATTCCGGACGTGGCGATGATCGTGCCCATCGTCTGGGAAGGGCGCACCATCGCGTTGTCGGCGGTCATCGCCCACCAGCAGGATTTCGGCGGCATGACGCTCGGCAGCCTGCCGCCCGATTCCACCGAGATCTTCCAGGAGGGACTGGTCCTGCCGCCGTGCCGGCTGATCCATCGGGGTCGGTGGAACAAGGAGGTGCTCGGCATCATCCTCAAGAACATCCGCATGCCCGACCACACGATGGGCGACTTCCGCGCCGAACTGGCGGCTGGCGACGTCGGGCGCCGGCGCTTCCTCGAAACGGTCGCCGAATATGGCATCGACACGCTCCTCGCCTATATCGACGAGCTCAACGATCGCGCCGAGCGCCAGGCCCGCGCCAAGATCGAGGAGATCCCGGACGGCGTCTACGACTTCGTCGACTACCTGGACAACGACGGCATCGACCTCGACGTCAAGCGCAAGATCCAGTGCACGGTGACGGTCGCAGGATCGAACATGACCTTCGACTTCTCCGGCACCGATCCGCAGCTGCGCGGCGCCTCCAACAGCGCCGTCTCCGGTCCGATCTCCTGCTGCTACTATGTCGCCCACTGCATCTATGGCGAGGACGTGCCCAACAACGAGGGCTGCTATCGTCCTCTCACCGTCCACGTTCCCAAGGGAACGCTGCTCAATCCCGAGCATCCGGCGGCGCTCAACTCGCGCACCATGACGGTTCTCAGGGCGGTCGACACCGCCTTTGGATCGCTGATGCGGGTGATCCCGCAGCGCCTGCGCGCCTCTTCAGGCGGCATGGAAGGCGTGACGCTGGCCGGCCGGCGCCCCGACGGCAGTGCCTACGTCTATCTCGAGCTGTTCGCCGCCGGCATGGGCGCGCGTCCGACCAAGGACGGCATCGAATATATCGAGTGCGACACCACCAACATGCTGAACACGCCGGTGGAGGCCCTGGAACTCGACTATCCGGTTCGCATTCACCAGCTTCTCCTGCGCCAGGACGGCGGCGGCGCCGGCCGGTTCCGCGGCGGCACCGGAATCGTCAAGGAGTTCGAGATACTCGACGAGACCACCGAGATCTCGCACCGCGGCGACCGGTTCGTCACCCAGCCCTGGGGCCTGTTCGGCGGGCGTCCGGGCGCGAGCTGGGAGACGACCGTGACGCGCACCGACGGCGAGGTCTTCAAGGTTCCCTCGCGCAAGCGCTTCAAGCTCGGCAAGGGCGACCGCATGGTCTGCGCCGTAGCCGGCGGCGGCGGTTATGGCGATCCGCTCGACCGCGAGCCGGAGGCGGTGGCCGCCGACGTCAGGGACCGCAAGGTGAGCCCGACCCAGGCGGACGAGGTCTACGGCGTCGTCCTGACGAAGGCCGGAACGGTCGATGGAGCGGCGACCGAGAGCCGGCGGGCGGCCCTCAAGGCTGCCGCGGGTCCGATCGACTGGACCTTCGACCGCGGCGCCCTCGGCACCGAAGCCTGATCCACTCCCCTATCGCTCTCGCCCTCTTCTCCGGAGTTCAGCCCATGGCACTGGAAGACATCCGCCGCATTCCGCTCGGCTTCCTTCCTACCCCGATCGAGCCGATGGAAAGCTTCAGCCGGTCGCTCGGAATCAACCTTTCGATCAAGCGTGACGACTTCACTGGCTTCGGCGGCGGCGGCAACAAGGTCCGCAAGCTCGAATTCCTGATGGCCGACGCGATCGATCAGGGCGTCAAGGTGCTGATCACCACCGGCGGCCATCAGTCGAATCACGCCCGCATGGTGGCGGCGGCGGCGCGCCGCTTCGGGATGAAGCCGGTGCTGGTTCTGCGCGGCCACGAACCCAAGGAATTTCAGGGCAATCTGCTGCTCGATCGCCTGTTCGGCGCCGAACTCGAGTTTCTCGATCCCGATGCCTATTTCGAGCTGATCGCGCCGCGCATGCAGGCCCATGCCGACGCCGCCGAGGCGCGCGGCGAAAAGGCCTACATCATGCCAGTGGGTGGCGCGACGCCGCTCGGCGCCCTCGGCTACGCCCAGGCAGTCAAGGAGATGGCGGAGCAGTATGCCGCAGCGGGCCGCAAGGCGCCCGACGTGATCGCGACAGCCGTCGGATCGGGCGGCACCCTGGCGGGACTTGCCATCGGCGTTCATCTCCACTGGCCGCAGACGAAGATCGTCGGCATCGCCGTTTCGGGCAGCGCCGTGCCCTTCACCGAACGCTGCGCCGTGATGGCGACGGCCGGTGGCAAGCTGATCGCCGCGGGCCGGAGCTGGACGGCGGACGAGATGTGGCTGGAGACCGACTATGTCGGCCCTGCCTATGGCGTGCCGAGCGCCGCCGGCAACGCCGCCATCAAGCGGGCCGCCCGCGACGAAGGCATCCTTCTCGATCCGGTCTACACCGGCAAAGGCATGGCGGGCCTTCTCGACATCGTGCAGAAGGGCAAGATCGATCCGGGCGCCGACGTCCTGTTCATCCACACCGGCGGCTCTCCGGCGCTCTTCCCCTTCGCCGAAACGCTCAATCAAGACTGAGCGCCATGGCCTATCGTATCGGCTGCGACGTCGGCGGGACATTCACCGACCTTTGCCTGTTCGAAGTCGAGACTGGCCGCTCGGTCTTCGTCAAGACACCGACCACGGTCGGCGAGCAGGCGATTGCCGTCATCGAGGCGACGAAGATGGCCATGGGTCTCGCCGGCATCATGCCGGACGAGCTCGTCGGCTTCTCGCACGGCACCACGGTGGCGACCAACGCCATTCTCGAACGCAAGGGCGCCAGGACGGCGCTCCTCGTCACCGAAGGGTTTCGCGATCTCCTGATCATCGGCCGCCAGACACGCGCTCATCTCTACGATCAGGCGGCACGCCATCCTGCGCCTCTGGTGCCGCGCTCGCTGGTGTTCGAAGTGCCGGAACGGCTCGGGCCGGACGGTGCTGTCCGCCGCGCGTTGGACGAAGAGGCACTGGAGGCGGTCGCCGAGGAGCTGAAGCGCGAGGGCGTCGAAACCGTCGCGGTGACGTTTCTTCACTCTTATGCCAATGCGGCGCATGAGCGCCGCGCCGCCGAACTGTTGACCCGCCGTCTGCCGGATCTCAAGGTGTCCATCTCCAGCGACGTGCTCGCCCAGCCCGGCGAGTTCGAGCGGGCATCGACGACGGTGATGAACGCCTATCTGATGCCGCCGCTGAAGAGCTATCTCGGCGCCATCTCGCGGCGACTGGACGAGATCGGCGTCGCTGCCGAACCTGCCATCATGCAGTCCAGCGGCGGCGTCATGCCGATCGAGACGGCCTCGAATGCCAAAGCGGTCCACACCTGCCTGTCCGGACCGGCCGCCGGCATGATCGGAGCCCGCTCCTTCGCCGAAGCCGCCGGTTTCGGCAACGTCGTCACCATTGACATGGGCGGCACCAGCTTCGACGTGGGTCTGATCCAGGACGGCGAGATCCTGACGCGCTACGAAGGCGCCATCGAGGGCTTTCCGATCCGCGTGCCGATGTTCGACATCATCACGCTCGGTGCCGGCGGCGGCTCGATCGCCGAGGTCGACATCGGCGGCCTTCTAAAGGTCGGCCCGGAGAGCGCGGGCGCCCGTCCCGGCCCCGCCGCCTACGGCAAGGGCGGCGAGCGCCCCACCGTGACCGACGCCAATGTGGTGCTCGGCCGCCTGCGCGCCGGCCGAGCCCTGGGCGGCGGCATCGTCATCGACCGTGACAGGGCGGTCCGCGCCATCGGCACGCATGTCGCCGAGCCGCTCGGCATTTCCGTCGAGGAGGCCGCGGCCGGTATCCTGCGTATCGTCAATGCCGCGATGGTCCGCGGCATGCGCACGGTCACCGTCGAGCGCGGCCTCGATCCGCGCGGTTTCGCGGCGATGGCCTTCGGCGGGGCCGGCCCGCTGCACGCCGTCGACCTCTGCGCCGAACTCGGCATTGAGACGGTCATCATTCCGCCTTCGCCAGGGCTCCTGTGCGCGATCGGCCTGCTCTTGGCGCCGTGGCGCCACGACGAGACGGGCGTCGTCGGCAAGATCGCCGACGCCATCCCGCCGTCCGACCTTGACGCATTGGTTGCCGAGCTCGGCGAGCGGGTTCTGACGGTGGCCGACACCGACGGAATCGACCGCGCGGCCGTGGCGCTTTCGCCGCTTCTCGGCCTGCGCTATCGCGGCCAGGGTCACGAGATTCTCGTTCCGCTCGGCCGCGACGGGCTCGATCCGGCGATCGAGGCTTTCCACGCTGCGCACCGGCAAAGCTTCGGCTACGCTCGCCGCGACGAGCCCGTGGAACTTGTGCTGCTGCGCATGGCCGGCACCGGACCGGCCCCCAGTACGACCCTGCCGCTGCCGATGATCGAGAATGACGCCGAGCCGCTCGTCGCCCACACGCCGCTCTGGATCGACGGCGACGTCCGCGAGGTTCCCGTCTACGACCGAACAAGGCTCGTGCCGGGCAGCGTGCTGACTGGTCCGCTCGTCGTCGAGCAGCAGGACACCACCCTCATCGTCGGCGACCAGACCCTGACCGTCGATCGGTTCGGCAGCCTCGTCATCAGGATGAACAGCGATGGTTGAAGACGCGATCCTGCCCGAGGTGGTGCGCCACGGGCTGCAGGCGGTGGCCGAGGAGATGGGCGCAGCCCTGATCCGCACCGCTTATTCGGTCAACATTCGCGACCGCCGCGATTTCTCCTGTGGCGTCTTCGACGCGCAAGCCCAGCTGATCGCCCAGGCCGAGCACATCCCGGTGCATTTGGGCCTGCTGTCGGGCGTGGTCGGACGCGTCGTCGCGGACATGGGCGCCGATCTTCCGGCCAGCAGCATGATCGTCACCAACAATCCCTGGCTGACGGGCTCGCATCTTCCCGACGTCGTCGTCATCGCACCGGTGGACCACGAGGGCGTACGGCTCGGTTATGTCGCCAACATGGCCCACCAGGTCGATGTCGGCGGCATGGCGCCCGGCAGCCTGGCCCTCGGCGTTTCCGACATCATGCAGGAGGGACTGCGTGTGCCGCCGATGCTGCTGATGCGCGCCGGCAGCCTGGACGAAACGGTCCTCGCCCTGTTCCGGCTCGGCAGCCGCACGCCGGACATGGTGGCCGGCGATCTTCTTGCGCAGGCGGCCGCCAACACGATCGGGGCCCGCCGCCTCGCCGAACTGGTTCTGCGCACCGGGCAGGCTGAGTTCGACGGCGCGGTGACCGCCCTTCTCGACAACACCACTCTTCGCCTGAAGCAGCGTCTCGCCGCCCTGGACGGCAGGAGCGTAACGTTTCGCGACGTCCTCGAGTGGCGGGAGGGCGAACACGATGTCGATCTCGCCATCCACGTCCGGCTGGGCGTCAAAGACAGCAATCTGATGGTCGACTTCGAAGGAACCTCGGGCCAAGTGCGCGGTCCGGTCAACGCACCGCGCTTCATCACCACGAGCTGCGTTCTCTACACGGTCAAAGCGATGCTCGATCCAGGCCTGCCGTCCAACGCCGGGCTTTTGCGCGCAATCGAAGTCAGGACGCCGAAGGGTTCGATCGTCGATGCCGACCCGCCCTTCCCCGTCGGCCTGTGCACGTCGATCACCAGCAGCCGGGTGTGCGACGCGCTGCTCGGCGCCTTCGACCAACTGTTGCCGGATCATCAGATCGCCGCCTCGACCGGCAGCATGAACGCGCTGATCGTCGGCGGCACCGACCCCGCAACGGGCCGCGCCTATTCCTATGTCGAGACCTACGGCGGCGGCCAGGGTGCGCTCAGCGGCCGCGACGGGGCCGACGGCATCCACTGCAATATGACCAACACTGCCAACTCGCCCGTCGAATTCATCGAGCGGGAGTATCCGATGACGGTCCTTCACTACGGCCTTGTCAACGGCAGCGCCGGCGCGGGCCAATTTCGCGGCGGCCATGGGCTGACCCGCGGCATCAGACTGGAGGCGGACGCCGCCGTGACGCTGCATCTCGATCGCACCCGGCACGAACCGTGGGGTGCCGAGGGCGGCCGCCCGGCGCGCGGCGCGCGCGTGACCGCCGTTGGCGACGATGGCATCACGATCCTGCCGGGCAAAGCGACGGTGTCTCTGGCCAAGGGCACCATGCTGGTGGTCGAAACGGCCGGCGGCGGCGGCTGGGGCGATTCGACCATGCGCGATCCTTCCGCGGCCCGGGCCGATGCCGAAAACGGCTTGGCGCCGCGCGCGGAGGACGCTCGATGAGCCGGCTGATCGATGCGTCGAGCCTGCGCGACCGGCTCGGCCAGGCCGGGCTGCTGCTCGTCGATGTGCGCGGCGACCAGGCCTGGCGCACCGGCACCATCCCCGGCGCCGTCAATCTGAACGTCTACGACTATTTCATTCCGCAGAGCGACGGCGCGGGTTTTGCCGAGCTTGAACGCGCGATCGCCGCTGCCTTCGCGGCGATCGGCGCGACCGACGCCAGGACGGTTGTCTTCTTCGAAGAGCAGACCGGCATGGTCTCGCCGCGCGGCCTCTGGTTCCTGGACTACACGGGACACGACGGCGGGCTGGTGCTCGACGGAGGGCTCGACGCCTGGACGGCGGCCGGCGGCGCGCTGACACCGGGCGACGGTGCCCAGGCCGAAATCGTCTCCAGCCCCTATCATCCGCCGGTCGAGCCCATGCGTCGCGAGCTGATCGCCTCGATCGACGACGTTGCGACGGCCGGCCCCGAGGTCGACGTCCTCGACGTGCGGCGGCCGACCGAGTTCCAGGGCACGTTCGCCCATGACTGCTGCGCGCGGGCAGGACGGATTCCCGGCGCAAAGTTCCTCTTCTACGAAGATCTGCTCGACGCCGGCCGCTACAGGCCGGCAGCGGACCTGCGCCGCCTGTTCGCGACGGCCGGCCTGTCGCCGCAGCGGCCGGTCGTCACCTATTGCCACCGCGGCGCGCGGGCCGCGACCGCCTATGTGGCGCTGCGCGAAGCGGGTTTCGACGACGTGCGCATCTTCGTCGGCTCCTGGCACGAATGGGCTTGGCGGTCCGACCTGCCGCTGGCGGCGGGTCCGGCGGCCTGACGTCCGGATCTTCCATCCGGGACATGGCTGGCCGCATGCGGACCGGCCAAGACCCGCCCTCCCCTATTCCAGTTCGCCCTCGTCGATCAGCACAGGGGGATCGTAGGCCGTCACCGGCGGCAGCGGTCCCGCCCATTTCTCCACCTCGACCAGCGCCGTCTGAGCGGCTGTCGCCTGGGCCAGCTTCGAGGTGCCCTTGTCGAGGGTCAGAACGTTGGGATTGCCGGTCTTGTCCATCGAGCCGTCGCGCGCCGGGTCCTCGGGGTCGTACCAGGCGCCGGTCGCCATCAGCACCACGCCCGGCCGCAGCCTGTCGCTGAGGCGAGCGCCGGCGAGCGTCGCGCCGCGGTCGTTGAAGAGCCGCACGACGTCGCCGTCGGCGATGCCGCGGGTCGCCGCATCCTGAGGGTTGAGATAGACCGGCTCGCGCCCCTTGATCTTCGTCGCCTGACTGACCGGCCCCATATCGAGTTGGCTATGCAGGCGCGCGGCCGGTTGGTTGGAGACGAGATGCAAGGGGTAAACCTGCGCCAGCGGCGCGCGGTGCCATTCCCAGGGCTCGAACCAGGCGGGATGGCCGATGCAATCGTCGTAGCCGAAGCTCGCGATCCGTTCGGAAAAGATCTCGATCCTGCCAGAGGGTGTGCCGAGCGGGTGGCCGGACAGATCGGCGCGGAAGTCGGCATACATCTCGAACGGCTCCGTGCGTTCCGGCAACTCGACCAGCCCCGCTTCCCAGAACGCATCGAATTCCGGCAAGTCGACGCCCATCGCCGCGGACTGCTCGCGGGAGATTTCGTAGATGTGCCGCAGCCACTCGGCCTCGCTGCGCCCTTCCGTGAAGGCCTCCGCCTCCGCCTTGCCGATGCGCCTGGCGATGCCGGTAAAGATCGTGTGGTCGTTGCGCGCCCCGGCCACCGGCGGCACCGCCTGCTTCATTGCCAGGATCGTGCCATCGGCACGCGAAGACATGATGTCGTCGCGCTCGGCGGTGGTCGTCGCCGGTAGGACGATGTCGGCGAAGCGGGCAAAAGGCGTCCACCAGGGTTCGTGCACCACGATGGTTTCCGGCTTGCGCAGGGCTTTCAGAAAGTGGTTGAGATCCTGGTGGTGATGCAGCGGATTGCCGCCGCACCAGTAGATCAGCCGGACGTCGGGATAGGTGATGCGCTGGCCGTCATAGTCGATCGTCGCCCCCGGATGGTCGAGCATGTCGGCAACCCGCGCCACCGGAATGAAGCGGCCGAGCGGATCGACGCCGAGCGGCAGTGTCGGCGGGCGAAAGCGCGGCACCGGATTGCCCGTCCCGTGGACCGCGGCATAGCCATAGCCGATGCCCCCGCCCGGCAGGCCGATCTGTCCCAGCATGGCGGCCAGCACCGCGCCCATCCAGTAGGTCTGCTCGCCATGATCGCAGCGCTGCACCGACAGGCTCAAATTGATGAAGGTGCGATGGCGCGCCATGCGACGGGCGAGCGCCACGATCTCCTCGGCCTCGATCGCGCAGATGGCCGCCGCCCACTCCGGCGTCTTGGCGATCCCGTCGCGAGTGCCCAGCAGATAGGTGAGAAAGGCTTCAAAGCCGACCGTGTACCGCGCGACGAAGTCGGCGTCGTAGAGCCCTTCGCGGTAGAGAACGTGGGCGAGGCCAAGCATCAGCGCGACGTCGGTGTTGGGCATCGGACGGATCCAGTGGGCCTGCGTGAACGCCGGCAGGTCGTCCTGCATCGGGCTGACGAGCACGAAGGCTCCCCCGCGCGCCGCCATCCGCTCGAGAAAGCCCCTGACCTTGTGATTGCCAACGCCGCCGGCCTCGATCTGCGCGTTCTTGAGCGGCAGCCCGCCGAAGCAGACGATGAGCTCGGCATTGGCCGCCAGAACGTCCCAGCCCGTCACCGGTCCCCAGATCGGTCGGTCGGACCCCAGCACGTGCGGCAGGATCACCGAGCCGGCGCCGACGCTATAGGTGTCGCGCGATTTCGTGGCGCCACCGCAAGCGTTGAGAAAGCGCCCCACCTGGCTCTTGGCGTGGTGGAAGCGGCCGGCGCTGCTCCAGCCGTAGGAACCGCCATAGAGGCTTTCGTTGCCGTAGTCCTCGCGAACCCGTGCGATCTCGCCGGCGACCAGGTCGAGCGCAGTCTTCCAGGAGACCGTCACGAAACGCTCGCGGCCGCGCCCCGACCGATCGCTGCCCGCCCCATCGCGCAGCCAGCCTTCGCGCACCGCCGGCGCCAGCACGCGCGACGGCGCCGTCAGCGCCTGCGGCATGGCGTGGATGATCGGCGAAGGATCCTGGTCCTTCTCGAATGGTTCGACGCCGACCATGCGGCCGTCCTCAACAAGGGCATGATAGACGCCCCAATGGGAGGCAGTCAGAATTCGCGTCGGCGGCATCGTGCCATCCTCGTCTTCATTATGGTTCTCGTGGGTTGTTCGACGGCTCATTCGGCAGCGTCTGTTGCGCATTAAGCAACATCGTCTTATAGCCTGCCGGTAGCTGAACGTGCCAATTGTGGCGTTGAGAGGGACGGCTCGAGGGCTTCTCTTCGCCGATGAACGACAAGGGACCCACAGGTGGAGCAGGACGTGACCAACGCAGCGACGGCCGAGGAGGCCATCAAGCGTAAACCGACCCAGCGCGAGTCCAGAGAGAAGCCGGAAGTCGGGGCCGTCGCCCACGCCATCACCATCCTGAAGGTCATCGGCGCCTCGCGCAAAAGCATCGGCGTCAACGAGATCGCGCGGCGGGTCGGGCTTCACAAGAGCACGGTCTCCCGGCTTCTGGCGACGCTGGTCACCCACGGCTTCCTGGAGCGTGGCGAAAACGACGGCCGCTTCAGCCTGGGGTTCGAACTGATCGCCCTGGCGGGCCCGTTGATCGCCGATCTCGACGTCGTCAACGCGGCGCGCCCCGCCCTGCAGGCGCTGGCCGACGAGACCGGCGAAAGCATCTACATCGCGGTGTGGAACGGCCGCGACACGATCATGATCGAGCAGGCGGTCGGCGAACATGCCGTGACCCACTATGCCCGTCCGGGCACGGCAATGCCAACGCATGCCTCCGCAGCCGGCAAGATCTTCATGGCGTTCCTGCCCGCGGCCAAGCATGCAGCCATGTTGCAACCGCTGCCGAGATACACGCCCTTCACAAAGCTCGGGGACGAGCTCGAGGCGGAGCTCGAGGATATCCGCTCGCGCGGGATCGCCTTCAACGATCAGGAATACGAGATCGAATCCTGCGGTGTCGCCGCCCCTGTCCGCGACGTCCGCGGCCAAGTTGTCGGTGCCCTGACGGTGGCTGCGCCCAAGCATCGCTTCGATCCGCGCCAGCAGGTCAAGCTCGCAATGTCGACGGCGCGCTATGCCGAAGAGCTGTCGCGCCGGATGGGTTACGTCGGACGCTGAGGCGGGCGCCCCATCCGGTCCATGGCTTGGGACAGAGCCTCGCCATCGACCTCGGTGCCGAAGTCGGGCAGCACAGCGGCCAGGCCCGGTCATCGGCTCGGCCGGACAGGGCGCGATGGTTGCGCCGGCCAAGGACGCTTCAAGCCAGCTCGTCGACAACGCGCGCCACGGTGTTGAAGGCCAGCAGGATCGGCACCGAGACGATGGCCTGCACCCGCAGCTTGATCGCCTCGTCATATCCAAGGCAGTCCATGACGATGAAATCCGGGTCGAGCGCGGCCATTTCCCGCGCCGCTGCGTCGATCGCTGCAGGATCCGCGCTGGGAAGAAGTGGTACGCCAACGACGCTCCGCCCCTCCTTCGTCCATCGTCCGATGAAATGATCGCGCTGGTCGGCCAACGGCATGAAGACGCCGAGCCGGCCGGTGCCGAAGACCGAATCCACCACCCCCGAAAGCACGGCGGATGGCACGACGAACAGGCCCTTGCGCTCGATGTGGGGAAAGTCGCCGGCGCAGAACAGCATGGCGACCGGCATACCGTCGCGCTTGAGACTGGCAATAACCGCCTCGGCCCGGTCCTCGATGGCGCGTTTCGAAACCTTGCGGCCCGCCGTTTCCTCGATCACACCGCGCTGCTCCTCCGGCAGGAAGGCGATCAGCGTATCGGCCTTGCTCTGAGGCGCGGCGGCCGCCAATCCCGCCTCGTCGAGCCCGTCCAGGGCACCGCGCAGTTCGATCTCGATATCGGTGCCGAGTACCGTGCGAAGCTGCCGTTCAATATCGTGCCGCGGGCTCTGGCCGATCAGCACCACGCCGAGACGCTTGCGGCGCATGGCGATCTTCCTTTCCGTGATGGGTTGAGGTGGAACGAGCAAACAGGCGGTCGGCGAAATGACACGCCGCAAGATGACCGGATGCGACGGGCGCGAGCAGCGGCGTCTTGGATGCGCAAATCTCCTCGGCGAAGGGACAACGCGTGCGAAAGGCGCATCCGCTCGGCGGACTGACGGGACTAGGCACGTCGCCGCTGAGCATCAGGCGCTCACCGCTGATGTCGACCGTCGGTGCCGAACTCATCAGGGCACGCGTGTAGGGATGACGGTGACCGTGCCACACGGCTTCGGCCGGCCCCACCTCGACGATCCGGCCCAGATACATCACCGCGATATGGGTCGAGACGTAGCGCACGACCGAAAGATCGTGGGAGATGAACAGATAGCTCAACCCCAGAGAATTCTGCAGGTCCAGGAAGAGGTTGAGCACCTGCGCCTGGACCGAGACGTCGAGGGCCGAGACCGGTTCGTCGCAGACGATGAGGCGCGGCTCCATCGCCAGAGCCCGGGCGATGCCCACCCGCTGGCATTGGCCGCCCGACATCTCGTGCGGAAACCGGGCGAGATGATCGGGCGTCAGGCCGACACGGCGGATCAGAGCATCGATCCGGGCCTGCCGTTCGGAGCGCCCGGTCAGGCCGCGCATTCGGAATGCCAAATCCAGCACGTCGCCGACGCAATGGCGCGGATTCAAAGAGCTGACCGGGTCTTGGAAGATCATCTGGATCGTTCGCGCTCGTGCCGGCCGATTCATCGCCGCATGATCGCTGCGGCCATCAACCGCCAGCGAGCCAGCCGTGGGATTGGTCAGGCCGACGACGCATCGCGCCAGGGTCGACTTGCCGCAGCCGGATTCGCCCACCAAGCCGAGGATTTCGCCTTCGCCGATGCGCAACGATACGCCATCCACGGCCCGCAACAGACCGCGCGGCGTTGCGTGGTAGACCTTGAGGTCGTCGATCTCGAGAAGACTGCTCACGCCTCTACCAACTCTGGGACCGGGTTGAAGCAGGACGCCCAGTGGCCGGACGGATCGGTATGGGGAGGCGGAGCCTCCGCTCCACACTCCGGCAGACAGGCGGAGCAGCGCGCCTGAAAGGCGCATCCCGGTGGTCGATTACGCGGGGCCGGGACGACGCCATCGATATCGGCGAGCCGGTGACGATGGCTCCAGAAATGGCCATGCGGGCGCGCCTCGATCAGGCCCGCCGTGTAGCGGTGCCGCGGCGCCGACAGAATCGCGCTCGACCGCCCGCCTTCCACCGCCGTGCCGGAATACATGACGATGGCGCGATCGGCATATCCTCCAACCACACCAAGATCGTGCGTGATCAGGATCATCGCCAATCCCATGTCAGTCTGGATCTCCCGCAGAAGGTCTAGAATCTGGGCTTGAACGGTGACGTCGAGCGCGGTCGTCGGCTCGTCGGCCACCAACAGAATGGGGTCGCACGCGAGCGCCATCGCGATCATGACGCGCTGGCGCATGCCGCCGGACAGGCGGTGCGGATAGTCGCTCAGCCGCGCCTCGGGATCGGGAATGTGCACGCGCTTCAGGAGATCCAGGGCTCGTGCGTTCGCCTGCCGCCATGTCAGCCCGCGATGAGTGAGCAGCATTTCCGTAATCTGGACCCCGATCGTCATCACCGGGTTGAGGGCTGTCAACGCGTCCTGGAACACCATCGCCATGCGATTGCCGCGCAGGTCGCGCAACCGAGCTTCGGGCGCACCGACAAGCTCGCGATTCTCGAAGCGGATGCTCGATCCGGACCCAAAATTGAGCTCGGGCGGCAGCAGGCCCATGACGGCCAAAGCCGAGACCGACTTTCCGCATCCCGACTCGCCCACCAGCGCCAGCGTTTCGCCGGCGGCCAAGTCGAAGCTCAGCGCTTGCACCAGGGCAGTGCCGTCCCTGAGATGGATCGACAGGTCGCGAACACTCAAGACGGGGCCGTTCATCGGCGCGCCCTCAATCGGGGATTCAGCATATCGTTCAGGCTGTCGCCGAAGATATTGAGGCCGAGTACGGTCAGCACGACCATGCCTCCGGGCAGCGCTACCAGATACCAGGCCGTGCGCAGCGAGGAGCGCCCTGCTCCGATCATGTTGCCCCAGCTCATCAGATTAGAATCGCCAAGACCCAGAAAGGAAAGACCCGCCTCGACGATGATGGCGCTGGCGACCAGAACCGACGTTGAGACGATGATCGGCGTCAGGCAATTGGGCAGGATCTGCGTCGCGATCAGCCTGAGGTTCGACATGCCGAGAATGCGAGCAGCATGAACGAAATCGGCGCTTCGCAAACGCAGGAACTCGGCGCGCACCAACCGGGCGATGGTCGGCCATGCCGGCAACGCGATGGCCGCCACGATGGTTGTGAGCGACGAGCCGAACAGGCCGACGAGCACCACGGCGAAGAGGAAGCCCGGCATCGTCTGAACGGCATCGGTGAGCCGCATCAGGACGACGTCCAGCCAGCCGCCGTAGAACCCGGCCAGGGCGCCGATGACGGTACCGAGGACGAGAGAGACCGCGGCGGCGGCCAGACTGGTGAGGAGGGAGACCTGGGCGCCGTAGCAAAGGCCCGCGGCGACGTCGCGCCCCATGGAATCGGTGCCCAGAGGAAAGGCCGGGTCGGCGCCCGGCCACATGAAGGGCGAGCCGGCGATCCGCCAGGGACCGTCGGGATAGAGCAGCGGCGCAAGTGCCGCCATCAGGACGACGAGAAGCACGATGAGCAGGCCGAGCCCCCCCTTGGGGTGGCGCAGCAGCAGCGAGCCGGCCCGACCAAAGCGGCCCATCATGCCAGTTCGATCCGCGGGTCGAGCACAACATAAAGCAGATCGACAATGAGATTGATCGCGACGACCACCGCCGAGGCGACGAGAAGCACGCCGAGAAGCAGGTTGACGTCCCGTTGCAGAACCGCATCGAGTGCGGTGCGTCCAAGACCAGGCAGGCTGAAGACGGACTCGATCAGCACGGCCCCGCCGAGCATGGCGCTCACTTGAAGTCCGGCCATCGTCACAAGCGGCAGCAGCGCGTTGCGCAAGGCATGGACATAGACCGTGCGCCGCCGCGTCAGCCCTTTCGCCCGCGCCGTCCGCACATAGTCCTGACCCAGCGCCTCGATCATCGAGGCACGGCCCAGACGCGCATAGAGCGCGACATAGAAGAGGGACAGTGATGCAACGGGCATGATCAGATGACGCGCCACGTCGAGCGTCAACGACCAAACACCAGAGCCCGCTCCGGGCGTGGCGAAGCCGGCGATCGGCAACAGATGCAGCTTCACCGAAAAGATCAGGATCAACAGTAGCCCGGCCAGAAACATCGGCGTCGCGTAAAACAGCAGAACCAACACCGAGATCGCCGTATCGAACACTGTCCCGCGCAGGCGTGCCGCTGTCACGCCGACCAGGCTGCCGACGAAAAGCGACAGAAGCACCGACAGCCCAACGAGAAGACCGGTAACGGGAAGACGCTCCAGGATGATCGTGCTCACGGGCGCCGCGAGAACGGGCGAGTAGCAGAGATCGAAGTGTGCCAGGTTGAACAGATAGGTGCCGAACTGGACGATGACCGGCTGATCGAGCCCGTAGCGCTCGCGCAACACCTGCATCTGGTCGGCATCCATGTTCGCTTGGCCCGCCAGAACGTCGACGAGATCGCCCGGCACCATGTGCAGCAGCACGAAATTGAAGACGATCACCACCACCATCACGACACACGCCTGAGCCAAGCGTCGGCCGACATAGGCGGTCATACCGTGCCGGGCGCCGCGCCGCGCCGCGCGCAGGCATCCTTTGCCGATGACAGGCTCAAGAATCCAGCCAAGTCTCTGCCTGGTCCGAATAGATCCCGGTGGCGCCGAGCGTGTGATCCTTGACGGCGCTCGCCGCGAGCGTGGCGAAGTCGACGCAGCAAAGCGGCACGGCGGGCAGGTCGGCCATCACCCGCTGCTGGAATTCCTTCCATTCGTCCTTGCGCTTGTCGGCATCATTCTCGACTTGGGCCGCCTCCAAGAGCGCGTCGACCTTGGGATTGGCATAGTGGGTACAGTTGGAGAACGCGACGCCGGGCTTGAAATTCTTGGACCAATAGAAGCGCTGCACGCCGATCGTCGGATCGGCCGAGCAGTTGACAGTGTTGGTGTTCATGTCGAAGTCGCGGTCTGTGTAGACCCGCTTGACGAAGGTGCCGAAGTCCTGATTGCGGATCGTCAGGGCGATGCCGATCTGGCGCAGCGATTCCTTGAGAAACTCGCTGATGTGGAAGTTCTCCTCGCCGTTGGGCGCGGGATCGATGGTCAGCGAGAAGCGCGTCCCGTCGGACCCGCGCGGATAGCCGGCCTGGTCCAACAGGGCTTCCGCCTTCTTGAGGTCCAGCGGATAGGACGGCACGCCGTCGCTCGTATAGGCCTCGACCTGGCGATAATGGATGGGGCCGGTCGCGACGACCCCGCGCCCGTACCAGATGTTTTTCAAGATCCAGTCCCGATCCACCGCATGGGCGATCGCTTGGCGCACCAAGGGATCGGAGAGGTATGGATTGTCGAGGTTGAACTCGATGTGATTCAAACCGGAAACATATTCATAGCCCCGCGTCTCGATAGCGAAACCAGGATCGGCGGCCAAGCGGTTGAGATCGGGCGCCGGCAGCCAGCTATATCCGACCATCTGAGCCTCGCCGGCTTCGATCATGGCGGTGCGCGTTGCCGCGTCCGCGATGAAACGCACGACGAACTGATCCAGCCTGGGCAGGTCCGGGTCCCAGTAGTCCGGGTTCTTTTCGAGGATGACGTATTCGCCCGGGGCGTAGGAGACGAAACGGTAGGGCCCGGTCCCCACCGGGGCGAGATTGGCCGGATTGTTTAGGATGTCCGTGCCTTCATAGACATGGGCTGGAATAATCGTCGATTCCATTGCCGCGAGTGCCTTCATCGCGGCCGGCGCCGGGCGATCGAGCACGAAGACCGCGGTGCTCGGATCAGGCGTCTCCACATCAGTGACAGCGGCAAACGTGCTGCGACCGCGACCATGGTGCACCTTCCAGGCCTGCATCATGGAGAAGGCGACATCCTTGGAGGTGAATGCCTCTCCGTCGTGCCATTTGACGCCCTCGCGCAGCTTGAAGGTCACGCGCAGTCCGTCGTCGCGAACCTCCCAGCTCTCAGCCAATCCAGGCCTTGGATTCAGATCGAAATCGTAGGTCAAGAGGCCGTCGGAGAGCTTTGCCGTGATCATCGATTCGACGCCGCCGGTGGTTATTGCGGAGGTAAGGTAGGTCGGCGCTAGGGCCGTCAGCAGCGTAACGGTGCCACCCCCCTTGCTCTGTGCGAAGACCGAAATCGGTAAGCTTGCTGCCAATGCTGAACCGAGGCTGCCGACGAGAAGGCCCCGCCGAGAGATGGTAGATTTAACTTCCATAATCGCGCCATCCCGTTGCTTATTGCGCAACTTCGTTCTGCATATGCAGCCTATGTTACGCTATTATGCACGTCAAGACGTTTTCTAGGCGATTCCCGATCTGCACAAATCCTGTGCATCACAAGAAAGGGGTGGCGCAGCGGGAGACGTGATCATCGCGTATTTCAAGCACGGCAGGCCGCACGTACCGTCCGCGGGTGTTAATCACCAACCTCGCATCGGCGATGCCTCTTGGCCCGGATTGCAGCGCGACGGGCACCGACAGAGCCGACGTTGCGAGCCCACACCGCGGCGCATACGCGCTACGGCTTTCGGCGATCACGGCGCAACTTCGGTCTCGCAGACGTCGGCGCCCTGATATGGCATCGTTCACCCTCGATGACCGCTCATTACGCCAAGGTCGAACTTGCTCTCCTATCCGAGATCAACATCGGTCGACCACTCAGGGTCTCCTCGCCTGAATCAAGGGCCAAAGGTGCGCCTCGCTTTCCAGCGACTTTCCCCCGATTGCTTCACGATATCCCGGACGTGGACGGCGGTCGCCGGCGCGCCGCGCTCCTTCACCTTGGTGCAGAGCTGCCGCAGATCGTCCGGCGTCACCTCGGTCAGAAGGCGGTTCTTCCATGCCGGAAGAATATCCCGGTCGAGGATTGCCTTGCGCATCGAGCGGGTGCTTTCCGCCATGCGCGCTTCCTTCATCCATAAGGCGCTGACCGCGCCGAAGCTACGCGCCATGGCCTTGCGCCGCTTGTCGCGCTGCTTCTCGTGGGCGGGGGAAGTCCCTCCGCCACCAACTTGCGGGCGGCTAGGCAGCGCTCGCGCGCTTCAGCGAGCGTGACGCCGTCAGCAACCATAGCGGCCGATCGTCAGCGTCTCCCAGCGGCCGTTCAGACGGCAATCGTACCGGAACGTGATTTGGCCGGTCGTGGCGACGGAAGCATACATACCGTCACGATCGGCCACCTTGTACAATTTATCCTTTGGTTTCAGCCTCTTGATGGTCATATCGGTAAGCATGGAGACGGCCTCGTTGACGATCGAAAACGCCTTTTCGACCCCCAAATTGCCGTCAAATCCGATACCGTCAATCGAAACGAATAACCATTTATATCAGCGCATTATGCTGATCTTGCGCCTAGCGCTACGGTTCTTGGCCTGACGGTAAGGAGGAAATCCGCCGACCGGAGAAAATTGCATACCGTCGCACGCATCGTCAGAGCCCATCGCTTCAGGGCGATAGACTCCGAACAGGGGAATCGCATTTGGGAATTTGAAGTGGCATTTGTTGGTTGAATGGAATCGGATGAGGGCCTAGCTCTGAGAGTCTTCTCTGATTGGGGTCGTTGAGGTCAAGCTGCTCCTTTCGGCATTTCTGGATCATTTCGCCCCGCGGGTCACGCGCTTCTCTTCGCGGTCGGCGTATAGCCGCCGCATGATGGGGTCAGGA
>NZ_JAZHFT010000035.1:0-45598 GCF_036541425.1 Consotaella aegiceratis
GCAGCTCTTTGCCAAACTCAAGCATCTGCTGCGCAAGGCTGGAGAACGGACCTACCAAGCCGTCTCCGACGCCATCGCGCAGATTCTCGCTTCGATCTCGTCAGACGAATGCGCCAACTACCTCGTCAACTCAGGATATGGTCCAACCTAATCCCATCCCGCTCTAGTCGATCCGCACCACGCTGCGGGTCGCCAGGTCGACGATGACCGGCTGGCCGGCATAGTAGAAATAGCCGTAGGTTTCGTTGCCCTGAGGCTGCTCCAACTGCACCTGCTTAGGCACGGATTCGCCCAGGATCGGCAGGAACGAAACGTCGGTGTCCTGCATCGGGTGCTCCAGGGCATATTTGTAGACGTTGACGTTGCCGGACGCCCCCTGGCTCGCCTGCTGGTTGTCCTGGGCCTGCGCCGAAACGGTGGACAGCGCCAATCCGGCAATGATGAGAATAGTCCGATAACCCATGACGTTCCCTGGTCGCGCCGAAAGTCTATCCCGCGGCACCGTTTGGTTGCCGCTAGAATCTGATGCACGACGCATCGTCATGCAAGGCTTCGACCTGTAACGGACGCAGCATTTTCGTTTTTGTTGCAAAGAGGCTTTGGACAGAGCGCGCGATTTCTTTCGGCCCGCTCCGGCTTGGTATAAGCCGGGGGGAAAGGCCGGCTTCCGTGCCGACGCCCCCCAGACGCCCTGCCAGGAATGGATTGCCCGCTTCATGACGGCTGCCCAGGACATCGCCGCGACGCCGATGATGGCCCAATATATCGAGATCAAGGCGGCCAATCCCGACTGCCTGCTGTTTTATCGCATGGGCGATTTCTACGAGCTGTTCTTCGACGACGCGGCCGAGGCGTCGCGAGCGCTCGGCATCACGCTGACCAAGCGCGGCAAGCATCTGGGCGAAGACATTCCCATGGCGGGCGTACCGATCCACGCCGCCGACGACTATCTGCAGAAGCTGATCGCGCAAGGCTACCGGGTGGCCGTCTGCGAGCAGACCGAGGACCCTGCCGAGGCCAAAAAGCGCGGCTCAAAGTCGGTGGTGCGCCGCGACGTCGTGCGGCTGGTGACGCCGGGTACCATCACGGAGGAAACGCTGCTGGAGCCGGGTCGCTCCAACTTCCTGATGAGCCTCGCGCGGATCGGCGGATCGAATCCGTCGGCCGAGTTCGCGCTGGCCTGGACCGACCTTTCCACCGGCGAGTTCAAGCTCCAGGCGACGCGAACCGATCGGCTGCTCGCCGACATTCTGGCTGTCGAGCCGAGCGAGATCGTCGTCGCTGATTCGGTCTTTCACGACGAGGGCCTGAAGCCCGTCTTCACCCGGCTTGGCCGTCTGGTGCGGCCGGAACCCGCCGTCCTCTTCGACGGCGCCACCGCCGAGGAGCGTCTCTGTCGCTTCTACGGCGTGGCGACGCTTGCCGGCTTCGGCGACTTTTCCCGTGCCGAGCTTGCGGCCGCCGCCGGTCTCATCGCCTATGTCGGCAAGACGCAGCTCGCCTCGCGGCCGCCTCTGTCGCGGCCCGAGCGGCTCGATCAGGGCCAGGTCATGCTGATCGATCCGGCGACGCGGACCAATCTGGAGCTGACGCGCACGATTTCGGGCCGGCGGCAGGGCAGCCTGCTTGCCGTCATCGACCGCACCGTCTCGGGGCCGGGCGCGCGGCTTTTGGCATCCCGTCTCGCGGCGCCGCTGACGGCGCCGGCGGCGATCCGGCGGCGCCAGCAGTCGGTCGGTTTCTTTCTCGACAACGCCAAGGAACGGCGCGCCCTGGGCGAGCTGTTGCGCGGTCTGCCGGACGTCGAACGCTCCCTGTCGCGCCTGTCGCTCGACCGTGGCGGGCCGCGCGATCTCCTTGCCGTGCGTGAAGGCTTGGCGCGCGCCGCCGAGGCGGTTCAGCTGTTCGCCGCCACCGACCTCGAAGGCGCGCCCGAGCTGGAAGAGGCGCTGTCGCGCATCCTGTCCCTGCCGGCGGACCTCGGCGCCCGTCTGGAGGCGATGCTCGACGACGACGTCCCGCTTATCAAGCGCGATGGCGGCTTCGTGCGCGAGGGCGCATTGCCCGAGCTCGACGAGGCCCGCGCCTTGCGCGACCGCTCGCGCCGGGTGATCGCCGAGATGCAGGGGCGCTATGCCCAGGAGACCGGTGTTCGGTCGCTGAAGATCAAGCACAACAACGTGCTCGGCTATTTCATCGAGGTGCCGGAGGCGCAGGCCGGCGCGCTCACCGGCAGCGAGGCGGCGCGCGCCACCTTCATCCATCGCCAGACGCTGGCGAACTGCATGCGGTTTTCCACCGTCGAGCTCTCCGACATCGAGGCGCGCATTTCCGGCGCTGCGGCCGAGGCGCTGCGGCTCGAACTGGCCGCCTTCGACAGCTTGGCGGCGGACGTGGTCGCCGCCGGCGAGGCGCTCAAGGCGGGAGCCGCCGCCTTCGCGGTGCTCGACGTCTCGGCGGCGCTTGCCGATCTCGCCAGTGCCGAGGATTGGTCGCGGCCCGAGGTCGACGACAGCCTGACCTTTGCCATCGAATCCGGCCGCCATCCGGTCGTCGAGGCGGCCCTCAAGGCCAGCGGCACGCCCTTCGTCGCCAACAATTGCGATCTGTCGCCGCCGAAGGAGGAAGAGGCGGGCGCGATCTGGCTGCTCACCGGGCCGAACATGGGCGGCAAGTCGACGTTCCTGCGCCAGAACGCGCTGATCGCCGTGCTCGCCCAGATGGGCGCCTATGTGCCCGCGGCGCGCGCTCATCTCGGTGTGGTCGACCGCCTGTTCTCGCGCGTCGGCGCCTCGGACGATCTGGCCGAGGGTCGCTCGACCTTCATGGTCGAGATGGTGGAGACGGCGGCGATCCTCAATCAGGCGGGCGCCCGGGCGCTCGTCATCCTCGACGAGATCGGCCGAGGCACCGCGACCTATGACGGCCTGTCGATCGCCTTCGCGGCGGTGGAGCACCTGCACGAGGTCAATCGCTGCCGGTCGCTCTTCGCCACGCATTTCCACGAGATGACGGCGCTCGCCGCCAAGCTCGGCCGGATGAAGAACGCGACCATGCGGGTCAAGGAGTGGGAGGGCGAGGTCGTCTTCCTGCACGAGGTGAAGCCCGGCGTCGCCGACCGCTCCTACGGCATCCAGGTGGCCAAGCTCGCGGGCCTGCCGCCGGCGGTGATCGAGCGCGCGCGCCATGTCCTCTCCGAATTGGAGAAAGGGGCGATGGGCGAGCGGCGCACCGCCTTCGTCGACGACCTGCCGCTGTTTGCCGCCGTCCTGCGCCAGACCGAGGAGCGCAAGCCGGTTCCAGCCGTGCCGCCGTCCTCGCCGGCGCTGGAGGCGCTGACGGACATCAGCCCGGACGAGATGACGCCGCGCGAAGCGCTCGATGCGCTCTACCGGCTGAAAGCGCTCGCGTCCGGGGCCTGAGCCGCACTCGCGGCAACGTTTGGCAAATCTTCTCCCGCTCCGCGCCCGGCCGCCTGTTCGCCAGCGGCTATTTGTTTGGTCGCGCCCTGATTCCGGAACGGCTGCCGGTGCTCTGCCTTATCCGACCAAGTTGGCTTCGCGGCGACCGCGAAGCCGCCACGACTTGCAAGGAGTGAGACATGTCCGTCGAGCACGTTCCGCCGCAGCACCAGGATCGGGAACCGGGAGTGGAGGCGGAGATGACGCCGCGGCCCGAATACGAGCCGCGCTATCCGGGGTCCGGCCGGCTGAGGGACAAGGTCGCGATCATCACCGGTGGCGACAGCGGCATCGGACGCGCCACCGCCGTACTTTATGCCCGCGAGGGCGCGAAGGTCGCGATCGTCTATCTCGACGAGGACAAGGATGCCGAGGAGACCAAGGCCGCGGTGGAAAAGGAAGGCTCCGCCGCGCTCCTGATCCGCGGCGACGTCCGCGAAAAGGCGTTCTGCACCCAGGCGGTCGAGCGCACCGTGAAGGAGTTCGGCAAGCTCGATATCCTGGTCAACAATGCCGCCCATCAGGAAGAGGACGAGGACATCCGCGCCATTTCCGAGGAGCAGCTCAGGAAGACCTTCGAAACCAACATCTTCGCCTATTTCTACATGACCCAGGCGGCGCTCGATCATCTCAAGGAAGGCTCGGCCATCGTCAACGTGACCTCGGTCAACAGCTACAAGGGCAATCCGGCGCTGATCGACTATTCGTCGACTAAGGGCGCGATCACCGCCTTCACCCGGTCGATGGCGACCAACCTCGTCGAGAAAGGCATCCGGGTGAACGGCGTCGCGCCGGGGCCGATCTGGACGCCCTTCATCCCGATGTCGTTTCCCGCCGACAAGGTCGAGGGGTTCGGCGAATCCTCGCCCATGGGCCGGCCGGGTCAGCCCAACGAAGTGGCGCCGTCGCTGCTCTTTCTGGCCTGCGAGGACTCGTCCTATTTCACCGGGCAGGTGCTGCATCCCAATGGCGGAAAGATCGTCGGGGCCTGATGCTCCGTCGCGGCCGGTCGGCCGGGACGGCATCGCTCAGCGCCTCGGTCATTCTCGCCCGCTTAAGGAAAACGCGCTATAGCCTGGGGCCGATGCAGTTCCAGGATCCATGCCCATGTCCAGTTCAACCAAGCGGATAGAGCCCGATCGGCCAACGGATGCCGGCTCCAAGCTGAGGTTGGACGAAATCGTCGACGGAGAGGCCCTGGCGCGCGATCTCGAGTTGATCGCCGCCGGGGAGGCTGCCGGTCCCGGTTCGCTGCAGGCCCGCTCCCAGGTTCTCTCACGTCTGCGGTCGGCCTGTGTCGAAGGGCGGCGGCGCATCGAGGAGATGCTGTTCGAGGACGGCAGCGGCTATCTCTGCGCCGGGCGCCTGGCCGCGCTGCAGGACGAGCTGATCCGGGCGATCCATGACTATGCGCTGACCCACGTCGTGGGCTCGGCCAATCTGTCGTCCGGCGAGCGGATGACCGTGATGGCGGTCGGCGGCTATGGCCGCGGTACGCTGGCGCCGGGCTCCGACATCGACCTGTTGTTCCTGCTTCCCTACAAGCAGACGGCGCATGGCGAACAGATCGCCGAATACCTGCTTTATATGCTGTGGGATCTGGGCTTCAAAGTCGGCCATGCCACCCGCACCGTGCAGGAGTGCGTGCGGCTGTCGCGCAGCGACATGACGATCCGGACCTCGATCCTGGAGCGGAGGCGTGTCGCCGGCGACGAAGCGCTGGAGAACGAGCTGGACGGGCGGTTCCGTCACGAGGTCATGGCCGGCACCGGGCCGGAATTCGTCGCGGCCAAGCTGGCCGAGCGCGACCAGCGCCACGCCAAGACTGGCGACACCCGCTATCTGGTCGAGCCGAACGTGAAGGAGGGCAAGGGCGGCCTGCGCGATCTCCAGACGCTGTTCTGGATCGCCAAATACTATTACGGCGTCTCCTCCAACGACGAGCTGGTGCGGCTTGGCGTCCTGTCGCGCCGCGAGGCCCAGGTGTTCCGCAAGGCGGAAAATTTCCTCTGGGCCGTGCGCTGCCACATCCATTTCTTCACCGGCAAGGCGGAGGAGCGGCTCTCCTTCGATCTGCAGCCGGAGATCGCCAAGCGTCTCGGCTACAACACCCATCCGGGGCTGAAGGACGTCGAGCGCTTCATGAAGCACTACTTCCTGATCGCCAAGGACGTTGGCGATCTGACGCGCATCCTGTGCGCGGCGCTGGAGGAGGAGCAGGCCAAGGAGGCCCCGGGCTTTCGAGGACTGGTGCGCAATCTGAGGACTCGCGCCCGCAAGATTCCGGGCACCGTCGACTTCCACATCGACAACAACCGGATCAACGTCAGCGGGACGGACGTCTTTCAGAAGGACCCGGTCAACCTGATCCGCGTCTTCAAGCTCGCCGCCTCGCTGGAGCTCGAATACCATCCGGATGCGCTCAAGCTGATCCGCCGCTCGTTGCGCCTCGTCGACAAGGATCTGCGCAACAACCGTGAAGCCAACAGCCTGTTTCTCGATGTCCTGACCGATAGAAGCGACCCGGAGCTGCATCTCAGGCGCATGAACGAAGCCGGCGTCCTCGGCCGCTTCATCCCCGAGTTCGGGCGCATCGTGGCGCTGATGCAGTTCAACATGTACCACCACTTCACGGTGGACGAGCACCTGCTGCGCTCGATCTCGACCCTGTCGCGCATCGAGCGGGGCCTCCTGGGCGATCAGCACCCGGTCGCCACCGAGATCGTCAAGCACACCAAGGATCGGGTGCCGCTCTACGTGGCGCTTCTGCTGCACGACATCGCCAAGGGTCGCCCGGAAGACCATTCGGTGGCCGGCGCCGAGATCGCCCGCACGCTGTGCCCGCGGCTCGGCCTCGACGAGCGCGAGACCGAGCTGGTGTCCTGGCTCATTCACGATCACCTCGTCATGTCGATGACGGCGCAGCAGCGCGATCTCAACGACCGCAAGACGATCTACGACTTCGCCGATCGGGTGCAGACGCTCGAGCGGCTGAAGCTGCTTCTGGTGCTGACCGTCTGCGACATCCGGGCGGTCGGGCCGGGCGTGTGGAACGGCTGGAAGGGCCAGCTCATTCGCACCCTCTATTGGGATACTGAGCCGCTGTTGACCGGCGGCTTTTCCCAGGCCTCGCGCGAGGACCGCGTCCGCAGCGCCAAGGACCGGCTGGCAGAGGCGCTGGAAGCCTGGCCGGAAGCCGAGCGCCAAGCCTGTATCGATCTGCACTACCCGAACTATTTCCTGACAGTGCCGCTGGAAACACAGACCCGCCACGCCGAATTCATGCGTGAGGTCAACATCGCGGGATTGGCGCTGGCCACCGCGGTTCGCATGGATGCGTTCAAAGCGATCACCGAGATCACGGTCATCGCAAGCGATCATCCGCGCCTGTTGTCGCAGATCGCGGCCGGCTGCGCGGCGGCCGGCGCCAACATCGCCGGCGCTCAGATCTTCACCACCACCGATGGCCGCGCTCTCGACATCATCACCGTCAACCGCGAATTTCCCGAGGATGCGGACGAACAGCGCCGGGCGCAGCGCATCTGCCGCAACATCGAAACCCTGCTTCTGGGCCGCGAGGCGATGCCGAACCTTCTGGCGCGCCGCCGGCATACGCGACGCGCCGAAAAGCTGTTTCCGGTCAAGCCGCAGGTCGCCGTCGACAACGCCCTGTCGAACAAGTTCACGGTCGTGGAGGTCGAGGGCCTCGATCGTCCGGGTCTGCTGGCCGACCTGACGGGCGCCATTGCCGATCTCAATCTCGACATTCGCTCCGCCCATATCACGACATATGGCGAGAAAGTCGTCGACGTGTTCTATGTGACGGATCTCGTGGGCACCAAGATCACCAGTCAAAGCCGGGCCGAGCGGATCGAACGCCGCCTCATTTCGGTCTTCGAGAGTCCCGAGGACGAGGTCTCGGGCGGCGGTGCGATGCCGGCAACGCGGGCGTTCGGTATCGCCACTCGATGAGCCTGATCGGAAAATTCGCCACCGTCGGCGGCGCGACGTTGTTTTCGCGTGTCTTCGGTTTCGGCCGCGAGATGCTGATGGCGGCCGCGCTCGGCGTCGGGCCGGTGGCCGACGCCTTCAACCTGGCCTTCCGCTTCCCCAACCTGTTCCGCCGGCTGTTTGCCGAAGGCGCCTTCAACGCGGCCTTCATCCCCCTGTTCTCCCGCTCGCTCGAGGAGGAGGGCGAAGCCGGCGCGCGGCGCTTCGCCACCGAGATCTTCTCGACGCTCTTTACCGTCCTGGCGGGGCTGACGGTGGTCGCCATCGTCTTCATGCCGAGCCTGGTCAAGACCATCATCGCGCCGGGATTGTCGGCCTGCGTCGACGACGCCTCGCTGGGCCAGGCGATTTCCTGCGCCGAGCGTTACGAGATCACCGTCCTGTTTTCGCGCATCATGTTTCCCTATCTCGCCTGCATGTCGCTGCTGGCGATGATGTCGGGGATCCTCAACGCGTTCCGGCGTTTCTTTGCCGCCGCGGTGGCGCCGACCATTCTCAATTTCGTGCTGATCGGCGTACTCGCTTGGTGCTGGAAGGTGGCCGCCGATAAGCAAACCATCGGGCTTTATATGAGCTGGGGCGTGCTCGTCGCCGGCATCGGCCAACTCCTGATGGTCGCCGTCGCCATGCGCATGGCCGGTTTCTCCATGGCGCTCCAGCGGCCGCGCTGGACGCCGGGGCTGAAGCGCCTTCTGGTGCTCGCGGCGCCCGCCGCGCTGATCGGCGGCATCACCCAGATCAACCTTTTCGTCGGCCAGGCGATCGCCTCCTTCAAGCCGGGCGCCGTCTCGATCCTGCAATATGCCGACCGGCCCTACCAGCTGCCGCTCGGCATGGTCGGCGTGGCCATCGGCGTGGTGCTTCTGCCCGAACTGTCGCGGGCGCTGAAGGCGGGATATCTGCGCGAGGCGCAGCATACGCAAAACCGCAGTCTCGAATTCGCGCTGTTCCTGACGATCCCCGCGGCGGTGGCGCTGTTCATCATGCCCGAGCCGATCATCCGCCTGCTCTACGAGCGCGGTGCCTTCGATCCGCACAACACCAAGGCGGTGGCCGACGTGCTCGGCCTCTATGCGCTGGGATTGCCCGCCTTTGTGATGATCAAGGTGTTCTCCCCCGGCTATTTCGCGCGTGAGGACACCAAGACGCCGATGATCGTCACCGGCCTTTCGGCGGTCGCCAACATCATCCTGTCGCTCGGGCTGTTCTTCGTCATGGCGGAGCGCGGCATCGCGCTGGCCACCACGCTCGCCGGCTGGATGAACGCGGTGCTTCTGTTCGAGGGGCTGCGCCGGCGCGGCCTCTGGGAGGTGGATCGGGCGCTGGTCAAGCGCTCGGCCCTGGTCGTGCTGTGCTCCGCCGTGATGGGAGCCGCCCTGGTCGTCCTGATGGCCGAATTCGACGGCTGGCTCGCTCCCGGTGCGACGGTCGCCACGCAGGCTCTTGCCATCGCCATTCTGGTGGCCGCGGCGATGACGCTCTATTTCGCGCTGGCGCTCGCCACCGGCGCCGCCGATCGGCGGCTGTTTCTTCAGACCCTGCGCCGCAGAAGGAAAGCCGAATGAGCAGCGAACCCCGGCGCCGTCTGGCGCTCGTCACTCTACTGGTGCGCGACTATGACGAGGCGATCGCCTGGTTCCAGAGCCGGCTCGGCTTTCGTCTGGTCGAGGACGGCGATCTCGGCGACGGCAAGCGCTGGGTGGTGATCGCCGCCCCGGGCTGCGACACCGGACTTCTGCTGGCGCGCGCGGTGGGGCCGGAACAACTTGGCCGGGTGGGCGATCAGGCGGCGGGCCGCGTCTTCCTGTTTCTCCACACCGACGATTTCGAGCGCGACCATCGCGCCATGCTCGCCCAGGACGTCGAATTCTACGAGAAACCGCGGCACGAGAGCTACGGAACGGTTGCCGTCTTCCGCGACCTCTACGGCAATTTCTGGGACCTGATCGAGCCTCGATAGGCGACGACACGCCGCTTGATCGCGAAAGACTTCCCGGCCATAACGCGCCGGCAAATTCCGCGGCCGCCATGGCCGACGGGACGATGGAGCTTTCAATCCCATGACCGACTTCGAGCCGCGCATCTTTTCCGGTGTCCAGCCGACGGGCAATCTGCACCTCGGCAACTATCTCGGCGCGATCAAGCGGTGGGTGGCGCTGCAGAACACCTATCCCTGCCTCTATTGCGCCGTGGATCTCCACGCGATCACGCTATGGCAGGAGCCGGAGGACCTGGAGCGCTCGACGCGCGAACTGACCGCCGCGCTGCTCGCGGCCGGCATCGACCCGAAGACGCAGATCATCTTCAACCAGAGCCGCGTTCATCAGCACGCCGAGCTCGCCTGGGTGTTCAACTGCATCGCACGGATGGGCTGGCTCAACCGCATGACGCAGTTCAAGGACAAGGCCGGCAAGGACCGCGAGAACGCCTCGGTGGGCCTGTTCGCCTATCCCGACCTGATGGCGGCCGACATCCTGCTCTACCGGGCGACCCACGTGCCGGTGGGCGAGGATCAGAAGCAGCATCTGGAGTTGACCCGCGACATCGCGCAGAAGTTCAACAACGACTATTCGCAGCGCATCGCCTCGCTCGGCCTCGGCATGCCGATGACGGTGGGCGAGGAGCAGGTCGAAGGCTATTTCCCGCTTACCGAACCTCTGATCGAGGGGCCGGCGACGCGAGTCATGAGCCTGCGTGACGGGTCGAAGAAGATGTCGAAGTCCGATCCCTCGGATCTATCGCGGATCAATCTGACGGACGATCCCGATCAGATCTCGCGCAAGATCCGCAAGGCCAAGACCGATCCGGAAGCGCTGCCGAGCGCCGTCGAGGGGCTCGCCGGGCGGCCCGAGGCGGACAATCTGGTCGGCATCTTCGCCGGGCTGGCCGAGACCAGCAAGGCGCAGGTCCTGGCCGACTATGGCGGCCGGCAGTTCTCCGACTTCAAGCCGGCGCTGGCCGATCTGGCGGTGGACAAGCTCGCGCCCATCGCGACCGAGATGCGCCGCATCCTGGCCGATCCCGCCGAGATCGACCGGGTCCTGGCCGACGGCGCCGAGCGCGCCACCGTGATCGCGGAAAGAACCATGGCGGACGTGAAGCGGATCGTCGGCCTTCTCGGCTGAATGGTCTTTGCGCGGCGGCGGATGGCAAGGTGACTTGTCGCCGCCGCCGCGACCTGCCATTTACTGACGATCATGGTTTCGAAGCGAATCAGCCGGGAAGCCGGCGGCAAGCGAAAGTTCCTTGCCATCATCGACGAAACTCCGGAGTGCACGCGCGCTGCGGCCTATGCGGCCCGGCGTGCCAAATCGAGTGCCGGAGCGGTGGTCCTGCTTTATGTCATTCAGCCCGGCGATTTTCAGCATTGGCTGGGGGTCGAGAAGATCATGCGGGCCGAGGCGACCGAGGAGGCCGAAAGCCGGCTCGCCAAGATTGCCGAGGATCTGCGTGCCGCGATCGGCATCGACCCGGAAGTGGTGGTGCGCGAAGGCAAGATCGCCGAGGAAATCCATGGGCTGATCGAGGCCGATCGCGAAATCGCGATCCTCGTGCTGGCGGCCGGCGAATCCTCCGAAGGACCGGGTCCTCTGGTCTCCTCCGTCGCCGGACGCGGGGCGGCCTTTCCGATCCCCGTGACCATCGTGCCTGCGACACTCTCCGACGAGGACATCGCCTGCCTGACGTGATATGGGCGCGATTGCCGAGGTTTCGGATGATGCGGTTCGTCGAGGCTCGGTGGGCGCTTCTCTTGCGGCAGCGGCGCCGGGGTCTTAGCTCTGTAGAGACCGTAAGCCATTCGAGCATGATGGGCGGCGGGTTGCGTACCGTCTCCTAATCATGCACAAAAACAAGATGATAGAGCGGTCGATCGCCGACGGCTCCGATTGCGTTTTGGAAGAAGCGCCATGTTCATACAGACCGAAGCCACGCCGAATCCGGCGACCATGAAGTTCCTGCCGGGGCGGGTGGTCCTTCAGTCCGGCACCGAAGAGTTCCTGTCGTTCGAGGACGCCGAGGCGCGCTCGCCCCTGGCCGCGCGCCTGATGGGCATTCCGGGCGTCACCGGGATCTTCTTCGGCTACGACTTCGTCACCGTCGCCAAGGATTCCACCGACTGGCAGCACCTGAAGCCGGCGATCCTCGCCAGCATCATGGAGCATTTCATGTCGGGCCAGCCGGTGATGGTGGTCTCGGCCGACGCCGGTGCCGCGGACGGCGATGAGTTCTTCGACGAGGCCGACAAGGACACGGTGGACACCATCAAGGAGCTTCTGGAGACGCGGGTGCGTCCGGCCGTCGCCCAGGATGGCGGCGACATCACCTTCCGCGGCTATCGCAATGGCACCGTCTATCTCAACATGCGCGGCGCCTGTGCCGGCTGCCCGTCCTCGACCGCGACGCTTCAGCACGGCATCCAGAACCTCCTGCGGCACTTCATTCCCGAAGTCCAGCAGGTGGAGCCGGTCTGAACCGCTGCCGACGTCCCATTCAGGCGTGTCCGGTCTCGTTCTGGCCATCGACACGGCGGCTGCGCGTTGCGCGGCCTGTGTCTACGATCCGTCCGACGGAGTGGTGCTTGCGCGTGCCGATCCCGAGATCGGCCGTGGTCATGCCGAGCGTCTGATGGACATCCTCTCGTCCGTGCTGGCCGAGGCGTCCGCCGAATTTGCCGACATCGGCAAGATCGCCGTGACGGTAGGCCCCGGCTCGTTCACCGGGCTTCGGGTGGGCGTGGCCGCCGCGCGCGGCCTGGCGCTGGCTCGGGGCGTGCCGGCGGTCGGCGTCTCGACTCTAGAGGCCCTGGCCGAACCGCATCTCGATCGGGGCGATCCGGTGCTCGCGGTGATCGACGCCAAGCGCGGCGAACTCTATGCCGCGCTCTACGGCGCGACCGGGGCCTGCTTGCTGGAGCCGGCGGCTGTCGCGCCGGAGGATCTCGCCGGGCGGATCGGGGCGCTCGGCCTTCAAGGCCCGATGACGCTGGTCGGCACCGGTGCCACCATTGCCGCTGCCATTCTGGACCGGGCCCGGATCGGCACCGTTCGCGAAGATGTGACCTGCGATATCGCCGTCGTGGCCCGACTCGGCGCCGCCCGTCCGGCCGGACATGCCCCCGTGCCGCTCTATTTGCGGGGGCCCGACGCCAAGGCGCAGGCCAACGCCGCGATCGCTCGGGCGGAGCATGAGGTCGCTGTGCCTTAGATCGGGTGAATTGTGATTCGGCTCGAAACGGATCGCAAACGCCGTTGGACGTCAGTCGGCGGCCGTCCTCAAGGAAACTTGCAACTCACGCCGATCCCTATATCGGTTATATATCGTGAAGTCCGGGGCTGACCGCCTCGGACGGACCTGCTTTGCGCAAGGTCCATCCTCATGATGGGCGAGGAGGGGGAATCTTCGCGATGTACTGGTACTGGCCGTGGGTCTGGACCGTTTCTCTGTGGGGCAGCATGGTGTCGAGTGCCGACATCATCGTCACGGAGGTGGAACGGGGCGATGTGGAGGCAGCCGCCGAGCTGCACTCACGCGCCTTCGATCACGCCTGGTCGGCTGACGAGCTGACGGCGCTTCTGGCACATCGGGGCACGTTCGGCTTCGTGGCGCGCAAGATCGGCCAGCCGGCGACCAGCGCGGTCGGCTTCGTGCTGGTACGTGCGGCGGCTGACGAGGCCGAGATCCTGACGATCGCCGTCGACCGTGCCGCGCGGCGCCAGGGGATCGGCCGCCTGTTGATGGACAATGCCTTGCAGCGCCTTTACGCCGAGCGCGTGCGGCGGCTGTTTCTCGAGGTCGATGAGGGCAATCAGTCGGCCCGTGCGCTCTATCGCCGGCTGCGCTTCGAGGAGGCCGGCCGACGCCCGGCCTATTATCTCGACGCCGCCGGCCACCGAAGCAACGCGCTTGTGCTCAGGCGCGATCTCCGCTAGGCGGACGGCCGATTTGACTCTTTCGGCAACGATCTTCGTGCGGACGATGGACGTGGCATGATCGCCTGGATCCGCATTGCCCTCATCGTGGTGGTGCTCAGCGTGATGACGTTGGTGCTGGCGCCGCTGCAGCTCCTGGCGGCGCGGCGCGGGTGGCGGCTGGCACGGCGCCTGCCGTTCGTCTGGCACCGCGTCGCCTGTCCGTTGATCGGGCTGCGGGTCCACGTCCAAGGGGCGCCGTCGGAGCGGCGGCCGTTGCTGCTGGTTTCCAACCATCAGTCCTGGGCCGATATCCTGGCGCTTGGCTGGGTGACGGAATTGTCGTTCATCGCCAAGGCCGAGGTGCGGGACTGGCCGGCCTTCGGCCTGCTGGCGAAGCTTCAGCGGACCGTCTTCGTGGAGCGGGCGGAGCGGCGCGCCGTCGCACGGCAGACGCAGGCCATTGCCGAGCGTCTGAACGGTGGCGAGGCGATCGTGCTCTTTGCTGAGGGCACGACCTCCGACGGCAACGAGGTGCTGCCCTTCAAGACGGCGCTTTTCGGGGCGGCGCAGGCGGCGCTGACGGCGTCGGGTGCCGAGGACATGATGATCCAGCCGGTGGCGGTCGCCTATACGAAGGCCAACGGGCTGCCGCTCGGGCGCTTCGGCCGGCCGCTCGTCGCCTGGCCGGGCGATGTCACGCTGGGTCCACATCTTCTTGCTTTTCTCAAGGAAGGCGCGGTGGACGTCGAGGTGGTCTTCGGCGAGCCGTTGCGCTTTACTGCGGACAGCGACCGCAAGCGCGTGGCGCGCCAGGCCGAGAGCGCGGTGGCGCGGCTCCTGAGCACGGCCTTGCAGGGGCGCGGCCCGGGCACGATCCGGCCCGCCGAGACGGCGAACGCCGGTGCGCTTGCGTCCGAGAGCGAGCGGGCCGATATAATGATTTCGATGGGCCGCGAGATGCTCCAGGACGAGCCAGCTCCTCATAGGTCGTAGAAGGGCGCATGACGGAAAGAGACGACAGAGCGAGCCAGGCCCCGGCCGGCGGCACCAATGTCCGGCGGGTGTTCATCAAGACCTATGGATGTCAGATGAACATCTATGATTCGCAGCGCATGGGCGATGCCCTGGCGCGCGACGGCTACGAGCCGACGGACGACATCGAGGATGCCGACCTCGTCCTTCTCAACACCTGCCATATCCGCGAGAAAGCGGCCGAGAAGGTCTATTCGGAACTGGGCCGGATCCGGCGTCTGAAGATGGAACAGGCCGCCAAGGGCCGCACGCTGCACGTCGGCGTGGCCGGCTGCGTCGCCCAGGCCGAGGGCCAGGAGATCGTCGCCCGCGCGCCCGTGGTCGACCTGGTCATCGGACCGCAAACCTATCATCGCCTGCCGCAGGCGCTCGCCCGTGTCGCCAATGGTGAGACCGTGGTCGAGACCGACTATGCGGTCGAAGACAAGTTCGAGCATCTGCCGCCCACGGAGGCACGGCAGATTCGCGCGCGCGGCGTCACCGCCTTCCTGACCGTGCAGGAGGGCTGCGACAAGTTCTGCACCTTCTGCGTGGTTCCCTATACGCGGGGCGCCGAGGTGTCCCGGCCGCTCGTCCAGATTCTGGAGGAGGCGCGCCGGCTGGCGCAAGCGGGCGTGCGCGAGGTCACCCTGCTCGGCCAGAACGTCAACGCCTGGAGCGGTGAGGACGAGGCCGGCCGGCCGATCGGGCTCGGCGGTCTCCTGCATCGTCTGGCCGAGGTCGAGGGCCTGAAGCGGCTGCGCTACACCACCTCGCATCCGCGCGACATGGATGATGCGCTGATCGCCGCCCATCGTGATCTCGACATTTTGATGCCGTATCTCCATCTGCCGGTGCAGGCGGGTTCGGATCGGATTCTCAAGGCCATGAATCGACGTCATACGGCAGCCGACTATCTGGCGCTGATCGAGCGCATCCGCGACGCGCGGCCCGATATCGCGCTCTCGGGCGATTTTATCGTCGGCTTCCCCGGGGAGACCGAAACGGATTTCGAGGACACGATGCGCCTCGTCGCAGAGGTCGGCTATGCCTCCGCCTTCTCGTTCAAATACTCGCCGCGGCCCGGCACGCCCGGCGCCGGGATGGACGATCAGGTCGACGAGATGGCCAAGAGCGAACGGTTGGAGCGTCTGCAGGCAGCGTTGCGCGACCAGCAGGTGGCTTTCGCCGAAAGCCTGGTCGGCAGGGAGATGGACGTGCTCGTCGAAAAGCCGGGCCGCTATCCGCATCAGCGGGTGGGGCGCTCGCCCTTCCTGCAACCGGTGGTGCTCGCCGCCGATGCGGGCGAGATCGGCGATTTTGCGCGCGTGCGCGTTGCCGCCGCACTGCCCAACTCGCTGATGGCGGAGGGTGCCGAGCCCCCGTCTGAAGCCCGTCCGGCCGAACGGAGAACCGCATGACCATGGCACGTGGCGTCGCGCCCGCGCCGGGTGCATCCGACATGGCCCACATCGTGCTGACCTTTGAGGACAACCGGCTGGCCGGATCGCTGTTCGGCCAGTTCGACGAGCACCTCGCGCTGATCGAACAGAAGCTCGGGCTCGACGCGCGGGCGCGCGGCAATCAGGTGGATATCCGCGGCGACGCCACCGCCTGCGAGCAGGCCCGCCGTGCTCTCGATTATCTCTATGAACGGCTTCAGGCGGGCCATGAGCTCCACGCCTCGGACGTGGAAGGGGCGATTCGCATGGCGATCGCCCAGGACGATCAGCTCGTCCTGCCGACGCTGGAGCGCAAGGGACGCATGTCGCTTGCCCAGATCACCACGCGCAAGAAGACGATCCACGCCCGCACGCCCACCCAGGACGCCTATATGCGGGCCATGGAACGGGCGGAGCTGGTGTTCGGCGTCGGTCCGGCCGGTACCGGCAAAACCTATCTGGCGGTCGCCCATGCGGCGATGCTGCTCGAACGCGGCCAGGTCGACCGGATCATCCTTTCGCGTCCGGCGGTGGAAGCGGGCGAGCGCCTCGGCTTCCTGCCCGGCGACATGAAGGAGAAGGTCGATCCCTATCTCCGGCCGCTCTATGACGCGCTGTACGACATGATGCCGGCCGAGAAGGTGGAGCGCGCCCTGGCGGCGGGCGCCATCGAGATCGCGCCGCTCGCCTTCATGCGTGGCCGCACGCTCGCCAATGCCGCCGTCATCCTCGACGAGGCCCAGAACACCACCACCATGCAGATGAAGATGTTCCTGACCCGACTCGGCGAGAACGCCCGCATGGTGGTGACCGGCGATCCGAGCCAGGTCGATCTGCCGTCGGGCCAGAAGTCCGGTCTGATCGAGGCGTTGCGGGTGCTGTCGGGCGTCGGCAACATCGTCACCGTTCGCTTCGAGGCCAAGGATGTCGTGCGCCACCCGCTGGTGACGGCGATCGTCGAGGCCTACGAGGCGGATTCCGCGCGCCGCCGGGCCTCCGACATTCCCGAGGGCGGGTTGTGAGCGAAGACGCAGCAACTCTGTCCCGGGGCCGGGGCATCGAACTGGCTCTCGCGATCGAGGACGATGGTTGGGACGACGCGCTGTGGGGCGACCTTCGTCGTCTCGTCGAGCGTGCGGTGGCCGCCGCTGCCGAGCGCGCGGTCCTGCTCGGGGCCATCGAGACCGAGCTGTCGGTCGTTCTCACCGGCGACGCCGCCGTGCACGAGCTGAATCGGCAGTGGCGCGACAAGGATCGCCCGACGAACGTGCTGTCGTTTCCGGCCTTCGATATCCGCCCCGGTGAGATGCCGGGTCCGTTGGTCGGCGATATCGTGGTGGCGCGCGAAACCGTGCTCGCCGAGGCGGCGGCCGAAGGCAAGCTGCCGCGAGAGCATTTCGCCCATCTGATTGTTCATGGCTTTCTGCATTGCCTCGGATATGATCACCTCGAGGAGACCGATGCCGAGACGATGGAGCGGCTCGAGGTGACGATCCTGGCCGATCTGGGGATTGCCGATCCTTATGGGGTATCGGAAGAGGCGTCGCCATCGATGGAGGCGAGCCGGTAGTGTCGGGACCGAAAAGGCGCGTCTTTCGGGGCGGCTGGGCGCAAGGGGGTGACGGGGCGAGGGTGCGGCTGCATTTCGCTCGACCTTGCTGAAGAGACTTGAGATGAACGATTCAACGATGATGAAGGCGGCAGGCAATTGGGGTGCGGATGCGCCGGCGAGCCCGTCCGAACCGGCATCCATGAAAGACGGTGACGCGGCGCTCGATCGAAGTCCGCAGCCGCGCGACGAAGGCCGCCCGGAGGGCGGTCTGTTCAAAGGCCTGCTGTCGCGGCTCCGGCCCCGGGTTCCCTCCCTCCTGCGGCAGGACCTGGAGGACGCCCTGTCCGCCCATGGCCATGAGGGCGCCTTTACGCCCAGCGAACGGGCGATGCTCAACAACATCCTGCGGCTGCGAGAACTTCGCGTCGAGGACGTGATGGTGCCGCGGGCCGATATCGAGGCGGTCGAGATCACGACCACCCTCGGGGATCTGATGAAGCTGTTCGAGAAGAACGGCCGCTCCCGCATGCCGGTCTACGGAGAAAGCCTCGACGATCCGCGGGGCATGATCCACATCCGCGACGTGCTCGCCCACATCACGCGCACCGCGCGGCGCGCCAAGCAGCCGGCCGGCGAGCAGCAGGGCCGGCGCCCGCGAGCCGGGCTCGACCTGCGCCAGATCAATCTGGCGCGGCCGGTCGGCGAACTCGGCATCATCCGCAAGCTGCTCTACGTGCCGCCCTCCATGCTCGCTTCCGACCTGATGGCGCGGATGCAGTCGACCCATATGCAGATGGCGCTGGTGATCGACGAGTACGGCGGCACCGACGGCCTCGTCTCGCTGGAGGACATCCTCGAGATGGTGGTCGGTGACATCGGCGACGAGCACGACGACGAGGAGGTGATGATCACCCAGAGCGGCGATGGCATCTACTATGCCGACGCTCGCGCCGACCTCGACGACGTCCGGAAGCTGATCGGCGACGACTTCGACATCTCCGAATACGAGGACGAGGCCGACACGGTCGGCGGCCTCCTGTTTTCGGAGCTTGGCCGCGTGCCGACCCGTGGCGAGGTGGTCCAGGCCGTTCCCGGCTTCGAATTCCAAGTGCTCGACGCCGATCCACGCCGCGTCCGTCGCGTGCGGATCGTCCGCTTCCGCCAGGGGGATCGACGCCGACGCATCGTCCAGGGGCTCGCCGACGCGTCGTGAGCCTCTGATCCTGCGACCTCGACGCTTTGCCCGTCAGGCTTGCGCAGTGCCCTTCCCATCTGCCAATGCAGGCGGGCGGGGCTCGAATGTCCGCGGTATGCGGCGAGGTGCGGCGATGGAGAAGATGCGTTGAACGGTTGGCCCTCCGAACAGGATCGCGCCGTCCTGCCGCCCGCCTCGGCCCTCCGCTCGCCCTATGGCGAGCGCTCCTGGTTCGTTCGGCTGGCAGACGGCGTCATCCTGGCGGAGGGGTGGCGAAGAGCGCTCCTGGCGATCCTCGCAGGGGCCCTCGGCACCCTGGCTCTGCCGCCCTACAACGTGCCGCTGTTCGGTTTCGTCGCTTTCACCCTGCTCGTCTGGCTGCTCGACGGCGCTGTCGGCGATCCGGGGCGCGGCGTTCTGCGTCGGCTGAGCGTTCCGTTCCAGATCGGCTGGATGTTCGGTTTCGGCTATTTCGTGGCCGGCCTCTGGTGGCTGGGCGCTGCGATGATGGTCGATGCGGCCCTCTTCGCCTGGGCGATCCCGCTGGCAGTCCTGATCCTTCCGGCGATTCTGGCCATCTATTTCGGATTGGCGGCCGCTCTGGCGAAGCTGGTGTGGAGCGATGGGGCGGGGCGGTTGTTCGCCCTGGCGGCGTCGTTCGCCCTGTTCGAATATCTGCGCGGCATCCTGTTCACCGGCTTTCCGTGGAACGAGATCGGCGTGATGGCGGCGCCGGTGCCGCTGATGATGCAGTCCGTCTCGGTCGTCGGCCTGCATGGCCTGACCCTGGTGGCGATCCTCGTCTTTTCGGCGCCGGCGCTGCTCGCCGATCCGCGGGGGCGTTGGCGGACCGCCACGCTCGGCCTTGCCGTGGTGCTGACTCTGGCGCATCTCGGCTTCGGCGCCTGGCGTCTGGCGACGGCCGAGACCGGTTTCGTCGACGATGTGCGGCTGCGCGTGGTGCAGCCGGGCATCGAGCAGAGCGACAAGTGGGACGATGCCGAGGTGGCGCGAATCTGGACGCGGCTGCTCGACGTGACACGCCAGGCCGGTTCGCAGGACGCCGCCGCCGCCGCGTCACCGCAGGGCGCGACCACCCTGGTCGTCTGGCCGGAATCGGCGCTGCCCTTCATTCTGACGCATCGTCCGGACGCGATCGCCGATCTCGGCGATCTGCTGGCGCCCGGCGAATTGCTGGTCGCCGGCGCCGCGCGTTTGGAAGAAGACACGGACGCCCAGACCCGAGTCTACAACTCGGTCTACCTGATCGACGATCAGGGCGCCATCATCGATGCCCGCGACAAGGTCCATCTGGTGCCTTTCGGCGAATATCTGCCGTTCCAGCCCGTGCTGGAGAGCCTCGGCTTCCGGCAACTGACCATGGTTGCCGGGGGCTTCACCGCGGGTGCCGCCCATGGCGTCGTGTCGATCGACGGCAAGCGCGGCTTTTTGCCTCTGGTCTGCTACGAGGCGATCTTTCCCAGCGAATTCGTCAAACTCGTCGCCCAGAGCGATTCGATTGGCTTCATGGTTAACGTGACAAACGACGCCTGGTACGGCCACACGCCGGGGCCGTTCCAACATCTGCGCCAGGCCGAGTTGTCGGCAATTGCCGTCGGGCTGCCGTTGGTGCGCAGCGCCAATACCGGCATCTCGATCGTTAATGATGCGTATGGCCAAACACTTGACGCGATGGCCCTCGGTTCGACCGGGGCGATTGTGTCGCCGCTACCGAGGGCCATCGGTGCGACATTTTATGCACAATTTCCTGACTTGCTTTTTTGGTGTGCTTTTGCAGTGACATGCGCGGTTGCAACTGCAACTGCATTAACGATGAGCGTCCGCAGCGATTGACTCGACAGTCGCGCAACGCCTAGGCACGATATGTAACGTATCAGATGATCCCGTTGGCGCCGAAAGGCCATCATTCTGCTCAAGCATGATGCTTGAGTGGCTTCAGAGGATCACCAGTTGGGTCGCGTGACAATGATGGAGAACAAGAAAAAACCCAATCCAATTGATGTGCATGTAGGATCACGCGTCAGGCTGCGCCGGACGATGCTGGGCATGAGCCAAGAGAAGCTCGGAGAAAGCCTCGGCATAACGTTCCAACAGGTACAGAAATACGAGAAGGGTTCCAATCGGATCGGCGCGAGCCGGCTTCAGAGGATTTCGGAGGTGCTGGGCGTTCCGGTGTCCTTTTTCTTCGAAGACCTGCCGGGCAGTTCGAAGTCGGGCTCCGTCGCGACGGGAATGGAAGACTCGTCCGGACCCGACTACGTCGTCGATTTCCTGTCAAGTTCCGAAGGGCTGCAACTCAATCGCGCATTCGTGAAAATTCCCGATCCGAAGGTCCGGCGCCGGATCATCGATCTCGTGCGGGCTCTCGCAGAGAACCCCGATCAGGATAACGGCTGAGGCCAGTTCTCCGAATATCGTTTCCGGAATCATGTCGGGTCCTGTCGTGGGCGAAGCGGAACCTTGCAACTTTGGATTGTGCAGCAGTCCTGTTTTTCGTTCGAGACGGATAGGCCGACGAACGCGAGCCGTTCATGCTTTTGCCCCGGGGCAAGCGGCCGCTCGAACTGGCAAAGCAATTCAGACCATTGCGACCAAGCCTCCACGCTCTCGATCCCCGGCGAGTGCGCTTTCTTCGACGGGCTGGAAAGCCATTTGAGCTGAGGATTGGGAGCTGATGGGGGCGCTGGGCGTTCGGTTGGTTAACAGATTCCTCTTGACGAAAGACATCGAGGTCTGCGAAGCCCGCTGTCTACGAAACGAGTGTTCGGCGGGCCGATTTAAGGCCTTGGTGACGTCTTTCCATCATAGCGTCACAGACATCGAAGCTTCAGTCCTTCAAGGGCGGTGTCCGGATCGCCCGGTTCGCGCCCTGGTTTGATAGCGAGTGAGTTTATGACGCGCAGCGACTACCTTTTCACCAGCGAGAGCGTTTCCGAAGGACATCCCGACAAGGTCTGCGACCGGATTTCGGACGAAGTCGTCGATCTTTTCTACCGCGAAGCGAAGACGTCGGGGATGGATCCCGCGCTCGTCCGGGTCGCCTGCGAGACCTTGGCGACGACCAATCGCATCGTCATCGCGGGCGAGGTGCGGTGCTCGATCGACGAGAAGAAGATCCGCTCGAAGGTCAAGGCTGCGGCGCGGCGCGCGGTGAAGTCGATCGGCTACGAGCAGGATGGCTTCCACTGGAAGACCGCCAAGATCGACGTCCTGCTGCACGCCCAGTCGGCCGACATCGCGCGCGGCGTCGATGCGGCGGGCAACAAGGACGAGGGCGCCGGCGACCAGGGCATCATGTTCGGCTACGCCTGCCGCGAGACCCCGGAGCTGATGCCGGCGCCGATCTATTACGCCCACAAGATCCTGGAGCGCCTGGCCAAGGCGCGCAAGGACGGCGAGGGCGAAGCCGCAAAGCTCGGTCCCGACGCCAAGAGCCAGGTGACCATCCGCTACGAGGACGGCAAGCCGGCCGAGGTCGTTTCGCTGGTCCTGTCGACGCAGCATGTCGATGCCGAATTGACGTCGGAGGACGTGCGCCGCATCGTCGAGCCGTTCATCCGCGAAGTGCTGGCCGATCTCAAGATCGCCGACACCTGCGTCTGGCACGTCAATCCGACCGGCAAGTTCGTGATCGGCGGCCCCGACGGCGATGCCGGTCTCACGGGGCGCAAGATCATCGTCGACACCTATGGTGGCGCGGCGCCGCACGGCGGTGGCGCCTTCTCGGGCAAGGACCCGACCAAGGTGGACCGCTCGGCCGCCTATGCGGCGCGCTACCTGGCCAAGAACGTCGTCGCCGCGAAGCTCGCCGAGCGCTGCACGATCCAGCTGTCCTATGCCATCGGCGTCGCTGAACCGCTGTCGATCTATGTCGACCTGCACGGCACCGGCACCGTTGCCGAGGACAAGCTGGAGAAGGCTCTGCGCGAGGTCATGGACCTGACGCCGCGCGGCATTCGCGAGCATCTGCAACTGACCCGGCCGATCTACGCCAAGACCTCGGCCTACGGCCATTTCGGCCGCAAGGCGGGCCGCGACGGTTCGTTCTCCTGGGAGCGCACGGATCTGACGCGCGAGATCAAGGCCGCGGTTTCGGCCTGAAGCACCGGATCGTTCCGGACTGACGATCAAGGCCGCGCGGCGACGGCCGCGCCCGGACCGGCCCCCGGCCCGGGACGGACGGAGGCGGCCAGCGCGCCGCGTCCGTCTCGAAGGGCGCAACGAGCGAGCGGGACATGCCTCATCCCACCAGAGCGCGCGAAGCTTTTTTCGGGCGCCGCAAAGGGCCGAAACTCCGCCCGCATCAGGCCGGGCTCTTCGAGACGCTGCTGCCGCGCTATCGTATCGACCTCGACGCGCCGGAACTCGCAAGCCCGAAGGCGCTGTTTTCGGCTTCGGTCGAGTCCGTCCGCCTGGAAATCGGCTTCGGCGGTGGCGAGCACCTCTTCGCCGAAGCCTCGCGCCAGCCGCATATCGGTTTCATCGGTGCCGAACCGTTCGTCAACGGCATGGGCAAGATGCTGGCGGCGGTCGAAGAGAGGCCGCTCGCCAATCTGCGGCTGTTTCATGACGACGTCACGCTGCTTCTGGATCGGCTGCCGGACGCCTGTCTGGAGCGGGTCGATCTCCTCTATCCCGACCCCTGGCCAAAACGCCGCCACTGGAAGCGCCGCTTCGTCGGCCGGGCCAATCTCGACCGGTTGGCGCGGGTGCTGAAGCCGGGCGGGCTTTTCCGGTTCGCCTCCGACATCGACGGCTACGTCGACTGGACCCTTCTTCACTGCCGCGACCACCCCGATTTCGCCTGGACGGCGCGGCGCCCGTCGGATTGGCGCGAACCCTATTCCGGATGGCCCGGCACACGATATGAAGCCAAGGCGCTGCGCGAGGGCCGTGTCCCGGCCTATCTGACGTTTCGGCGCCGTGTCCATGGCAACGACTGAGCGATCCGTCGACAGCTGGGTTGAAGCGGACGAAGAACCGGCGTATATAGAAACCAAGTTCTCTACGATGCAATCGAGAGAGTGGGTCCACCCGGTCCCGCTCTTTTTTGTTACTTGGGCTTGGCAAAGTGCCGGTCGGCGCGACTGACGGAAGCTTGGCTCGCATCGTGGGACGCAAATGACAGTGCATCGAGCGTCAGAAACCCAACGGACGAGAAAACGTGACGGGCGAGGATCAACGCATCATCGTTGAAGATGGCCTGGCGGGCCGGGTCGCCGAGATCGTGGCGCCGGCGCTGCGGCAACTGGGCTACCGGCTGGTCCGGGTCCGGCTGTCGCAGATGAACGGCCGGACGCTCCAGATCATGGCCGAGCGGCCGGACGGCACGATGTCGATCGAGGACTGCGAGGCGGCAAGCCGCGGCATTTCGCCGGTGCTCGACGTCGAAGACCCGATCGACGGCGCCTACCACCTCGAGGTCTCGTCCCCCGGTATCGATCGGCCGCTGGTGCGGCGATCCGATTTCGAGGCGTGGGCCGGGCATCTTTTGAAGCTCGAGACCAATCGGCTGCTCAACGGCCGCAAGCGTTTCCGCGGCAAGGTGGTGGCGGTCGAAGGCCAGACGATCCGACTGGAACGGGATCGACCCGCCTATGGCGAGGAGACCGTGGTGGACATTCCCTTCGAAGCGATCGGCGAGGCCCGCCTCGTCCTGACGGACGAATTGGTCGAGGCCGCGCTGAAGGCGGAGAAGGCAGCGCGCAAGGGGCGCAATCTCGACGATCCGGCCATGGGCGGATCGTTGCACTAGCGTTGTCGCAGGACATCCGTCGCTCGCCGATCGGAGCGGGCGCGTCTTCGCGACAAAACGGAAGATCAGGGCCGGATACGAGCGTCTGCCGCTTCGAGGCCCGATGAGGAGATGACGTATGGCAGTCAGTGCGAACCGGCTCGAGCTTCTGCAGATCGCAGATGCCGTCGCGCGGGAAAAGTCGATTGACCGCGAGATCGTCGTGGCGGCCATGGCCGACGCGATCCAGAAGGCGGCGCGCTCGCGCTACGGCCAGGAGACGAACATCCGGGTCGACATCAATTCCAAGACCGGCGAGATCAAGCTGCAGCGGCTGCTCGAAGTGGTCGAGGACGTCGAGGATCCGGCCACGCAGATCTATCTGGATCTGGCGCGCGACAAGAATCCCGACGCCGAGCCCGGCGATTTCATCGCCGAGCAGCTGCCGCCGATGGATTTTGGCCGCATCGCCGCGCAGTCGGCCAAGCAGGTGATCGTGCAGAAGGTGCGCGAGGCCGAGCGCGACCGCCAGTACGAGGAATTCCGCGATCGCGTCGGCGAGATCGTCAACGGCACGGTCAAACGTGTCGAATACGGCAACGTCATCGTCGATCTGGGTCGTGGCGAGGGCATCATCCGCCGCGACGAGCAGATCCCGCGCGAACTGTTCCGCTATGGCGACCGCGTGCGCGCCTATGTCTATGACGTGCGGCGCGAGCAGCGCGGTCCGCAGATCTTCCTGTCGCGCACCCATCCGCAGTTCATGGCGAAGCTCTTCACCATGGAAGTGCCGGAGATCTACGACGGCATCATCGAGATCAAGTCGGTGGCCCGCGATCCCGGTTCGCGCGCCAAGATCGCCGTGGTCTCGCGTGATTCCTCCGTCGATCCGGTCGGCGCCTGTGTCGGCATGCGTGGCTCGCGTGTGCAAGCCGTCGTCGGAGAACTTCAGGGCGAGAAGATCGACATCATTCCCTGGTCGCCGGACGCGGCCTCCTTCCTGGTCAACGCGTTGCAGCCGGCCGAGGTCTCGAAGGTGGTGCTCGACGAGGACGCCGAGCGCATTGAAGTCGTCGTTCCCGATGACCAATTGTCTCTGGCCATCGGCCGGCGCGGCCAGAACGTGCGCCTCGCCTCGCAGCTGACCGGCTGGGACATCGACATTCTGACCGAGCAGGAAGAGTCGGAGCGGCGCCAGAAAGAATTCGTCGAACGCTCCGAACTGTTCATGGAAGCGCTCAACGTCGACGAGATGGTCGGGCAGGTGCTCGCCTCCGAAGGGTTTGCGACTGTCGAGGAGGTGGCGTATGTCGATGCCGACGAGGTCGCCTCGATCGAGGGCTTCGACGAGGAGATGGGCGAGGAGATCCAGAGCCGTGCGAAGGCTTATCTGGATCGTCTCGAGGCCGAGCTCGACGCCAAGCGCCAGGACCTGGGCGTGGCCGACGAACTGCGCGAGATCGATGGCCTGACCACTGCCATGCTGGTGGCCCTTGGCGAGGACGACATCAAGTCGATCGAGGATTTCGCGGGCTGCGCCGTCGACGATCTGGTCGGCTGGAGCGAGCGCAAGGACGGCGAAGTCAAGCGGTATGCCGGCACATTGTCGCCGTTCGAGCTGAGCCGGGCCGATGCCGAGGCGATGATCATTCAGGCGCGCCTCAAGGCGGGCTGGATCACTGAGGAGGATCTGGCGGAGCCGGAGACCGAGGAACAGGCAGAGGAGGCGGAGGCCGTCTGATTGGGCGGTGGGCCGATGGCTCAGGAGCCGGAAGAGGTTGACGGCTTGAACGGGCGGATGTGCATCGTCTCGCGTGAGCGTTATCCTGCGGAGGCCCTGATCCGGTTCGTGGCCGGGCCGGACGGGGCCGTGGTGCCTGACCTGAAGCGCCGGCTGCCGGGCCGTGGCGCCCATGTGGAAGCCCGCCGAGAGGCGGTCGATCTCGCCGTCAAGCGCAAGCTTTTCGGGCGAGCGCTGAAGGCCGAGGTCAAGGCAAGTCCGACGCTGGGGGCCGAGGTCGATGATCTGCTTCGCCGCGGTGTCGCGGGATCTCTGGGGCTGGCCCGCAAGGCCGGTCAACTGGTGACCGGCGCGGCCAAGGTCGACGCGGCTATCCGGTCGGGCAAGGCGCGCGCTGTGCTCCATGCGAGCGATGCGGCGCCGGACGGCATACGAAAGATGGAGGCGGCCCGCCGGGCGGCAGCCTCCTCCGGCGGGGCGATCCCAGCGTTCCGGGTGTTAACCTCGGACGAAATGGGTTTGGCCTTGGGCGGAGATAATGTGATACATGCAGCGGTCCTTGCCGGCGATGCAGGCGCTGCTCTTCTGAGGCGCCTGGAAGCGCTCTCGAATTATCGGGGTGAACGCCCCGCCGACGAGACTGGTGGGTGCGGGCGACGTCCCGCGCAGGAAGCGGAAGCGGAATGAGTGATACGAAATCCGGCGACGACAAGACGCTGAGCGTGAGCACGAAGAAGACGCTGACTTTGAAGCGTGGTGGGGTCGAGCAGTCCACCGTGCGGCAGAACTTCTCGCACGGTCGGACGAAGAACGTCGTCGTTGAAACCAAGAAGCGTCGGATCAGCCGGCCGGAAGAGCCGAAGGAGGCCGCTCCGGCGGCTGCGGCGCCGCGCGCGCCTCAGCCGACGCCGCCGGCCCCACGCCCGGCCCCGACGCCGGCCGCCCCGGTGAGCGCCGAAGCGCGGCCCGCGCCGCAGCCGGCGCAGCCCACGGCTTCGCCGCCGGCCGCTCCGTCCCAGCCGGTGAGTGAGAAGCCGGCCGAGCCCGCTCCCGTTGCACCTTCTGTCGAGGCCAAGGCTCCTGAACCGGCTCCTGCTGCGCCGAAGGAAGAGCCCGTGGCGCCGGTCGCCAAGGCCCCTGAGCCGGCTCCGGCTCCCGCTCCGAAGGCAGAAGCCCGGGTGGAGACGCCGAAGCCGTCGGCTCCCGCGCCGCAGGCCAGCAGCCGGCCTGCGCCGGCCGCTGGCGCCGACAACCGGGGATCCTCCACCAATCGTGGTGGCGCATCCGGTCAGTCGGGCCGGCCGGGACAACAGCCCGGCCGCCAGGGCGGTCCGTCGCAGCGCTCGGGTGGGCGCGACGATCGCCGGTCCGGGTCGTCTTCCGGACGGACGCCGCGCGGTGCCGTGCTCAGTGATCTGTCGTCGCGTGAAATGGATGCGCGCCGGCGTGCGCTGGAGCTTGCCAAGCAGCGTGAGGCGGAAGACCGTCGTCTGTTCCAGGAGGCCGAGGCCCGTCGCATCGCCGACGAAGAGCGCCGTATCCGCGAGCGTGAGGAAAGCGAGCGTCGTCAGGCGGAAGAGTCTGCGCGCCTCGAGGCGGAAGCCGCCGCGCGCCGCAAGGCGGAAGATGAGTCGACGCGTCGACAGGATGCTCCTCCGGCCGAAGACGCCGCCGCTCGCTCCGCGGTCCGCGCCGCGCCGCGCGGCCGGCGCGTGGAAGCCGACGAAGAAGAGGCGGCCGGTCGCGCCAGTCGTGGTCCGGCGGGCGCGCGTCGTGGCGCGCCGCGGGTCGAAACGCCAAAGCCTACCCGGACGCGCACCGGCGACGACGACCGTCGTCGCGGCAAGTTGACGCTCGACAAGGCGCTGACGTCGGAAGAAGGCGGGCGCAGCCGCTCGCTGTCGTCGATCCGGCGTCGTCAGGAAAAATTCAAACGCTCGCAGCAGAGCCAGCCCAGAGAGAAGATTTCTCGCGAAGTGATTCTGCCTGAAACCATTACCATTCAAGAACTCGCGGGCCGCATGTCGGAGCGCGCCGTCGACGTCATCAAGTTCCTGATGCAGCAGGGCCAGATGATGAAGCCGGGCGACATCATCGATGCGGATCTGGCCGAGCTCATCGCCGGCGAATTCGGCCATACCGTCAAGCGTGTCGCTGCCTCCGACGTGGAGGAGGGCATCTTCAACGTGGCCGACAACCCGGAAAAGATGATGTCGCGGCCTCCGGTCGTCACCATCATGGGGCATGTCGACCACGGCAAGACGTCGCTGCTCGATGCGATCCGCCATGCCAACGTCGTCTCCGGCGAAGCCGGCGGCATCACCCAGCATATCGGCGCCTACCAGGTCGAGCAGAACGGTCAGAAGATCACCTTCATCGACACGCCCGGCCACGCCGCCTTCACGGCGATGCGCGCCCGTGGCGCCCAGGCGACCGACATCGCGATCCTGGTGGTGGCTGCCGACGACAGCGTCATGCCGCAGACGATCGAGTCGATCAATCACGCCAAGGCGGCGGGTGTGCCGATCATCGTGGCGATCAACAAGGTCGACAAGCCTTCGGCCAATCCGCAGAAGGTCCGCACCGAGCTGCTGCAGCACGAGGTCTTCGTGGAGTCGATGGGCGGCGAGGTGCTGGACGTCGAGGTCTCCGCGCTGAAAGGCACCAATCTCGACAGGCTGCTGGAGGCCATCCTGCTGCAGGCCGAGGTGCTGGAACTCAAGGCTGATCCCGAACGGACCGCCGAAGGTGTCGTCATCGAGGCTCAACTCGATCGCGGCCGGGGTCCGGTCGCCACCGTGCTCGTTCAGGCCGGTACGCTCAAGCAGGGCGACATCATCGTGGCCGGCGACGAGTGGGGCCGCGTGCGCGCCCTGGTCAACGATCGCGGCGAGCAGATGAAGGACGCCGGGCCGGCGACGCCGGTCGAGGTGCTCGGCCTGCAAGGAACGCCGCAGGCCGGCGACCGCTTTGCCGTGGTCGAGAACGAAGGCCGGGCTCGCGAGATCGCGGAATATCGCCAGCGTCTGGCGCGCGAGAAGGCCGTCGCCAAGTCGGCCGGTCAGCGCGGCTCGCTGGAGCAGATGATGTCGCAGCTTCAGGATACGGGGCTGAAAGAGTTCCCGTTGCTGATCAAGGGCGATGTGCAGGGCTCCGTCGAGGCCATTCAGGGCGCTCTGGACAAGCTCGGCACCGACGAGGTGCGCGCCAACGTCGTCCATTCGGGCGCCGGTGCCATCACCGAGTCCGACGTGTCGCTGGCCGCCGCCTCGAACGCGGCGATCATCGGCTTCAACGTCCGCGCCAACAAGCAGGCGCGCGACGCGGCCGAACGCGAAGGCATCGAGATCCGCTACTACAACATCATCTACAACCTCGTGGATGACGTGAAGGCGGCGATGTCGGGCCTGCTCTCGCCGGAGCGGCGCGAGACCTTCCTCGGCAATGCCGAGATCCTCGAGGTGTTCAACATCACCAAGGTCGGCAAGGTCGCAGGCTGCCGCGTCACCGAGGGCAAGGTGGAGCGTGGAGCGGGCGTGCGCCTGATTCGCGACCACGTTGTGATCCACGAGGGCACGCTGAAGACGCTGAAGCGCTTCAAGGACGAAGTCGCCGAAGTGCCGGGCGGTCAGGAGTGCGGCATGGCGTTCGCCAACTACGAGGACATCCGCGAGGGCGACGTCATCGAAGCCTTCCGGGTCGAGCACGTCGCGCGGACGCTGTAGCCGGCGCCGGCCGAAAATTCGGCCGGGGTCGCCGTGTCAACCGCCGTCGGCTCGGATGGAGAGCGCACGATGCGCTTTACCTATCGGCTGACGGTGGAGGACTATGCCGCGCTGATCAACGCGCGCGGATTGCGTCGGCATTTCGGGCAGCCGTCGCGTTGGCTCTGGTATGGGCTTGGGGTTGCCGATCTGGCGTTGCTGATCGCCGCGATCGTCGTCGTCGACCAATCTGCGGGCCTATGGATCGTGATCACGCTCTCCGCCGGGGCGGCGCTCGCCTTCTCCGCACCGTCGCTCTACTGGCTCTACGTCAAGCGGGCCTTCCGGCGACAGCGGCTTGGCGACGCCGACGTGACGCTTGAGTTGACCGAGACCTCGGTGCGCATCGAAGGTGGCGGCATCGAGACCCAGTTGAATGATGGCTCGATCACCAAAGTCGACGATCGGCGCAATCACATCCTTCTGTGGGTCAACGACATGCAGGCCGTGATCCTTCCCAAGCGAGCGCTGGGAGCGAGAATGAGTGCCGGGCAGTTTATCGATGCGGTTGAGGGCGGCCGGCGGGCCGGTGCCTGACGGCGTCCCGATGTCTGCACGCACGGTCGCTGAGGCATTTCGCCCACCGGTTTGTTGCGAGATGATCCGCAAGGACGGGAGCGTCGCTTCGGCCGTTTCGTGTTTGAGCGGACCGAGACCGCCGCGAATCGTCAGAACCGATAGCCGACCCTGATGCCGGCGGATTCCGCTCCATTGTTCTTGTCGCACAAATCGGCGTTGGAGAAGTGGTCGGCATAGAGCTGGGCGGTGACGTCGCGGGTCAGGTCGTAGCCGACGCCAATGCCGAGATGGAACAAGGCGCGACAGCCGAGCGCCTTGTAGTCGCCGTCGGGGTGTTCCAGCTTGTCGGCCGTGTGGATGGCGCCGCCGAGGCTGTTGGAGAGATAGAGCCGGTCGGTGAAGTAGGTCTCCCAGTTCAGTCCGGTGTAGAAGAAGTGGACCGGATCGTCGGCGATCGCGGCGTCGAAGCCGACATAGGGACGGGGCGATCCGAGCCCGTACAGGAAGTCGGGCGATGGGGCGAGAATTTCGCCGTTGACGACCACGCCGTCGAACGCCTTGTGCGAGAAGACGCCGGTGTCGTATGAGGCGATCCCCAAACGGGCTTCCCAGCGGTCGGCATTCTTGCCGACGACGCCGAAGTCGCCGAACAGGGTGCGATCCCCAGCCTGAGACGGTGGAGCGACGAAAAGAGCGGCGGTCGCAACGCAGAGCGCTGCGACGCTACGAAAATTGAATTTGAGCATGACCTTGAGGCGGCTGGATGAAGCGAATCGATAGTTCGGAGACGACGACGCTAATTCACCGGGCTTACCGGAAACAGTCGTGTTCCAAGTTTAGGCCAGAGACCGTGACGAATAGGAGACAGGCTTCGCAATGACGGGACGTGAACGGAAAGGTCCGTCGCAACGCCAACTGGCCGTCGGTGAGACGGTGCGCCATGCGCTCGCCGGACTGCTGCAGCGCCAGGACATTGCCGATCCGGCTCTCGAGGGCGCATTGGTGACGGTTTCGGAAGTGCGGATGTCACCCGATCTCAAAATCGCAACCGCCTATGTCACGGTGCTCGGACAGACCGACGTCGAGCCCTACGTCACGGCGCTGAACCGCCACGCCCGCTTCATCCGCGGGCGCCTCACGCCGGCGCTGAAGCAGATGAAGTCGATGCCGGAGCTCCGCTTCCGGGAAGACGAGTCGTTCGACAATTTTGCCAGGATCGAGGCGCTGTTGCGCTCGCCCGAGGTGGCGCGCGACCTCGATCATGACGACGCCGACGACGCAGAAGGAGAAGAGTGATGGCGCGCCGCGGCAAGAAGCCGAAGGGACGTCCGATTTCGGGCTGGGTCGTGCTGGACAAGCCCAAGGGGCTCGGGTCCACCGATGCCGTCGCGAAGATCAAGCGGCTCTATTTCGCCCAGAAAGCCGGCCACGCCGGCACGCTCGATCCGCTGGCCTCCGGCATGCTGCCGATCGCCCTGGGCGATGCCACCAAGACGGTGCCCTTCGTCATGGACGGCCGTAAGGTCTATCGCTTCACGGTGCGCTGGGGCGTGGAGACCACCACCGACGATACCGAGGGCGAAGCGATCCGGACCTCGGACAATCGCCCGGCCGAAGACGATATCCGCGCGGCGCTGACGGCCTATGTCGGCGAGATCGAACAGGTGCCGCCGCAGTTCTCGGCCGTCAAGATCGCCGGCGAGCGCGCCTACGACCTGGCGCGCGGCGGCGAGGCGGTGGAGATCGCCGCGCGCACCGTCGTGGTTCATCAGCTCGACCTGCTGGAATGCCCGGAGGCCGACACCGCCGTGTTCGAGGCGGAGTGCGGCAAGGGCACCTATGTGCGGGCGCTGGCGCGCGATCTCGGTCGCGATCTCGGCTGCTTCGGCCATGTCATCGACCTCCGGCGACTGTCCGTCGCCGGCTTCGAGGAAGACGAGATGGTGCCGCTCGACGAACTGGAGACGGCCGCCGACGAAGGCCGCGAAGCGCTGGATGCGGAAGCCGCGGAAGCGGGCGCGAGGGCGCGCGTCGTCGATTTCGCGCCTCTCGACGAATATCTGCTCGACCCGGTGGCTGCGCTCGACGACCTCTACGAGGTCACTCTGACGGGTGAGCAGGCCGGCCGCGTACGCCAGGGCAATCCGGTGCTGCTGCGCGGCCGCGACGCGCCGGCCTTCTGCGAGGAGGCGATGGCGACGGAAGGCGGTCGGCTGGTGGCTCTGGGGGCGATCGAGCAGGGTTCGTTCAAGCCCAAGCGCGTCTTCGGCGGGGCCGGATGAGCGACCCGGAGCCGGTAGAGACCAGGCATCGCGCGACGGCCGGCTCTCGTCATAAGCGACACTTCGACGACGAGGCCGGCGGGGCGGCCGTAGGGGCTCGCGGGCGTCACGAAAAGCGATCGAAGGCCAAGCGGTCTCCGGTCGGATCGGCGCCCGGCCAACTCGTCGCCGATCCCGAGGCGCATCGCACGCGTCTTTCGGTCGCCGGCCTCGGCAGCGGGCGCTGCGAAATGCTCGTCGACGTATCGCTCGGCGAGGCGCTCTCGCGGCGGGGCGACTGGCCGCTGTTTTGGCTCGACTGCGCCGGACTGGCCGACGTGGCAACGATCCGGCGGATCGGCGAGGCCTTCGGTCTCCATGTCCTGGCGATGGAAGACGTGGTCAACACCGACCAGCGGCCGAAATGCGATGCCTATGACGACCACGCCTATGTCGTCGTGCGGATGCTGGACGGCGACGGGCAGGGTGAACAGCTCTCGCTGTTCTTCGGCGACGGCTTCGTCCTAACCTTCCAGGAACGGCCGGGCGACAGCTTTCAGCCGGTGCGCGAGCGCATCGCCAGGGGCGCGCCGCGGCTTCATGCCGGCAACGCCGACTATCTCGCCTATGCGCTGATCGATGCCGTGGTCGACGCCTATTTCTCCGTTGTGGATAGACACGGAGCGCGGATCGAGGCGGTGGAGGACGAGATATTCGAGGACGTCGACGCGATCCAGGTGCCGGAATTGCACGCCATGCGGCGGGATATGCTCGGGCTGAAGCGCTGGCTCAGGCCGACGCGCGATGCCATCGGCGTCCTGCTGCGCCTCGACCGGCGCTGGCTGCGCGACGACACCAAGGTCTATTTCGCCGATATCCGGGATCATGCGGATCAGCTCATCGACCTCAACGACACCTATCGCGACACGGTGTCGGGTCTGATCGACCTGCACATGACGCTGTCGGCGGCGCGCACCAACGAAGTCGTCAATCTGCTGACGGTGATCTCGGCGATCTTCATTCCGCTCGGCTTTCTGGCGGGGCTCTGGGGCATGAACTTCAATCCCGACATGTCCGACTGGAACATGCCGCTCACCCAGTCGCGCTACGGCTATCCGATCGCGCTCGCGGTGATGGCGGCGATCGGCATCGGCCTGCTGGCCTATTTCCGCAGGCGGCGCTGGATCTAGGGCACCATGCGCCGCGATCCCGGCAAGCGCTGGGGTTGCGGTGATTCTCAGAGCCTGCGAAGTGGCTGGTAATCGGTTGCGTTTTCGCCTATATGGCGGCCGAGCGCCGCAGCGAGCCTGCCGCGCCGTATGATGGCCCTGGCTGGACGACATCCCGGCTGTGGGCGACCCGAACCCTCCCAAGACAAGAAAGGGACCGTGCGATGTCGATCACGCCCGAGCGTAAGGCCGAGCTGCTCAAGGAATATGCGACCAAGGAAGGCGACACCGGTTCGCCCGAGGTCCAGGTCGCCATCCTGACCGAGCGCATCGCCAATCTGACCGAGCACTTCAAGACTCACAAGAAGGACAACCATTCTCGTCGGGGTCTTCTGAAGCTCGTTTCGCAGCGCCGCCGCCTCCTGGACTATCTGAAGGCCAAGGAACAGCCGCGCTATACCGATCTCATCGGCCGTCTCGGACTGCGCCGCTAGATCACCCCGGCCCGGCGAAGGCTTGCGTCCTCGCCGGGCCGCTTTCGGCTATGAAGGCCGATACCGATCGGTCCGGCGGGGTTCATGTTGCCGGACACGCCGCACGATCTCGAAAATTTGTCCGGCATCCGGACCGGATCGTGTCAAAACATGAAGCATGAACCCGCGAAGTCGCGGACTTTTCGGGCGGATCATGCAGGAAACGAGGCAATGGCGCGGAGGCTGATCGGCCGGATCGCGCCTGCTGCCGCAGTGTAGATGGGGGAGGCGGTTCGAACCGGCCGGATCCCCCGCCCAATACGACCCGAACGGTCATGGGGCAGGATTGCCGGATGCTTCCCGTCCGCGGGATTTTCGATGGGACATCATCGTCCGATCGGTCTCTCGGAGCACAGAGCCCGAAGCATCCGGTTGTCTTGCCCATGGCGCGGTTGGGTCGACCCGAAACGTCCCGTCAGGCGATGTCGCCGACGGGCCATGATGAGGCAACGATATGTTCAATTCTCACAAAGTGGAAATCGACTGGGCCGGCCGCAAGCTGACGTTGGAGACGGGCAAGGTGGCCCGCCAGGCCGACGGCGCAGTGCTGGCCAGCTACGGCGAGACCACGGTGCTGGCGACCGTCGTGTCGGAAAAGCAGCCGAAGCCCGGCTTCGACTTCTTTCCGCTGACCGTCAACTATCAGGAAAAGGCGTTTGCAGCCGGCAAGATCCCCGGCGGCTATTTCAAGCGCGAGGGCCGTCCGTCGGAGTCCGAGACGCTGATCTCGCGCCTGATCGACCGGCCGATCCGTCCGCTCTTCGCCGAAGGCTACAAGAACGACACCCAGGTGATCATCACCGTGCTGCAGCATGATCTGGAGAACAATCCGGACGTGCTCGCGATGGTGGCGGCCTCCGCCGCTCTGACCTTGTCCGGCGTGCCCTTCATGGGCCCGATCGGCGGCGCCCGCGTCGGCTACATCAACGGCGAGTACAAGCTCAATCCGCATGTCGACGAGATGGCGGAATCGAAGCTCGACCTCGTCGTCGCCGGCACCGATGAAGCGGTGCTGATGGTGGAGTCGGAAGCGCAGGAGCTGCCCGAGGACATCATGCTCGGCGCCGTGATGTTCGGCCATAAGGGCTTCCAGCCGGTCATCGACGCGGTCATCAAGCTTGCCGAGCACACCGCCAAGGAGCCGCGCGAGCACACGCTCGACGACCTTTCGGCACTCGAGAGCGAAATGCTCGGCCTGGTCGAGGGCGAGCTGCGCGACGCCTACAAGATCACCGACAAGCAGCAGCGCTATGCCTCCGTCGACGCGGTCAAGGCCAAGGTGACGGGCCACTTCCTGCCGGAGGGCGCCGAGGAGACCAAGTGGTCCAAGGAGCAGGTCGGCACGGTGTTCAAGCACCTGCAGGCCAAGATCGTCCGCTGGAACATCCTCGACACCGGCAGCCGGATCGACGGCCGCGACCTGAAGACGGTTCGCCCGATCGTCGCCGAGGTCGGCATCCTGCCGCGCACCCATGGCTCGGCGCTGTTCACCCGCGGCGAAACCCAGGCGATGGTGGTGGCCACGCTCGGCACCGGCGAGGACGAGCAGTTCGTCGACGCGCTGACCGGCACCTACAAGGAAACCTTCCTTCTGCACTACAACTTCCCGCCGTTCTCGGTCGGTGAGACGGGCCGCATGGGCTCGCCGGGTCGCCGCGAGATCGGTCACGGCAAACTCGCCTGGCGCGCCATCCATCCGATGCTGCCGGCCAAGGAGCAGTTCCCCTATACGTTGCGCGCGGTCTCCGAGATCACCGAGTCGAACGGCTCGTCCTCGATGGCGACCGTCTGCGGCACCTCGCTGGCGCTGATGGATGCGGGCGTTCCGCTGGGCCGTCCGGTGGCGGGCATCGCCATGGGGCTGATCAAGGAAGACGAGCGCTTCGCGGTGCTCTCCGACATTCTCGGCGACGAGGATCATCTCGGCGACATGGACTTCAAGGTGGCCGGCACGTCGGAAGGCGTGACCTCGCTGCAGATGGACATCAAGATCCAGGGCATCACCGAGGAGATCATGAAGGTCGCCCTCGACCAGGCCAAGGGCGGCCGTCTGCACATCCTCGGCGAGATGTCCAAGGCGCTGTCGGAAAGCCGCGCCGAACTCGGCGAGTTCGCACCGCGCATCGAAGTGATGATGGTCCCCGTCGACAAGATCCGCGACGTGATCGGCTCCGGCGGCAAGGTGATCCGCGAGATCGTCGAAAAGACGGGCGCCAAGATCAACATCGAGGACGACGGCACGGTGAAGATCGCCTCCGCCTCGGGCAAGGAGATCGAGGCGGCGAAGAAGTGGATCCACTCGATCGTGGCCGAGCCGGAAGTGGGCGAGATCTACGAGGGTACCGTGGTCAAGACCATGGAGTTCGGCGCGTTCGTCAACTTCTTCGGTTCGCGTGACGGCCTCGTCCACATTTCGCAGCTCGCCTCCGAGCGCGTCGCCAAGACCACCGACGTGGTCAAGGAAGGCGACAAGGTCTTCGTCAAGCTGATGGGCTTCGACGAGCGCGGCAAGGTCCGCCTGTCGATGAAGGTCGTCGATCAGGAGACCGGCGAGGAGGTCAAGAAGGACAAGGAAGAGTCGGCCGCCTGAGCGGCCATCTCATCGATCCCGATTGAACGGGGCAGGGGCTACGCGCTCCTGCCTCGTTTTTGTTTCCGCCCTTCTCCTGGTTCCGCTGACCCTTGCCGCCCGGCCTTGGCTCCGTAAATATCGGGGCCATGCAGATGGTCCTGATCCCAGCCCTGGCCTGTGACGAACGGCTCTACACGGAGCTGATCGAGCTGCTGCGCGGCGGCTTCGACTGCCAAGTCGTGGTTCCGTCCGCACCGACTATGGCGGAGTGCGTCGATGCCGTGCTGAAAGCGACGCCGTCCAAGCCTTTCATCCTGGCCGGCACGTCCTTCGGCGGCCACGTGGCGCGCGAGGTCGCTCTTGCGGCGCCCGAGCGCGTGTCGGGACTGCTGGTGATGGGCGCGGGAGCGTCAGCTCCAGCCGGTTCACAGGTCTACGAGGAACGGCGCCGGGCGGTCGACCAGGGTCGGCTCGACGACCTGCTGGAGACCATGGCACGGACCATCGTGTTCGAATCGGAAAAACGCGGCGAGGCCGCCGCGGATGCCTTCCGCGCGATGGCCCGCTCGGTTTCGCCCGAGGTTTTCTTGAACCAGAGCGCCGCCCTGGCGACGCGGCCCGACCGAACGGCGGATCTCGAACGGATCGCCTGTCGGACGCTGCTCCTGTGGGGAGAGAAGGACGTGTTTTCCGATCCATCGGAAGCGCGCCGGATGGCTTCGGCGATCCCCGATTCCGAGCTGTCCGTCCTGGCCGAGTGCGGCCATTTGCCGGCCCTGGAACGCCCAATGCGGGTCGCCTCCGAAATCCGCCGGGTTTTTCTACCCTAAACAACTCGGTTATTCGGGCAGAAGAATTCAATCTCGAAAATACGGACGTGACTTTGCGTCAACCAAAGTAATTTTTTGTTAACTATAAATCTAAGTCTACAGAAACTTTTTGTCTCCTGGCTAAATTATCGCCTTGTCTGCGGCCTTGGACTCGTCGTGCTGTGGCGCCCTGGGGAGGGCGATGGCAACTGAGCTTCGTTCATGAAACACGAACCGCTCGAATGTCGAACCATAGCTTTACTGGGAAAAGGATCCTCGCCGGCAGGTCGGCAATTCCGGAATTGGCCGGAGTGTTGTCCAAGGAAACGACCATCGGACTTGGACCATCAGGCAATGGAGGAAGGTTATGAGCAACCCTGAATGCCTGCCTCGCGGTAGTGCGATGGCGCAGGACTGGGCGACCTTCATGGCTATGGGGGGTATCATGCGCAGTCACCCGACCGAACAGGTCGAAACGAAGCCCGTCGGCAAAGAGCCGCCGACCTGCGATTGCTTGCAGCCGGTCCTGGATGAACCGCCGGCGGAATGCCGGCGGCAGCTGGAGCGGGCGGTCGAGCGCAAGGAGATCGGCCTGTGCTATCAGCCGATCTTCGAGATCAGGACCTTTCGCATTCGCGCGTTCGAGGCCCTGGCGCGCTGGCGCAAGCCGGACGGACAATCGGTTTCTCCGGCGATCTTCTTTCCGGCGGCCGAGCATTGCGGTCTGGCCGAGACCCTGTCCGAACAACTGCTCGACCGCGCCTGTCGTGACGCCCGCCTATGGCCCGACGACGTTCTTTTGTCCTTCAACATCAGTCCCTCGCAACTGGAGCGGGCCGGTGCGCAGTGGGTGCCGAAGCTTGTCGATATCGCCGAGCGGGCCGGCTTCCAGCCAAGCCGCCTCCAGATCGAGGTGACCGAAACGGCGCCGACGCTGCATATCGACAACGCGCAACGAATGCTGGATCTGCTGCGCACGGCCGGAGTGCAACTGGCGCTCGACGACTTCGGCGCGGGCTATTCCAATCTGGCCTTGCTGACGTCGTGTTCCTTCAGCAACCTGAAGATCGACCGCAGCCTGGTTCAGCCGGGGGCGGCCGCGCCCCGGCAGCGGCAGGTCCTGCGGATGATCATCGCGATGGCCAAGGCGCTGAAGATGACGGTGACGGCGGAAGGTATCGAAACGGAAGATCAGCGGCGGCTTCTTGAAAGCCTCGGCTGCCCGCTCGGACAAGGATTCCTCGTGTCCCAGGCCGTTCCCGCGGCCGAGGCACTGAACATGGTTCGGTAGAGTCGCAAAGGAAGGCCTCTGCTGCTCGGCTGCCGACGCGGACCGTTACTTGCCCTCGACCTCGTCGATCTCCTCACCCTCGACGAACACCGCGCGACGCTCCTGCGCCTTGAGCTCGTCGAGCGCCGGCATCGACATGATGTTGTAGCCCGAATCGACGAAGTGAATTTCGCCGGTGACGCCGTTCGCCAGATCCGACAAGAGGTAGAGCACTGCGCCGCCGACCTCCTGGATGGTCACGTTGCGACGCATGGGCGCATTGCGGCGCTGGTAGTTGAACATCAGGCGCGCGTCCGAAACCCCGGCCCCGGCCAGCGTGCGCACCGGGCCGGCCGAGACCGCGTTGACGCGGATGTTGCGCGGACCGAAATCGGCTGCGAGATAGCGGACCGACGCCTCCAGCGCCGCCTTTGCGACGCCCATGACATTGTAGTTCGGCATGACGTGCGTCGAGCCGCCATAGGTGAGGGTCACCAGCGAGCCGCCGTTCTCCATGATGTCGACCGCGCGGCGGGCGATCTCGGTGAAGGAGAAGCAGGAAATCAGCATGGTGCGCGAGAAGTTTTCCCGCGTGGTATCGGCGTAGAGGCCCTTGAGCTCGCTCTTGTCGGAAAAGGCGATGGCATGCACGAGGAAGTCGATGGTGCCCCAGCGTTTCTTCAGGGTCTCGAAGACCGCGTCGACGGACGCGATGTCCTCGACGTCACAGGGGATCGTCAGGCCGGTGCCTAGCTCCTCGGCCAATGGCTTGACGCGACGACCGAACGCCTCGCCCTGATAGGTGAGCGCGACTTCAGCGCCCTGGGAGGCGAGCGCCTTTGCCGCGCCCCAGGCGATGGAATTGTGGTTGGCCACGCCCATCACCAGGCCGCGCTTACCCTTCATCAGGTCACTCATGATCCCCTCGTTCAGTCCTCGACCCGCTGAAACACGAGTGACGCGTTGGTGCCGCCAAAGCCGAAGGAGTTGGACAGCACGCGATTGAGGCGCACGTCGTCGGCCCGCTGGCGCAGAATGGGTATGTCGGCGAATTCGGGATCGAGTTCGTCGATGTGCGCGCTCTCGGCGATGAAATTGTTGCGCAGCATCAGCAGCGAATAGATCGCCTCGTGCGCTCCCGTGGCGCCCTGGGAGTGTCCGGTCAGCGACTTGGTCGCCGAAATCGGCGGGATTTCGGACCCGAACACCTCGCGGACCGCCTGGATTTCGATCCGGTCGCCGATGGTCGTCGAGGTGGCGTGTGGATTGATGTAGTCGATCGGTCCGTCGAGGTCGCGCAACGCCATGTTCATGCAGCGCACCGCACCCTCGCCGGAAGGCGCGACCATGTCGACGCCGTCCGAGGTCGCGCCATAGCCGACGAGCTCTGCGACGATGTCGGCGCCCCGGGCCCGCGCGTGCTCGTATTCTTCGAGAACGAGGACGCCCGCGCCGCCGGCGATGACGAAACCGTCGCGATCCTTGTCGTAGGCGCGCGAGGCACGCGACGGCGTCTCGTTGAAGTCGGCCGACAAGGCGCCCATGGCATCGAACAGCACCGACAGCGTCCAGTGCGTATCCTCGCAGCCGCCGGCGAAGATGATGTCCTGCTTGCCCATCTGGATGGTCTCGTAGGCATTGCCGATGCAATGGCTCGAAGTCGAGCAGGCCGACGAGATCGAATAGTTGACGCCCTTGATCTTGAACCAGGTGGCGAGCGTCGCGGAGGCGGTGGACGACATCGCCTTGGGCACGACGGTCGGACCGACACGCTTCGGCCCCTTCTCGCGGGTCGTGTCGGCCGCCGCCACGATCGACTGCGTGGATGCGCCGCCCGAGCCCATGATGATGCCGGTGCGCTCGTTGGAGATCAGCTCGGGGCCGAGCCCCGCCGTCTTGATCGCCTCGTTCATGGCGACGTGATTCCACGCGGTCCCGCCGCCGTGGAAGCGCAGCGCCCGACGGTCCAGAATCGTGGTCGGGTCGAGCGTCGGCTTGCCGTGAACATGGGACCGGAAGCCGAGCTCGGCATATTCGGGTGCGAAGCTGATCCCGGAGCGGGCCTCCCTGAGAGAGGCCGTGACTTCGTCGAGGTCGTTGCCGATCGACGACACGATACCCATTCCGGTCACGACGACACGCTTCATCGTCCGTCCCTCCAAACTGGAGCAATCCATTCCCTGCGGCGCATCGAATGCCTCAAGCCGGCTGAGCCGCTGCCGCCGGCACGTCTTCGTCCTGGAACAGGCCGACGCGCAGGTCTTTTGCCCGGTAGATCACCTCGCCGTCGGCCTTCACCCAGCCCTCGGCGATGCCGAGCTTCAGCCGCGAGCGCATCACCCGCTTGAACTCGACGCCATACTCGACGAGCTTGACCAGAGGCGTCACCTGACCGGAGAACTTGACCTCGCCGACGCCGAGTGCCCGGCCACGGCCCGGCTCACCGAGCCAACCCAGGAAGAAGCCGGTCAGTTGCCAGAGCGCATCGAGGCCCAGACATCCCGGCATCACCGGGTCGCCCTCGAAATGGCAGCCGAAAAACCACAGATCGGGATGCACGTCGAACTCCGCGCGGATCGTGCCCTTGCCGAATTCGCCACCGGTCTCGCTGACCTCGGTGATGCGGTCGAACATCAGCATGGGCGGCGACGGCAGCTGAGCATTGCCCGGTCCGAACAGCAGCCCGCGCGCACAGGCCAGCAAATCGTCATATTCGAATCGCGTCTTGCGTGTCGCCATGATGCCCTTCTGCTTCCCCCGCAGCGCCTTTATTAACCAAACGGCGAGCCCATAGCACGCCAAAGCCCCACGGCAAAATCCGCTTGTTGGCCTTCTCTCGGTTTGATGCCATCTGACGCACGTCTTTCAACAGGATCGATCGGCAGGCTGCATCGCGACGGCGCTCGATGGCCGTCTGCCGGCAGATGTGTTTGCCAAGGCGCGAGGACAAGTGTGATGACAACGATAATGCGGATCGTGATCGCAATCGCTCTCATGGCGGGCGGCCTGTCGTCGGCCGCCGCGGATTGGGCCAATCTCGGCGGCTCCGGACGAAGCGCCGGTTTCGTCGACGCCGGTCGATATGTCGGTATTTCGGCCGATTGCGCCGACGGTGCCTTGCGGCTGGTGTTTTCGGTGGACGATTGGTCGTTGCAGCAGGGGTTGGCCTATACGGTGGTGGCCACCGTCGACGACACGGCCTTCATTCTACCCTCAAAGGCGGTGTCCGGGCCGGACGGCGACGTCCTGGTGCACCGGCTGGACGCCCACGACCGCCAGACCGTCCTGCCGGCCCTGCGGCGCGGGCGGCAGGTCGAGATCGCCACGCCGCTCGGCCGCTATACGATTCCGCTCGACGGATCGGGCGCCGCGCTCGGCACCTTGCTGGCGGCCTGTCCGCTAGCGGCGGGAGGGCGATAGGACGGCTGATTTGTTCTTGATGGCCGGACAGGTTATATAAGGGCAATAGGCTGTTGGGTTGCCGTCGCTGAACGGCGGTCTTTCGAAAGGACGATGGCTCAAGACGATGGACACACGAACGGGACGCCCGAGTTTTTGCGCGTTTGAACGCTTGCGTTCGAGCGGCCTGCGCCCCACGCGCCAACGTGTGGCGCTCTGCAACCTCATCTTCAGCGCCGGCGATCGGCATCTGTCGGCCGAAGAGCTGCATGACGAAGCTCATCGGGCCGGCGAGTCCGTCTCGCTGGCGACGGTCTACAACACGCTGCACCAATTCACCCAGGCCGGTCTGGTCCGGCCGATCTCGGCGGAGGGGCAGCGCACCTATTTCGACACCAACACCTCCGACCATCACCATTTCTTCGTCGAAGGCGACAACGAGATCATCGATATCCCCAACGGCATGGTTCGACTGAACGACCTGCCGGTCGCGCCGGACGGGATGGAGATCGTCAATGTCGACGTGGTCGTGCGGGTGCGCCGCAAGGGGAGCGAGACGCGGGAACTCTAGAAACGGGCGCCGTGCCGGCAAGCCGTTTCGCATCACGCCGTGCCTTTCGATCCGTCCGGACGAACGCTCCAGTTCGGCGCCTCCCCGCAGGTGTCGGCTTTTGCCGGCGGGGAGGCTGATGCGCGTGCGGAACGCGATCCGCGATTGTGCGGCGAACCGTGCCGGTCGATCTAGAATTCCTCCCAGCCGTCCTCCTGCGCGACCGGCTTGGCAGCGGCACCGCCGGTGCCGGTGGTCTTCATCTGCGCAACCGGCTTGGTGGCGGTTTTCGCTGGAGCAGCCGGACGCGGCGTTGCGACTGCCGCCCGGCGAGTTGCCGTTCGCGTGCCCTGGGCCTGGTGACCGGCCGTCGTCGCCGTCTTGAACTGCGCGATCAGGCGGGCGAGGTTGTCGGTCTCGGCGGCCAGCGACTGGGCGGCGGCCGTGGTCTCCTCCACCATCGCCGCGTTCTGCTGGGTGACCTTGTCCATCTGGTCGGCCGCCGACGAGACTTCCTTCAGGCTCACGGCCTGCTCGCGGGCGCTCTTGGCGATCCGTGAGACGACGCCGGACATGGCGGCGACCTCGGACACGATCTCCTCCAGGCTCTTGCCCGAAGCCGTGACCAGTTCCACGCCCCGGCCGACCTGCTCTCCGGACTTGGAGATCAGCTCCTTGATCTCCTTGGCGGCTTCCGCCGAACGCTGCGCCAGCGCGCGCACCTCCTGGGCGACGACGGCGAAGCCCTTGCCGGCCTCGCCGGCCCGCGCCGCCTCGACTCCGGCGTTCAAGGCCAAGAGGTTGGTCTGGAAGGCGATTTCGTCGATGACGCCGATGATCTTGCCGATTTCCTCGGAGCTCTTTTCGATCTCGGTCATCGCCTCGACCGCTTGATTGACGATCCCGCCGCTCTTTTCCGCGTTGCGTTGCGCCAGTTCGGCCGAGGTCTGAGCCTCGCTGGCGCTCTTGGCCGTCTCGTTGACGCCGCGCGTCACCTCGCTGAGGGCGGCGGTCGTTTCTTCGAGGCTTGCCGCCTGCTGCTCGGTGCGCTGTGCAAGATCGCCGGTGGCCGTGTTGATTTCGTCGAGGCCGGAGCGGATCGAGCCGATCGAGCCGATCACCGTGCCGAAGGTCGTCTCCAGCTTCTCCACCGAAGCGTTGAATCGGGTCCGAACTTCCTCGTAGGCCGCGGCCACGGGCCGGGTGAGGCGCACCGTCAGATCGCCGTCGGAAAGGCGCTCGAAACCGTCGCGGATCATGGCGACGAAAGACCCGAGTTCGTCGGCCTTGGCCTGGGCCTCGGCCGTCTGGCGCTCCCGCTCCCGCTCCTGCTCCCGGCGCATCTGCTCGGCTTCGGCCTCCAACTGCTCCTGCTTGAGCGCTGCCTGGCGGAAGCGCTCGACGGCCTGGGCCATGGAACCGATCTCGTCCTTGCGGTCCTTGAACGGCACCACGATGTCGAGCTTGCCGTTGGCGAGCATCACCATGTCGTCACGCAAGACACCGATGGCGCGTGTAATGGAACTGCTGATCAGTAGGATGAACGGCGCCAGCAAGCCGAGGCCGCATGCGATCGTGATGAACTGGATCCATTTCGAGCGGTTGGTGCCCTCGGCAACGCTGGCGAGCTGGTTTCTCAGTTCCTCGGATGCACCCTCGCTCAAGATCTGCAGTGCCGTGGCGACACGCTCGCCGGCGCCGTCGATGGCATCATCGATGGCGGCGAAGTCGTCGACGGAGGCGCGACGCAGGATCAGATCCGGCAACTGGTTCTGAACCGCTTCGGCCAGCGCGTCCACATCCTGCAAAAAGGTCGCGACCACCTCGCGATGGCCGAGCGCCATAGCGAGGTGTTCCGCCGAGGTGGCATTCTGGCGAAGGCTGTCGAATGCGTCGTTGATGATCGCCATCCGCTCCGGTGCGATCACCCCGTCTTCGCGGTCGATGATGCTGTCCATCGCCGCCAGAACGAGCTCGATGTTGCGCAGCCGCATCTCCGAGATGATCGCGGCATCCGACCGGATGCGTTCCGATTCGAGCATCTTGCTGTTGATACGCTCGCCCTGCATCCACGTCAGGGATCCCATGACGATGAAGGTGGCGCCAACCAGTGCCACGACCGACTTCAATCGGGCGGCAATCGAGAACGAACCGAGGAAACTCATGCAACGCTGCTCCGGTATCTACTGTGCCGATGACAATACTTCTTATGGGTCAAGCAAGTATTAATCCTGTCGTATGGTCCTATAATAGTAAGCGTTGTTTACGTAAGGAAATAGTCGGCAATATGCGGTAACGGCGGCCCGCAGGCCGCCGTTATAGGAAGGTGGGATGTGATGTGCCGAGCCGGGTTCGGCATCGGTCGCAGCCGTCGCTGCCGAAGAGAAATCGCTCGATGATTTCGAAATTCAACCGCCGCCGGTGGCCGCTGCCTCGTAGCTGAGCGCGAAGGTCAGCGGCCGGAGGCCCAGCGAGGCCGTAACGGCCCGCTGTAAGATCGCCTCAGAATTCCTCCCAACCGTCCTCCGCCGGTGCGGATGCGGGGGCAGCGCCGCCGGTGCCGATCACCTTCATCTGCGGCATCGGCTTGGCGGCAGGACGTGCCGGCGCGGCAGGGCGGGCAGCCGGAGCCGCCGCCTGGCGGCGCGCGGTGCGCGCGCCCTGCGCCTGAT
>NZ_JAZHFT010000036.1:0-44196 GCF_036541425.1 Consotaella aegiceratis
TGGCTCAATCGCAATCGACGGCTTGCCAAGGACTTCGAGCAGACCATCGCATCTGCCAATGCATGGCTGTTCCTCGCCTCGGTCCAACTCCTCGCTCGCCGCGTCGCAAGGCTCGCTAATTCATCTGCTTAGTTTTGAATCGGACACTCATGCTTTGTCACGTCTATAAATAGGAAAAAAGTCCTTGACACCGTGACGGTGCTTGGGTAGAGTTCAGCTACAGTCGAAAAATTGCGGGCGGCGGGGCGGACGGCCTTCGCCGCTTTTTCGTATCCGGAAGCGGAGGCGGATCGCGCGACGGCGGTGGGACGAAGCGGAATCGGTCTGTCGCCTCCAGGCGCCAAATGCACGAATCTGTTTCTGAGGCAATTCATATAGAAACCGGAAACCATTCGGGTTTGCGGCGATGCTTCGTCGATCTGGCGGATCGTGCCGCAGCCTCGGTGGTCTCGTGCGCTCAGGAGAGGCGGGTGAGGAACGTCAAGGACCGGAGCGATGCGCGGAACGACGCGCTGTTGTCCGATCGCCTGCTGGCGGTGCTGACCGTCGAGATGCAGCGGCTCGAGGCGAGCTATGAGGATATCAATCCTAGTTCGCGGCAGGGTTTCGCTTCGAATGAGGTCGGGGCTGCGACGGAGACGGGGGCCGAGGCGGGAGCGGACGTGGCCGTCCAACCGCCGACGTGCGGGCCGATGTCGGTGAAATCGGCCGGGCGCACCACCAAGGCTGGCAAGGCAGTCGGAAAGGCTTCGAGCGGGAAGGCGGCCGCATCCCTCACGAGGGCCAAGCCGGCGGCCGGCGTCGGGGCCGATCTGAAGGCGCGGATCGAGGCGATCGGCCAGATGACGCGGACGCTGGAGAAGCTTCTGGAGCTGAAGCAGCTCGAGGCGTTGGCGATGCGCGGCGCGGACGATGCCGACGATGCCGAGACGCTGCGGTTGCGCGAGGAGATGATGAAGCGTTTGAAGGCGATCGATGCGCAGCGCCTGGACGGCGCCGGTCTGTTCGGCGAGGCCGAGGCGGCCGGCGGCGATCGGGCCGAGGCCGTCCGGTCCGCATGACGAGCGAGCGCGATGCAAGGCGGGCCGCCCTGTGTGGCCTGAGCGAAAGCGAGGCATGGCAGGCGATCGAGCGCGAGATCGCGGCGCAGCCGGCGACCGTATTGCGCGGCGCGCTGCCGGACTGGCCGCGCATCGCACGGGCGCAACAATTGCCGCCGCCGGGCGACTGGCGGCAATGGCTGCTGATCGGCGGTCGCGGCTCCGGCAAGACGCGGGCCGGCGCCGAATGGATCCGGGCCCTGGCGCTGGGCGAGCCGCCCTTTGCCGAGCGGCCGCACGGACGGATCGCGCTGGTTGCCGAGACGCTGGGCGACGCGCGCGAGGTGATGATCGAGGGCGAGAGCGGGCTCAAGGCGATCGAGTTCGGGACCAAGCCGGTGTTCGAGGCGACGCGGCGGCGCCTCGTCTTCGCCAATGGCGCGGTGGCGCAGGTGTTCTCGTCCGAGGATCCGGACGCGCTGCGCGGCTATCAGTTCGAGGCGGCCTGGGGCGACGAACTGGCGAAATGGACCTATGCGGACGCCTGTTTCGACAATCTGCAGCTGGCGCTCAGGCTGGGCGGGCGGCCGCGCGCGCTGTTTACCACCACGCCGCGGCCGCTGCCGTTGCTGAAGCGGCTGATGGCCGAGGCGGGAACGGCGGTGACGCAGATGACGACGGCGGAAAACGCCGCCAACCTGGCGTCCGGCTTTCTCGACGCGATGACCGCGCGCTATGGCGGCTCGCGGCTGGGGCGGCAGGAACTGGACGGACAGCTGATCGAGGAGCGCGAGGACGCGCTGTTCGATCGCGCGACGATCGACCGGCTGCGCGTGCGCGCCGCGCCGGAGATGCAGCGGATCGTCGTGGCCGTCGACCCGCCGGCGACCTCGACCAGGCGGTCGGACGCCTGCGGCATCGTCGCGGCCGGTCTCGCGGCCGATGGAACGGCTTATGTGCTTGCCGACGCGAGCCGGCGAGCAGCGAAGCCCCAGGATTGGGCGCGGGCAGCGGTGGCTCTCTACGAGCGGCTGGACGCCGACCGGATCGTCGCCGAGGTGAACCAGGGCGGCGAGATGGTGGAGGCGGTGATCCGCACGGTGGCGCCGGTCGTGCCGGTCAAACCGGTGCGCGCGACGCGCGGCAAATGGCTGCGCGCCGAGCCTGTGGCGGCGCTCTACGAGCAGGGCAGGGTGCGCCATGCCGGCAGCTTCGCCGCGCTGGAGGACGAGCTGTGCGATTTTGGGCCGGACGGGCTGTCGGGCGGACGATCGCCCGATCGCCTGGACGCACTGGTCTGGGCCGTAACGGCGCTGATGCGGCCGGTCACCGAGCCGCGCGTGCGCGGGCTGTGAGGGGCTGTCCCGATGGGAGCTGGCGATGGAGCTGCCGCCGAAGTGCTTGCAGCGCCGGGGACAAGAGGAGCGAAGACGCATGGTCCCGGCTCATGGCTGGGATGACGACCGCTGGAGATGGCAAGGTAAACCTCGGATGCGACGCGTGAGATCGACCGCGACCTTCGTCCTGTCGTTATCCCGCTTCGCCCTATCGTCATCGCGGCCTTGAGCCGGGATCCATACCTGCAACGCCGCCGCGATGCGATCCGGCGACGGAAATACGAAGGCTCGGCGCATAGCGGCGGCGCCGACCGACCGCGCAGCATCAATTCGAAAGGGACGACTTCATGGGACTGCGATCGAGGATCGCGGCCGCGCTCGGCGTGCGCGCCGAACCGGCCAAGGCTGCCGAAGCACCGCGGCCGGGCGAGACGAAAGCCGTGCCGCTGACCGCCGGCGCTTTCCTGTTTTCCGGAACGGGCGATGGCGCCGCCTGGAGCGAACGCTCCTACCAGAGCCTCAGCCGCGCCGGCTTCATGAACAATCCGGTGGTCTATCGCTCGGTGCGGCTGATCGCCGAGACCGCCGCGGCGATCCCGCTGTTGCTCTACGATGGCACGCGGGAGGTCGAGGCACATGCCATACTCGGCCTGCTGCGCCGGCCCAATGCCGGCCAGGACGGCGCCGGGCTGATCGAAACGCTGTGCGGCCACTTGCTCCTGTCCGGCGACGGCTATCTGGAGGCCACCGCGATCGACGGCGAGCCGAGGGCGCTGCATGTGCTGCGGCCGGACCGGATGCGCATCGTCGAAGGCGCCGACGGCTGGCCCGAGGCCTACGAATACCGGGTGGGCGCGACGCTGCGGAGGATGCCAGCGGAGGGGAGCGCCGATCGGCCGGGGCCGCTCCTGCACATCCGGCTGTTTCATCCGCTGAGCGATGGCGAGGGCTATGCGCCGCTGTCGGCGGCCCAAACGGCGCTCGACCTGCACAATGCGGCGGGGCGCTGGAACAAGGCGCTACTCGACAATTCGGCGCGGCCTTCTGGCGCCCTGATCTACAAGCCCGGCGACGGCGGCAACCTCTCGGTCGACCAGTTCGACCGGCTGAAGGCGGAACTGGAGACGGGCTATACCGGCGCGGCGCGGGCCGGGCGGCCGATGCTGCTCGAAGGCGGCCTCGACTGGAAGGCGATGGCGCTATCGCCCAAGGACATGGACTTCATCGAGGCCAAGAACCAGGCGGCGCGCGATATCACGTTGGCCTTCGGTGTGCCGCCGATGCTGCTCGGCATCCCGGGCGACAATACTTATGCGAACTATGCCGAGGCGAACCGCGCCTTTTATCGCCTGACGGTGCTGCCGCTGATCGCCCGGCTGACCGGCGCGATCGGCGACTGGCTGGCCGGTCATTTCGGGGAGGCGGAGTTCCGGCTCGGCTTCGACGCCGACCGGATCGACGGACTTTCCCAGGAGCGCGAGGCGCTGTGGGCGCGCATCGGAGCCGCCGATTTCCTGACCGAGGACGAAAAGCGCGAGGCCACCGGCTATGGGCCGAAACGGTCGGGCGATGGGCGAGGCTGAACAGACCCCCTCAAAGAGAAAGCGGCGCCGACGGACCGACACCGCTTTCCCGCGATCATCAGAAATCGAGGATCAGGACGAGGACAGGATGCGACCAGACGCACGGCTTGTCAATCACTTAGCAATGGAGGCCGGCTCGCGATGACCCTTCACAACACCACCACGCTGATCATGTGGGGCGCCAAGTTCGCTGGAGCCGTCGCGGGTTCGGCGATTTCGGTCGTCTATCTTCTGCCGCATGGGCGCCGCGAGGCCGCGGTGCGCTTCGTCACCGGACTGGTGACGGGGCTCGTCTTCGGCACGCCGGCCGGGCTGGCCCTGGCCGAGCATCTCGGCGTCGGCCGGCTGCTCTCTCCCGGAGAGGTCGCCATGATGGGCTCGGCAGCTGCCAGCCTGTGCGCCTGGTGGGCCCTCGGCATCCTGTCGCGGTTTGCCGACCAGGTGTTTCGGACCCGCTCGGACGCAAGCCAGGATCGGAGTGGACGATGACCGGCGCGCTGCTTGCCAAGAGCGGAGCTTCGCAGCTCCAGGGCATCGTCCGGGGTTATGCCAGCCTCTTCGGGCGGACCGACCAGGCTGGCGACCGGATCGAGCGGGGCGCGTTCGTCGCCTCTCTGGCACGGCGCGGGGCGGCGGGCGTGCGCATGCTGTGGCAGCACGATCCGAGCCAGCCGATCGGGGTCTGGACGCATCTTCGCGAGGACGCAACCGGCCTCTTCGTCGAAGGGCGCCTGACGCTTGCCAGTGCCCGCGCCCGCGAGGTGGCGGCGCTGATCGCCGCGCGCGCCGTCGACGGCCTGTCGATCGGCTTCCGCACCCGACACGCCCGACGCGGCGGCGCCGGGAGCAAGCGCGTCCTGACCGAGATCGACCTTTGGGAGGTCTCGATCGTCACCTTCCCCATGCAGAGCGAAGCCCGCCTCGCCAGGACGTGAGGCGGATCGCAGCATCGCACCGATGTTTCAGCAACCCGACAAGCACAAGGAGGCTATATGCCGGAGATCAATCTGAATGCGCCGGAGACGAAGGCGCCGACCACGCCGTCGAACGAGGCAGGCCAGGCGTTCGATCAGTTCATGGCGGTGCTGGAGAGCTTCCGGCAGGCCAATGACGAACGGCTTGCCGAAATCGAGAGCCGCATGAGCGCCGACGTGCTGTCGGAGGAGAAGGTCGACCGCATCGGCCGCGCTCTCGATGAGCACGAGCGGCGGCTCGAGCGGCTGACGCTCCGCCAGATGCGGCCCGCTCTGGAGGCCGGCGGCGAGACGCGGGCCGCAGTGCCGTCGGACCATCGCCAGGCCTTCGACGCCTATATCCGCGGCGGCGACGAACAGCGGCTGCGGCGCATCGAGGAAAAGGCGATGTCCGGGCTTACAGGGGCCGATGGCGGCTTCCTGGTGCCGGAGGAGACGGAGACCGAGATCGGCCGCCGTCTCGCCGCGATTTCTCCGATCCGCTCCATCGCCTCGGTGCGCATGGTCTCGTCCTCGGTTCTGAAAAAGCCGTTCGCCGTGAGCGGGGCGCAGACCGGCTGGGTGGCGGAGACCGACGCGCGGCCCGAGACCAGTGCGCCGCAGCTGGCCGAGCTGAGCTTTCCGACCATGGAACTCTATGCCATGCCGGCGGCGACCAACGCGCTGTTGGACGATTCGGCGGTCGATATCGACCGCTGGCTCGGCGAGGAGGTGGAACAGGCCTTCGCCGCGCAGGAAAGTGCCGCCTTCGTCAACGGCGACGGCAACTCCAAGCCCAAGGGTTTCATGACCTATCCAACGGTCGACGAGAGCGCCTGGACCTGGGGCAAGGTCGGCACGGTCGCGACGGGGGCGGACGGCGCATTCCTGGCCAATACGGCGGCCGACAGCCTGATCGATCTGGTCTATGCGCTGAAGGCCGGGTATCGCCAGAACGCCAGCTTCGTCATGAACCGACGCACCCAGGCCGCGGTGCGCAAGCTGAAGGACGACGACGGCGCCTATCTCTGGCAGCCGCCGGCGGGTGCTGGAGCCCGCGCCACGCTGATGGGCTTCCCGATGGTGGAGGCCGAGGACATGCCCGACATGGCGGCCGGCACCAAGGCGATCGCCTTTGGCGACTTCGCCCGGTTCTATCTGGTCGTCGACCGGCAGGGCGTGCGGGTGCTGCGCGATCCCTATTCGGCCAAGCCCTACGTCCTCTTCTACACGACGAAGCGGGTCGGCGGCGGGGTCCAGGACTTCGACGCGGCGAAGTTCCTCGACTTCTCCGCCTGACGCGATTTCGGGGCCATCCCACGGAGGCCGGGCGGAGACGTCCGGCCTTTCCTTTTGCCGAAGAGAGGAAACGACATGACCATCGTCGATCTCGGGACCGACCTCGACGAGCCGGTGAGCCTGGCCGTCGCCAAGGGCTGGTGCCGCATCGAGAACACCGACGAGGACGACCTCGTAGTGGCTCTGATCCGGGCGGCGCGTCAGGCGATCGAGGCGGCGACCGGCCTGGTGCTCGTGCGTCGCGGCTTCCGCCTCTATGTCGATCCGGTGCCGAGCACCGGCTGGATCGAGATCGCGCGCCAGCCACTCGTCGCCGTCACCTCGCTCGTCGCCTATGACGGAAGCGGCGAGCCTGTTTCGTTCGGTCTCGACGAAGTGGTGATCGGGCGGGCACTGGGGGTGGAAGCCTTGCGCCTTTCCCCGGCGGTTCGCGCGGCAGCCACCAACGGTGTCGAGGTGGAGTTCGAAGCAGGATTTGCCGCCGGTACAGTGCCGGAGCCGCTGTGTCTGGCGCTCAAGCAGATCGTGGCGACGTCCTATGAGGTTCGAAGCGCAGTGCATCCGGCCGCTCAGCCGGCCATCGTGCCGGCGTCGGCGGCGGCGCTGATCGCCTCCTATCGCCAGGTTCGGCTCTGATGGGGACGCTGTTTCTCGACCCCGGCCTGCTCGGCAAGCGGGCGAGAGTCCTGCGAATGGACCTGGTGCCCGATGGCATGGGCGGCGGTGCGCCGAGCTGGAGCGAGGTGGCGGAGGTATCCGTCCACGTCGAGCCGGTGAGCGTCGCGAGCCGCGAGGTTTTCGGTCAGCGAGAGGCGACGGTCACGCATCGGGTGACCTGCCGCTTTCGCAACGACATCGATCGCGGGATGACATTCGCTCTCGGAGATCGGTGGCTGACGATCCTGTCGATCCACGACCCCGACGAGAGCAGCCGCTACCTCGTCTGCCGCTGCGAGGAAGAAACGTGAAGCTGAGTGTGAAAGCGGCCTTTCGGGCAACGCGCCTGCGCGCAAGAATTCCGGCACTGGCGGTGGCCGTGTCGGTCGCTAGACGCGGTGACTGGGACGATAGCGGCCTCGGCCTGAGGGGCGGCTTGCCGAAGACGTCGTCATGGCGAGCGATCGGTCGGCTGCCGGTCCCCGATGTCCCGCCGGCACCGGACGAGCGATCATAAATATTTGATTCTAATGTGGAACGAGCGGCGGCAAGAATGTTTAACGGGGTGGATGACAAGCTGCATCGGTCGCGCCATATTAACAAGGTAAATGCCGCGTGAACGCCAACGAGGAGGTGTTGCGATGACCCATCCAAGCTCCGAGCTTCAGACCAGCATCTTCCAGGCGCTGACGTCCGATCCCGGCGTTCTGTCTCTGCTGGGCGGCCCCAAGGTGTTCGACCGGACGCCGGAGCGGGCGAGCTTCCCCTACCTTACCCTGGGTCGCACGGCGGTAATGGACTGGTCCACCGGCACCGAGGACGGGTCGGAACACATTCTGACGCTGCATGTCTGGGCGCGTGGCGGCGGCAAGAAGGAAACCTACGAGATCATGGACAAGGTGTCCGCCAAGCTGCACGGCGCCCATCTGCCGGTGGAGGGGCACCATCTGGTGAACCTGCAGCTGCAATATGCCGAGGCGCGGCAGGAGCCGGATGAGCCGACCTATCATGGTATCCTGCGCTTCCGCGCGGTGACGGAGCCGCTGGCCTAGGTTCGGCCTGTCGGCATCCGCCGACGCTTCCATACAGATTTGATCGAAGGGCGGTCCGCGGGGCCGCCCTTTTTCGTTTCTGCGCAACGCCTGCAGAGGAGACATCATGACGGCACAACGAGGCAAGGACCTGCTGTTGAAGCTCGTTCCCGACGGTGGAACGGATTTCATGACCGTGGCCGGGTTGAGGACGCGGCGGATCGCCTTCAATGCCGAGACGGTCGACGTGACCGATGCCGAGAGCGCCGGCCGTTGGCGCGAGCTGCTGGGCGGCGCCGGCATTCAGCGCGCCGCGCTGTCGGGGGCGGGCATCTTCAAGGACGCGGCATCCGATGCGGCGGTCCGCCAGCTCTTCTTCGACAGTCGCATCGTGCCCTTCCAGGCGATGATCCCGGATTTCGGCACGGTGACCGGCCCGTTTCAGGTGACGGCCCTGGAATTCGCCGGCGAGCACAATGGCGAGGTCACCTTCGAAATGACGCTGGAATCGGCCGGCGCGCTCGACTTCGTGGCGGCTTGACCATGGCGGCGAACCGACGGCGCGGCGAGGTGGCCGCAACGATCGACGGGCGTGAGCGCATCCTTTGCTTGACGCTAGGCGCGCTGGCCGAGCTGGAGGATGCCTTCGCCAACGACACGATCGCCGAGTTGGCGACCCGTTTCGGCTCTGGCCGGCTCTGTGCGCGGGATCTGATCCGCATCATCGCCGCAGCCTTGCGTGGTGGGGGTGAGCCCGTTTCCGACGCCGAGGTGGCGGCCATGCGGATCGATGGCGGAGCGGCGGGGGCCGCGGCGATCGCGGCGGAGCTGCTGACCGCCGCCTTCGGCGCGACGAGCGAAGCGGAGCGCGCATCCGCAAACCCTTGAACGCCGCATCGGCCTCCGGCGCGAGTGAGCTCGGTGCGGCCTTTCCGTGGGACGAGGCCATGTCCGCCGGTCTCGGACTGCTGCGTCTTTCGTCCAAAGACTTCTGGGCGATGACGCCGTGCGAACTGGCCCAGGCCTTGGCCTTCTTTCTGCCGGACCCCCTGGCGCCGCTCGGCCGCCCGGCGCTCGACGACTTGATGCGGCGATTTCCCGACATGCGAGGTGAGTGATGGAACCGGACGACACGATGACCGTGGCGATCGAGGCGGACACGAGCGGTTTCGAAAAGGCGCTCGGCGACCTGACGATCCGGGCGGACGCTTTCGGAACGGCGATCACCAGCGCGCTCAAGGGCGCGGTCAGCGGCGGGCGGTCGTTCGAGGGCGTGCTGAAGCAGCTGGCGCAACGGCTGTCCTCGATCGCGCTGAATGCGGCGCTGAAGCCGCTCGACACCGCGCTATCCGGCCTCCTGCAGGGTCTTCTCGGGGGCCTGAGCGGGCTGTCGGGAACGAGCGGCACGACCGCCTCGATCCTGCCGTTCGCCAAGGGCGGCGTGGTGGCTTCGCCCACCTACTTTCCGACTGCGCGGCGGATCGGACTGATGGGTGAGGCGGGCGCGGAAGCCGTTCTGCCGCTGAAACGTGGTGCCGACGGCACGCTCGGCGTTTCGGCGCCGGCAGCCGGGCAGGGCGGATCGTCGATCGTCTTCAACGTGACGGCCAGCGACGCGGCGAGCTTTCGACGCTCCGAGGCGCAAGTCCAGGCGATGCTGGCGCGCGCCGTGGGCCGTGGCCGGCGAGGGATCTGAGCCATGACGATCGCATCCTTCAGCGAGGAGCGCTTTCCGCTGCGGATCGCGTTCGGCACAAGCGGCGGCCCGGAGCGGCGCACGGACATCGTGCGGCTGTCGACCGGATATGAAAGCCGCAACCAGCGGCAGCGCCATGCGACCCGGCACTACGACGCCGGTTCGGGCGTGAAGAGCCTGGCCGACCTAGCAGTCGTGCTCGATTTCTTCGAGGCAAGGCGCGGCCAATTGACGGGCTTCCGCTTTCGCGATCCGTTCGACCATCGGTCCACGCGCTTCGGAATGGCGGTGACGCCGTTCGATCAGTCGATCGGGACGGGAGACGGCACCACCACGGTCTTTTCGTTGACGAAGACCTATGGAGAGGGCGAGGGCGCCTATGCCCGGCCGATCGAGAAACCCGTCGCGGGAACCGTGCGCGTCGCCGTAGCCGGGACTGAAATGTCCGACGGATTCCAGGTCGATGAGACCACGGGAACGGTCTTCTTCGATGAAGCGCCACTTGATGGAGCCGCGATCACCGCGGGCTTCGAGTTCGACGTGCCGGTGCGCTTCGACCTCGATCAGATCACCGTCAATCTCGCCGCCTTCGAGGCCGGCGAGATACCGTCCATCCCGCTGGTGGAGATCCGCCCGTGAGACCTGTTCCGGCATCCTTGGCCGCGCATCTCGCCGGCCAGTCGACGACGCTCGCCAACTGCTGGCGCCTAAGCCGTCGAGACGGGATCGTCCTGGGGTTCACCGACCACGACGAGCCGCTGACCTTCGACGGCACGACCTTCGAGGCCGCGACAGGCCTCTCGGCGGGCGAGGCCGAAACCGAGATCGGCCTGTCGGCGGGGACCCAGGAAGTGGAAGGCGCGCTGTCGTCGCTGGCGATCGATGAAGCCGACATCCGCGCCGGGCGCTATGACGGCTCGCGCATCGAGACCTTCGCCGTCAACTGGCTGCAGCCCGACGATCATCTCCTCGTCGGCGTCGCCGAACTCGGTGAGGTGAAGCGGGACGGCACGGCGTTCAGCGCCGAACTGCGCGACATCACCGCGGCGCTCGACCGACGGCGAGGCCGGATCTATCGCCGGCGCTGCGATGCGGTGTTCGGCGATGACCGTTGCGGCATCGATCTGACGGCAGCGGGCCTGTCGATCGCCGCCGTCGTGCTCGAAGCGCGCGGCGGCTGGTGCCGCATCGGTGGGCTGCCCGACCTCGAGGCCGAGCCGTTCGGCTATGGTCATGTGGCATGGACGAGCGGCGCCGCTGTCGGACTGCGCGCCGCAATAGCCAGCTTCACGCTCGGCGGAGAAGCCGGGCAGGCCGAACTCGCGCTGATCGATATGCCGGACGTCGAGATCGAGACCGGCGACCAGCTCACGATCTTTGCCGGCTGCGACAAGAGTTTCGCGACCTGCCGCGACCGCTACGCCAACGGCCTGAACTTTCGCGGCTTTCCGCATCTGCCCGGCACCGACGCGGCGCTCGGCATCGCCAAGAAGGACGCCGTCAACGACGGCTCGCCGGTGGTCCCGTGAGCGAGGCGACGCGCCGGCGGGCGCTTTCGATCGCGCGCACCTTTTGCGGCACGCCCTACCGCCATCAGGGCAGCCGCAAGGGCGTCGGCTGCGACTGCCTTGGCCTGATCCGCGGCGTCTGGCGGGAGCTCTATGGGCAAGAGGCCGAGGCTCCCGGCGCCTATTCCGCCGATTGGGCGGAGACGGGCGGCCGCGACCGGCTGTTGGAAGCCGCACGCCGACATCTGCGACCCTTGGAAACGGCCGAAGCACAGCCGGGCGACGTGCTTCTGTTCCGCTGGCGCCGCGTCGCGCCGGCCAAGCATTGCGGCATCATCGACGACGGCGGCCGGCTGTTCCATGCCTACGAAGGAGCGGCCGTGGTGTCGTCCGTCCTGACGCCCGGCTGGTCGCGCCGTATCGCCGGCGCTTTCTCGTTTCCCGACCCGACAGAGGCCTAACCTCATGGCGACCATTCTCCTGCAAGCGGCCGGCGGGCTCGTCGGTGGCCTGATCGGCGGTCCCTTCGGCGCGATCGCCGGGCGTGCGCTCGGAGCGCTGGGCGGTGCCGCCATCGACAACATGCTGTTTTCCCAGACCCGCTCGGTCGAGGGGACGCGGCTGACCACGAGCCGCGTCGTCGAGGCCGACGAAGGTGCCGGCGTGGCACAGCTCTTCGGCACGGCGCGGATCGCCGGCCAGGTCATCTGGACGACGCGCTTTGAGGAAACGAGTGAGACCGAACGCCAGGGCGGCAAGGGGGGAGGCGGCGGCGTCGAGGTCACCACCTACAGCTATTTCGGCAATGTCGCGATCGGCCTCTGCGAGGGGCCGGTGGCTGGCATCCGACGCGTCTGGGCCGATGGCGAGGAACTGGATCTCACGGCGGTGACCTGGCGGCTCTACGCTGGCACCGAGGAACAGTTGCCGGACCCGCTGATCGAGGCCAAGCAGGGGGAAGGCAACGCGCCGGCCTATCGGGGGCTGGCCTACATCGTGTTCGAGCGGATGCCGCTGGAGCGCTGGGGGAATCGCATTCCGCAGATCGCCTGCGAGGTGATCCGGCCGGTGGGCGATCTGGAACGCCGGATGACGGCCGTCGCGCTGATCCCCGGCGCGACCGAACACGGGCTCGATCCCGACCCGGTGCGCGAAACGCTCGACGAGGGCGAGGACGAGGTCCTCAACCGCCACTGCCTGCACGGCGTCAGCGATATCGAGGCCTCACTGGACGAATTGCAGGCGCTCGCACCGGCGCTCCAACGGGTGGCGCTGGCCGTCGCATGGTTCGGCACCGATCTGCGCGCCGGCCACTGCCAATCGAAGCCGGGCGTCGAAACGCGCCTGCGCGACGAAAGCGAGACCTGGCGGGTCGGCGGGACGGAGCGCGGCGACGCTCATCTCATCTCGACCAAAGATGGCGGGCCGGCCTATGGCGGAACGCCGTCGGACGCCGGTGTCGTCCGCGCGATCCGGGATTTGGCGGCGCGCGGCCTGGCGGTCACATACTATCCGTTTCTGTTGATGGATATCCCACCGGGCAACGGGTTGGCCGACCCCTATGGCGCGGCCGAGCAGGGCGCCTATCCCTGGCGTGGGCGCATCAGCCTCGACGTTGCGGTCGGCGAAGCGACCTCGCCGGACGGGACCACGGCAGCCGACGACGCGATCGCCGCCTTCATCGGCACGGCCGATGTCGACGACTTCTCGCTGTCCGGACGCACGGTTTCCTATCACGGGCCGGACGAATGGTCCTATCGCCGAATGATCCTGCATCAGGCGCATCTCGCCAAGGCGGCCGGTGGTGTTGCGGCCTTCGTCATCGGGTCGGAGCTGCGCGGCCTGACCCGTATTCGAGGAGCAGAGGGCAATTTCCCCTTCGTCGACGCCCTGATCGCGCTGGCGGAGGCTGTGAAGATGGTGCTGCCGGAGGCCCTCGTCACCTATGCCGCCGACTGGAGCGAATATTTCGGCTATCAGCCGGCCGACGGCTCGGGCGACGTCTTCTACAATCTCGATGCGCTCTGGGCGTGCTCGGCGATCGACATGGTCGGCATCGACAACTATCTGCCGATCGCCGACTGGCGGACTGTCGATTGGTCCGACGGCGGACCGGATGCCATCCCGTCGCCCTACGATCGGGATGCTCTCCGGGCCGGCATTCGCGGCGGCGAGTGCTATGACTGGTACTATGCAAGCGACGAGGACCGCCGACAGCGCCGGCGTACCCCGATCACCGATGGGGAGGCCGCAAAGCCTTGGGTGTTTCGCGCCAAGGACCTCTGGAACTGGTGGGCCATGCCGCATGTCGAGCGGCGCGGCGGCCTGGAACTGGGCGAGGCGACCGCCTGGGCGCCGAAAGGCAAGCCGATCTGGTTCACCGAACTCGGCTGTCCCGCCGTCGACAAGGGTGCGAACCAGCCCAACGTGTTCGTCGATCCCAAATCGGCGGAAAGTGCTTTGCCGCACGCTTCCAGCGGGGCCGAGGACAGCTTGGCGCAGCGCCGTTTTCTCGAGGCGCATCTGGCGTTCTGGAATCCGCAGGCGGATGGCTTCGAGGCTGCCGACAACCCGGTTTCGCCGGTCTATGGCACGCGCATGGTGGAGCCGACCGCGATCCATCTCTGGGCCTGGGACGCCCGGCCCTATCCGACCTTTCCCGATCGAACCGACATCTGGAGCGACGGTCCCAACTGGCGGCGTGGCCACTGGCTCTCGGGCCGGTTCGGCCGCGCGCCGCTGGGGGATCTGATCGCCGAGCTTCTCAGCGCGCACGGGTTCGCCGATTTCGATGTCGGCGCGGTCGACGCCGAGGTCGCAGGCTATCTGATCGACGGCCCGGTCTCGGCACGGGCGGCGTTGGAGGATTTGCTGACGCTGACCGGGACGGTTGCTTATGCGAGCGGCGATCGGCTGGTGTTCCGATCGCTGCGCCGGGCCGGGTTGGCCGATCCGATTGCCGGCTACGTCGATGCGGACGAGACGCCGATCGTCGAATATCGCAGGGCGCAGGCGGACGAACTGCCGGACGAGATCGTCGTCGGGTTTTCCGACCCCTCGCGGGACTATCAGACCGGGGCTGCCGACGCACTGCTTGCGGGGACCGACCATCCGCGCCAGGAGACGGTCGAACTGCCCGTCGTGCTTGGCGAAGGCGAGGCGCGCCGCCTGGCCGCATCGGTGCTTGCCGACCGGCTTGGGGCCAGAGAAAGTGCGCGGTTCGCGATCTCGCCGGCCGAGATCGGCCGTGAAAGCGGCGACGTCGTCAGGCTCGACGGGCGGGCCGGCGACTGGCTGGTGACGCGGATCGAAACAGGTCTGTCGCGCCGGCTGGAAGCGCGCCGCCTGCCGGAACGGGCCTACGAAACGCGCGACACGACGGCCGATCTTCCGGCGCCGCGCACGAAGGCACCCGCCGTTGCGTCGCGGCCTCTGGTTCATTGGCTCGACCTGCCGCTCATGGAGGGAGGCGAGCCAGAGAGTGCCGCGCGGATCGCGATCCATGCCGTGCCCTGGGTGCCTTATGCCGTTCAGGCGTCCGCCACCGGTTCGGACTATACGACACGCCTGATCCAGGCGCGCCGGGCCACCGTCGGAACGTTGGTCGAGTCCCTGGAGGCGGGACCGGAAGGGCTGATCGACCGGGCCAATCGGATCGTCGTCGATCTCAAGCGCGGCGCGCTGTTTTCGATTACCCGCGAACAGCTGTTGGCCGGCGGCAATCTCTGCGCCGTCCGGAGCGGCGGCGCCGACTGGGAGGTGCTTCAGTTCGAGACGGCGGAGGAGGTGGCGTCGATGCGCTTCGTTCTGTCGGGCCTGCTCAGAGCTCAAGGCGGGACCGAGGATGCCATGGCCGTGGGGGCATCGGCAGGCAGCGCCTTCGTTCTGCTGGACGAGGGCACGGCAGCGCTCGACCTCCGCACCAGCGAGATCGGCCGGGAGATCTACTGGCGGGTCTTGCCTTCCGGCCGGCCGATCGAGGCCGCGACGCGGGTCGAGGCGGTCACGAATCTCGGCAGCCGGGCGATGCTGCCGCTGTCGCCCGTTCATCTGTGTGCCACGTTCGCGGCGGACGGAGCCGTGACGATCACCTGGCTGCGGCGGACACGGATCGGCGGCGACCGCTGGGAGGGTCTCGACGTGCCACTCGGCGAGGAGGACGAGCGCTATGCGCTAACGCTTTCCGACGAGGTCGGACGAACGCTGTCGCTGGAGACGGCAACGCCTCGTGCGGTGGTCGACGCGGCGGACCAGATCGAGGCCTTCGGCGCCCTGCCGGTCCGCCTGTCCGCCACCGTCTCTCAGGTCAGCGTCGGCTACGGAGCCGGAACGGCTCGGCGCCGCTGGTTCGATCGCCAGAACTGACGACTAACCCAGACGAGACGACCAACCCAGACGAAAGGAGACAGGGATGGACGCCAAGAAATGGTATGAATCGAAGACCATATGGGGATCGCTGGTGGTCCTCGGCTCGTGCGTTCTCGGCCTCTTCGGGCACGAGATCGACGCGGCTTCGGGGGAGGCCTTGACGGTGGCGCTCACCAACGGCGCGGCTGCTGTCGGAGCGGTCGTTGCCATCGTCGGCCGGTTGAGCGCCCGCACGACCATCGGTTGATGGCGGTGGGGTGCGGTTCCAGGACGCGCCCACCGTTCATTCGACATTCAGCGAGATCGCGATACAAAGACAGGAGTTTGAACTCAGGTCACTCATGACGAACCGTCTCGCAAACAGGACTATCGGGTTGGCCTGGGCGCTCTGGGCCGCCCTCCTTCTGGTCTCCGCGCCCGTCGCGGCGGCGCCGCGCCAAGTGCCTCCTCCGGCCGCCCATCCCATCCTCGGTTACGGTCCCGACGCTCGGATGGAAAACCGGGCGCCGGCCGGCAGGCCGATGCTGGTGGCCGAAGGCGACTGCTCCGGTGCGGCGGCCAAAGCGCGCTCTCAGACCGGCGGCCAGGTGCTTTCGGTACAAAGCCGGCAGCAGGGCGGACGCACGGTCTGCGTGGTGACGGTCCTGGTGCCCAGTCCGGACGGCGGACGGCCGCGCAAGACGACCATCACCGTACCGCAGTGAGGGGCCGCGGACCAGGATTGCCGCTGGCCGACGGGAGCGAACGAACGTAGGCGGACCGGAGTTTGACGGCTGTTGCCGCCGAGTAGAGGGGACAGGGATGCGGATCCTCGTCGTCGAAGACGATCACAATCTCAATCGCCAGCTGAGCGAAGCGCTGATCGGCGCCGGCTATGTGGTCGACCGCGCCACCGACGGCGAGGAGGGGCATTTCCTCGGCGATACCGAGCCCTACGATGTCGTCATCCTCGATGTGGGCCTGCCCGAGATGGATGGGATCAGCGTGCTGGAGCGCTGGCGCCGCGACGGTCGCACGATGCCGGTGCTGATCCTTACCGCGCGGGACCGCTGGAGCGACAAGGTGGCCGGCATCGATGCCGGCGCGGACGACTATGTCGCCAAGCCCTTCCATATGGAGGAAGTGCTGGCGAGAGTGCGGGCGCTGATCCGGCGCGCCGCCGGCCATGCCTCCTCCGAGATCCTGTGCGGGCCGCTGCGGCTCGATACCAAGGCCTCCAAGGTCACGGTCGACGGCACGCCGCTGAAACTCACGTCGCACGAGTACCGGCTGCTCTCCTATCTGATGCATCATGCCGGGGAGATCGTCTCGCGCACCGAGTTGATCGAACATCTTTACGATCAGGATTTCGATCGCGATTCCAATACGATCGAAGTCTTCGTCGGCCGTCTTCGCAAGAAGATCGGCGTGGATCTCATCGAAACCGTCCGCGGGCTCGGCTACAGGATACGCAATGCGGATCAGACCGTCTGATTCGCTCACCGGCCGGGTCGTCGGTCTCTCCACCTTATGGGCCGTCGCCGCGCTGATCGTGATCGGCGGCCTGATCTCGACGCTCTATCGCGAAGCCGCGTCCCGCGCCTTTCAGGACCTGCTGGTCGCCCAGCTCTACAACCTCGTCAACAGCGTCGGCGCGACGCCGCAGGGCGTTCTTGAAGGCGCGCCGGACCTCGGCGACCTGCGCTATCTGCAGCCGCTCTCCGGCTGGTATTGGGAGGTGATCCCGGCCAGCGACAACACCAGCGGCCGGCTGGCGTCGCGATCGCTCGGCATTGCCAAGGTCGCCGCCGTTCCGGTCGGCGAGGCGCCTTTCGGAGAACAGTACCGCCGGCAATATCAGGTCGAGGGTCCCCGCGGGGCGACGCTCCAGGTCGTGGAGACGGAGGTTCTGCTCGACAACGACAATCACGTCGCCCGATTCCGCGTGATGGGGGATACGGCGACCTTCGGCACCGACGTCGAGCAGTTCAACGAGCGCCTCATCCTCTATCTCGGCATCTTTGGCTTCGGATCGACGCTGATCAACGCGTCGGCGATCCTGTTCGGCCTGCGGCCGCTGGGGCGCGTCCGCCGTGCGATGTGGGATGTCCGAACGGGGCGGGCCGAGCGGCTTCATGGCGAGTTCCCGGCCGAGATCCGCCCGCTGGCCGGCGAGCTCAACGCGCTTCTCGACAGCAACCGCCGGATTATCGAGCGCGCCCGCACGCAGGTCGGCAATCTGGCGCATTCGCTGAAGACGCCGATCGCAGTTCTGATGAACGAGGCCGGCGCCATAGGCGGGGACAAGGGGCGTCTGATCGCCGAACAGGGCGAGGCGATGCGCGTGCAGGTGCAGCATCATCTCGACCGTGCGCGAGTGGCGGCACAGAGCAAGGGAACGACGTTTCGCACGCCGGTGCGCCCGGCGCTGGAACGGCTTCTGCGCGTCGTCGCCAAGCTCAATCCGGAGCTCGGTGTCGAACTCGACATGGACGGCGCCGACGAACTGGTCTTTGCCGGCGAACAGCAGGACTTCGAGGAGATCATCGGCAATCTTCTCGAAAACGCCGCCAAATGGAGCCGGGGCGACATCCGCCTGGCGGCCCGCGCCATCTCCGCCACTGCCTTTACGGTCGAGGTCGACGACAATGGCCGCGGCCTTTCCGAGACCGAGATGGCCGAGGTGATGAAACGTGGCCGCCGTCTCGACGAAGCCCGTCCCGGCAGCGGACTGGGACTCTCGATCGTCGCCGACACGGTTGCGGAATATCGCGGCTCCTTCGCGCTCGGTGTCTCCGACCTTGGTGGACTGCGCGCTAAGGTTACCTTGCCGCGAGCCCTTGGCGAGGACGTTTCCTGAGATATTATTTGGCTCGGCGACGCGCCTTCTGCTCCCGGCGGGCGGCCGCGCAAGCGGCAAAGGACGTCATGCTCGGAAGGGGTAAATGCGTAAGTTTCTGAATGCGGCTCTCATTGTCCTGACGACTGGTGTGCTCGGCGGCTGTTTGACAAGCGGCTCGGAGCTGGGCCCGCTGGATGCTGGCGCGGCATCGCTCGGCGGCGGATTGATTGGGCAGATGCCGGGGGGCGGCCTGCCCGAGGATGTGCGACGCAGCGCGCTCGACGCCGAATTCCAGGCGCTCGAATTCGCGCCGGCCGGCCAAGCCGTGCCGTGGCAAGCGGGAAGCTATCACGGCGAGGCGATTCCGACACAACTCTATCGCGTCGGGTCGCAGGATTGTCGCGGTTATAGGCAAAAGGTCACACGGGGCTCGCAGACCGTCGAGCAGATTGGCACCGCTTGCCGCACCGAGGCCGGTGCGTGGAAGCTCGTTGTATGATTCAGATCATAATCGTTCCACATTAAGCGGTGTATCTCACGTTGAATTCCATGGCCTCGTAGTCAGGATTTCTGCTAGAGCGGCGTCGGCGCGTCTCGCCCTTGCGCGAACCCGGCAGGACGAGGCGGCGCAATGATCGAAGCCGGTCCTTGGCTTCGATCGGGGACCAAGAGACCACGGACGTCATGCTGTTTTGGTTCATTGCCGCAGGCCTGACCGCGCTTTTCACGATCATCGCCTTATGGCCGCTGTTGCGACGCACGACGAGTGCGGCGCTTGCGCAAGCCGATCTGGATGTCGAGGTCTACAGTTCGCAGCTCTCGGAACTGGAAAGCGACCTCGCTCGCGGAACGATCACCTCCGACGAGGCGGAGACCGCCAAGGCCGAGATCGGCCGACGGCTGCTCAAGGCGGCGCGGCGGGCGGACCGCGAGTCGACGGTGTCGCACGCGCGCCAGTGGAAGGGAGCGGCGGTGTCTGCCATCGGCGCCGCGATCGTCATTCCCGTCGTGACCGTCGGCCTCTATCAGATGATCGGCTCGCCCGGCATGCCGGACGTTCCGTTGGCGTCGCGTCGCGGCGACGCACCGACCGACACCGGCGTGTCGTCGCTGGTGGCGCATGTCGAGGAGCGGCTGAAGGCGGCTCCGGAGGACGGTCGCGGCTGGGACGTGATCGCGCCAGTCTATCTGCGGCTGAACCGCCCAGCCGACGCGGTGACCGCCTTCCGCAACGCGATCCGCCTGCTCGGCTCCACGGCGATGCGCGAGTCGGGGCTGGGCGAGGCACTGACCCGAGTCGCCGGCGGCGAGGTGACGGACGAGGCACGGGCCGCCTTCGATCGAGCTCTGGCGCAGAACGAGGATTTCCTGCCGGCTCGCTTCTTCGTGGCGCTCGACATGGCGCAGGAGGGCAGGGTCGCAGAATCCATCCCGGCGTGGCGCTCCCTGCTGAAGGACAGCCCGCCCGACGCGCCCTGGAATTCCATGGCGCGGGAGGCCCTGCTCGCCGCGGAGATGGAGGCCGGCGGGGATCAGCCGATCACGGCCCTGCAGGATGTGCCCTCCGATCCCGAACAGACCGCCGCGACGGACGAGCCATCGGGTCAATCCGGCGCCGTCGAACCGGCTGCTCCAGTGCCGGACAGCCAGGCCACGCCAGGGCCGACCAGCGCCGACATGGCCGCGGCGGCCGAATTGTCGCCCGACGATCAGAAGGCGATGATCGAGGGTATGGTCGCGCAGTTGGCCCAGCGTCTGGAGGATTCGCCCAATGACGTCGAGGGCTGGAAGCGGCTGATCCGTTCCTATAGCGTGCTCAACGATGCGAAGCGCGCCGAGGCGGCTTACGACCGCGCCGAGCAGGTGTTTCCGGAGGGCTCGGAAGAGCACACCGAAATCGCCGCGCTGGCGCGTCAGCTCGGGCTGGGCAGCCCGGAGGAGACCAACACACCATGACACGCAAGCAGAAGCGTCTCTATTCCATCGGCGGTATCCTGATCGTCCTGGCGGCGGCGGCCGGCCTCGTGCTTTCGGCGCTGTCCGATTCCATCGCCTTCTTCATGTCGCCGTCCGATATCGTCGCCCAGGCTCCCGGGCCGGGCCAGCGGGTGCGGCTGGGCGGACTGGTGGAAGAGGGCTCGGTCGAGCGCGGCGCCTCACAGACGGTCCGCTTCCGCGTCACCGATACGGTGGAAGCGGTCCAGGTCACCTATACCGGTCTTCTTCCCGACCTGTTTCGCGAAGGGCAGGGCGTCGTGACCGAGGGTACGCTCGGTCCCAACCACGTGTTCGTCGCCGACTCCGTGCTCGCCAAGCATGACGAGAACTACATGCCGAAGGAGGTCGAGGACGATCTGAAGAAGCGCGGTCTGTGGCGCCATATGGAAGACCAGGCCGAGGCGCCCGAACCGAGCCAGCCTGCGCAGCAGGTGGCCGGAGCCGGCTCATGATTGTCGAGACCGGCCACTATGCACTGATCCTGGCACTCGGTCTGGCGCTCGTTCAGTCGGTGTTGCCGCTGGTCGGCGCGCGGCTTGGCGAGGTGCGGCTGATGGAATCCGGTACGAGCTGCGCGATCGGCAGTTTTCTGCTGATCGCGTTGGCCTTCGGGGTGCTGATCACCGCCTATGTCACATCCGACTTTTCCGTCCTCAACGTCTACGAAAACTCGCACTCGCAGCAGCCACTGCTCTACAAGTTCACCAGCGCATGGGGAAACCACGAAGGATCGATGCTCCTTTGGGTGTTCATCCTGGGCCTGTTCAGCGCCCTGGTCGCCGTGTTGGGCCGCGGCCTGCCACAGAGCCTCAAGGCGACCGTCCTTTCGGTCCAGGCCTGGATCATGGTCGCCTTCCTGTTGTTCATCCTGATCACCTCCAATCCGTTCGCCCGCATTTCTCCGGTGCCGTTCGAGGGCCGGGATCTCAACCCGATCCTGCAGGATATCGGCTTGGCGATGCATCCGCCCTGCCTCTATCTCGGCTATGTCGGCTTTTCGGTCGCCTTTTCGTTCGCCGTCGCGGCACTGATCGACGGGCGCATCGACGCGGCCTGGGCCCGCTGGGTCCGACCCTGGACGCTGGGCGCCTGGATCTGCCTGACCGTCGGCATCGCCATGGGCTCCTATTGGGCCTATTACGAGCTCGGCTGGGGCGGCTGGTGGTACTGGGACCCGGTGGAAAACGCCTCCTTCATGCCGTGGCTGTCCGGCACGGCGCTGCTCCATTCGGCGCTGGTGATGGAAAAGCGGTCGGCGCTGAAGATCTGGACGATCCTCTTGGCGATCCTGACCTTCTCGCTGTCGCTGATCGGCACCTTCCTGGTGCGCTCCGGCGTGCTGACCTCGGTGCACGCCTTTGCCACCGATCCGTCGCGCGGCGTCTTCATCCTGGCGATCCTGATGACCTTCATCGGCGGCTCGCTGGCGCTCTTCGCCGCGCGCGCCGGGACGTTGGAGACCGGCGGCCTGTTCGCACCGATCTCCCGCGAGGGCTCTCTCGTCTACAACAACCTGTTCCTGACGACGGCGACGGCGACGGTGCTGGTCGGAACGCTCTATCCGCTGCTGCTCGAGGTGCTGGGCGGCGCCAAGATCTCGGTCGGCGCGCCGTTCTTCGACCTCACCTTCGGGCCGTTGATGATTCCGCTCCTGATCGCGGTGCCGATCGGGCCGCTGCTCGCCTGGAAGCGGGGCGATCTCTGGGCGGCGACCCAGCGCCTTTATGCCACCGCCGCGCTGACGTTGCTCGCCGTCATCGTAACGCTCGCCGTCACGTCCGGGACGCGGGTTCTCGCCGCGCTCGGCGTTGGGCTGGCCGCCTGGCTGATGATCGGCAGCCTCACCGACATCGTCTTGCGGACGGGATTGCCGCGCGCCGCGCCGGGCGTCGCCTGGCGGCGATTGATCGGTCTGCCGCGCTCGGCCTTCGGCACCATGTTCGCGCATTTCGGCTTGGGCGCGACCGTGCTCGGCATCATCGCGGCGACCGCGTTTCAGACCGAATTGGTGACCACCGTCAAACCGGGCGAGACATTGGAAGCCGGCGGCTATTCGCTGCAGTTCCAAGGCATGACGCCGGGCAACGGCCCGAACTACACCGAGGAGGTCGGGCGTTTCGTGGTGTCGCGGGAAGGCCAGGAGGTGACCACCCTGGAGCCGGCCAAGCGCGTCTACAACGCCAGCCAGATGCCGACCACCGAATCGGCGATCCACACCCAACTTTTCTCGCAGCTCTACGTCGCGCTGGGCGATGCGGATTCCAATGGCGGCGCGGTCGTCGTGCGCGTCTGGTGGAAACCGCTGGTGACGCTGATCTGGGGCGGCGCCTTCATCATGGCCTTCGGCGGCATGGTCTCGCTGGCCGATCGGCGCCTGCGCATCGGCGCGCCGGCCCGCAGCCGGCGCCGGGTGACCGGGCAGGGGGCCGGGGCGCGGGCATGAGACGGACATTCGCTGCGGCGCTTTTTCTGGCCGTTATGTTGGGCGGAACGCCAAGCCTGGGCGTCTTGGCGCCTGTCACGCCGGCCTTCGCCGTCCAGCCGGACGAGATGCTCGCCGATCCGGCTCTGGAGGCGCGGGCGCGCGAGATCTCCGAAGGGCTGCGTTGCCTGGTGTGTCAGAACCAGTCGATCGACGATTCCAATGCCGACCTCGCCAAGGATCTGAGGGTGCTGGTCCGTCAACGCCTGACGGCGGGCGACAGCGACGAGGAAGTCCGCGACTATCTGGTCTCGCGCTACGGCGAATTCGTGCTCCTGAAGCCTCGGTTCGAGGGACAGACGCTGCTCCTCTGGTCGATGCCGATCGTGATCCTCCTGGCCGGTGCGGTCTTTCTCGTCTTCGCCGCCCGCGGCCGATCGCGCAACAAGCCGGCCGCGGGTTTGACCGCCGACGAAGAGGCGGCCATTGCCGACGTGATGAACCGTCGCCGACCCTCGTAGCGGGGGGGGGGGCGGTGTTTCGGTTCGGCCGTTGGGCGGAACGATCAGGCGCCGTCCAAAGAGCCAGGGAGAACAATGGGCCGGCGGGGCGTGCTGGCGCCATAGAGTGATCTGACGACGTTTCGGCAGTGCCTCAGGGACAATCGGAAGCGAAACGAGGTTGCGTCGCCAGGTCGCGGCGGTCAGGGCTCGGCATTCGTTCCTTTCATCTTCGAGTCGTTCTAGAATAGAATCGATAATTGGAACGATGGGAGGGCGTGATGCGACTGACGCGCCACACCAACTATGCCATCCGGCTCCTGATGTACTGTGCGGCCAACGACAGTGGTCGTCTGAGCCGCGTCGGGGACATTGCGAAATCTTACGGCGTCTCCGACTTGTTCCTATTCAAGATCCTGCAGCCGCTGGTGGAAGCCGGTATGGTGGTGACCTTGCGGGGCCGCAAGGGCGGCATCCGGCTGGCGCGACCCGCCAGCGAGATCACCTTGCGGGACGTGGTTGCCATCACTGAGGAGAGCTTCGACCTCTCCGAGTGCTTCGAGACCGGCGTTGCCGACTGCCCACTCGTCGACAGCTGCACGCTCAACTCGGTTTTGCATGAGGCGCTGGACGCCTTTCTGGGCGTCCTTGGAAGCTACACGATCGAAAATCTGGTGCAGGAAAAGGGCTCGGTCCGCGAACGGCTCGGGCTCGACAAGGCCCCCGGCGATCTGCCGCATGCTTCGGCCCAGGAGGCGGTTCCGGCCTGAGGGTCGTCTGCTCGATCGGCCGTCTTCGGCCAATATCGCGCGCGCCGATATCGCGCGCGATTGGGCGCACGAAAAACTCGGATTCGATAGGCTGCAAAAACCGGCAGCCGACCACGTTTGCGTGATGATGGCCCCTGCACGAGCCCGGTCCGGTTAACTCTTTTCTGAAGTTTCGTTGGGGGTCGCACGCCATTTGTCTTGAAGGAGGTGTGCAAGTCCGTCGAAAGCCTTAATCTGTCGTTAACGACAACCGGCAGCTTCCGGTCGTCGATGGCTGGCAATGGGCAGGGCGGATGAGCGCATCGCAATCCTACACGCTGCGGGGACAGTTGACCCGCCTCGACACGACGACGCGGATCACGTTGGCGGTCCTGGCGATGGCGAGCGGCGTCTACACCTATCTCGGCGTGCGCGAACTGCTGGATGGCTCTGCCACCCTCGTGCTCCTCGGCGCGGTGATCTACGCCTCGGCGGTGTCCGTGGCGATCTACGCCTTCTGGTCGTACCTGATGCGCTTCATGCCTCACGTGCGCCAGCCGGGCAGCCGCGGCATGCTCTATCTGGCGATGTTGATCGGCGCAGCGATGATCATCGCCATGTCGTCCTGGCTGAACGCCGCGGCGCTCGCCGGCTCGGCAGCGCTGGAACAGCATCTCGCCAACACCACCGAGGACTATCAGGACAAGCTCAACGAGGCGCACGAGAATGCGCTCGCCGCCCAGAGTCTGTTGCCTGATATCCAGCTCGCCTCGCAGCGTTTCGCGCGGCTGGCCGACGAGGAGCGGATGTCCGGCGCGCTGACGGGCACCTCCGGCTCGGGCACCGTGGTGCAGCTCTTGAGCCAGATGTCGACGCAGTTGTCGGGCCTGCAGACCGAGATCGAAGGCTCGCGCGAGGCGGTGCGCACGCTCTTCCAGCAAGGCGGCGAGCGGCTGGCGGCGATGCGCGAGCTGGTGTCCTCGTCGGGTGCCATCGACGAGCGCGCCAACGCCTATGCCGAGGAAGCGGTCAAGCTGTCGGGCATCATCTCCTCGCTTGAACAGACCTCGGTCGCTCCGGCCGTGCGCCGAGCGGCGGAGGATCTGGGGCGGAGCTTCATCGCGCCGGTCGCTGACGGTCGCGACGTCGAACTGCAGAACCGGCAGACCGAGGTCGTCGGCAAGGTCGAGGCGGCCGTTCAGGCGCAGAGCCAGGCGCTGGCCTCGGCCGCCGACGAGATCCTGGCGCGCCCGGCGGTGGAGGATCTGCGCTTCACGCCGCTGTCGGCGCCCGAGGCGGTGATCCGCTATGCCCGCGATTTCCTGCCGTCCTGGGCGGGCGCCATCTCGATCGATCTGCTGCCGGCGGTGCTGATCTTCATCCTCTGCATCGTGCAGGACGTGATCCGCCGCGAGGACGGCGACGAAATGGAGGTCGGTGACATGAGCGCAGCCGAACTGATGCGCGCGCTGCGCATCCAGCGTAAGCTACGCGCCGCCGAGACGCGGGAGGGTGACATGCCCGACGAGGACGAGGTCGTGGTCGAGCAGGATCCGCCCGCGCCGGCGGCTCCCGCCGCATTCCCCAAGGCGGTCCGCTGATGATCGGTTCCGAGATCGCGCCGGGCCGCCCGGAGCGCCTGTTCCAGGCCTTGCCGGAAGGGCTGATCCTGCGCGGCGTGTTCTATACGCTGCTCGGCCTCGCCGTGGCGATCGTCGCACTCGACTATCGCGACATGGCGCGTGCCCAGGCCGATCAGGAGCGCATCGCGCGCACCGAGCCGCTGCCTCTGGATCGGCCGCAGCCCGGCGACCAGATCCGACCCTATCTGCCGAAGACGATTCCCGTCGGGCCCGATCGCGGCGAGCCGTCATTGCCGGGCTATGACGGTCCGGTCGACGGCACGGCGATGGCCGAGCCGATGCAGTTCATCCTGGCCGAGGATGGCGCGGCGACGTTGATCGGCCGGATCGACGTCGGCACGGCGGAAGCCTTTCGCGCGTTCCTCGATGATCACCAGGACGATGTCGCCTCCCTTCATATCCACTCGCCGGGCGGCTCGGTGGTGGATGCCATCGCCATGGCGCGCCTAGTGCGCGAAAAGGGGCTCGATACCGTCGTCCCCGACGACGGCTATTGCGCATCGGCCTGTCCGCTGCTGTTTGCCGGCGGCGTGGCGCGGTCGGCCGGGACCGATTCCTGGATCGGCGTCCATCAGGTCTACGCCCTGTCGCCGAGCGGGGCGGAACCGGCCCCGGACGTCGGCCGCTCGATTTCCGAGGTGCAGGGCACCATTGCCGAATGCCAGCAACTGTTGCTCGACATGGGCGTGAAACCGGACCTGTGGATCAAGGCGATGCTGACGCCGCCCGAGGCGCTCTACGTGCTGACCGAAGACGAACTGCACGACTACGGGCTGGTCACCGACGGCGCCGGAGGCAAGGCGGCTCCGGCTGCCTGAACAGGCTCACTCCCAGTTCCGCCACCGTCCGGACGGCCGTCCTCAATCCGTCAGGCAGATTTCCTTAAGCCAGGCGAGAAACGCGTCGAAGGCCGGTTCGCGATAGGTCGAGGGCTCGTTCAACGCCTCATGCCGAGCGTCGCGAATGAGGCGCATCGTCGTCTGTCGCGAGCCCGCACGCCACAGCCGATCGCTCAAGGCCTCGACGTCTCGCCCGGCCTTGGTGACGGGATCGCCGGTCCCGCCCAATAGGTGCACGGGCAAGTCGGCCGGCAAAGACGGCAGCCCGGTCGCCACCGCCGCATTCAGCGCCAGCACGTCCTCCCACATCGAAATCGTCGGTGACCAGCCGCACAAGGGATCGGCGACATAGGCGTCGACAATTTCGGGGTCGTGCGACAGCCAGTCGAATTCGGTGCGGCGCCCCTTGATGCTTTGCGCCCAGGCCTCGAAGGTCGCGCGAGCCATGACGCGGCTCGCCACGTCCGACCCCTTCAAGGCCCTTTCCGTCTTCAGGGACCATTGCCCCACGGCGAGGCTCGCGCCGGAAACGACGCCGGTGTTCCAGGCCGCGACGCCGGCCAGGTCGGTGCCGTGGCGAATGGCATAGGCCAGCGCGATCAGCCCACCGAGGGAGTGGCCAAACAGAATGGCCGGCGCTCCGGCGAATAAATCGCCCGCATGGGCGCGCACGGCCGACAGATCGGTCAACAGCTTCGAGGGGCCGTTGCGACGGGCGAAGCGGCGCAGCGGCGCATCCGGAGCCGTCGTGGAGCCGTGGCCGCGATGGTCGTAGGCGAGCGTCGCCAATCCGTCCTCGGCCAAACGCTCCGCGAAGGCGGCATAACGCCCGGAATGTTCGCTCAGGCCGTGGCTGACGATGACGACCGCGCGCACCATTCCGCTGGGCCGGCAAAGGCGGACGGCGAGCGCGGCACCGCTGGGACTATCGAGAGTTTGGATGTCGTCGAACACGGTCGCGGCCCGGATGGCTGGAGTGGATTTCATTCAACGTCACGTCGTGGTCGAAGTTCAACTCTGATCAATCCAAAGGCAGTTTGCGTAATATTTAATCGTGCGACAATTCTGCCCCAAAAATGTCTTGCGCGGCGGTTTCGCAGCCGCCAGGATCGATTGGTTGGATCTTGTCGAAGGAGAGTTGAATGCCGATGTCCCGGCGCGCCGCGGCGCTGAGTTTTGCCCTTGCTGCAACCCTGTCGATCGCTGCGCCGCTCCATGGGCGGGCCCAGGAGCTGACCCCCGTCAAATTCACTCTCGACTTTCGCTTCGAGGGGCCGTCGGCGGGGTTCCTGCTGGCCAAGGACAAGGGGTATTTCGAAGAGAACGGCGTCGACGTCACGATCGACACGGGCAACGGCTCTCTGGAGGCGATCCCGCGCATTACGACCGGCACCTACAACATGGGGTTCGGCGACATCAACGCGCTGATCAAGTTCCTCGACGAAAATCCGGACGAGCCCATCGAGGCCGTGATGATGGTCTACAACAAGCCGGCCTTCGCGGTGGTCGGCCGTGCCGACAAGGGCATCACCGACGATCCGAAGTCGCTGGAGGGCAAGACGCTCGGGGCTCCTCCGCCCGATTCCGCCTACGCCCAGTGGCCGGTCTTCGCCAAGCTGAACGACATCGACACCTCGACGGTGAAGATCGAAAACGTCGGCTTCCCGCTGCGCGAACCGATGCTGGCCCAGGGTGACGTCGATGCCGTCTTCGGCTTCTCCTTTACCTCCGCCGTCAACCTCAAGGCCCAGGGCATTCCGGAAGACAACATCGTCACCATGCTGATGGCCGATCACGGGCTCGACCTCTACGGTAACGCCATCATGGTCAACACCGAATGGGCCGAGGCAAACCCGGATGCGGTGAAGAGTGTGCTCGCGGCGATCGTGCACGGCTTCAAGGACGCGCTGGCCAATCCCGAAGAGGGCGTCGAGGCGGTCATGAAAGCCAACAACATCCTGACCAAGGAGACCGAGATCGGGCGTCTTGAGATGGCGAACGAGCTGCACATCGCCACCGATTGGGTCAAGGAAAACGGCTTCGGCGGCATCGACGAGGAGCGCATGGCGAAGTCGATCGACCTGTTGAAGACCTCGATGGGTCTGAAGAACCCGCCCTCGGTCGATCGCGTTTTCGACGATTCCTATCTGCCGCCCAAGGAAGAACGGATGCTCCAGTAGCCGCTCTGTCGAATTGGCTGGCCGCCGTGGTGCCTCGTGCGCGCGGCGGCCCTGTTTTTGGAACGATCGATGACCTTGGTTGCCCTCGATAAAGTTGCCATGACCTATGGCGGAGCCGGCGGGACGCTGGCGGTTAAGGACCTTTCGCTCAACGTCGAGCGCGGCGAGTTCGCCGCCGTGGTGGGGCCGTCCGGTTGCGGCAAGTCGACCTTGATGAAGCTCGTCACGGGGCTTCACCGCCCGCAGGACGGGACCGTTCTTGTGGCCGGTAAATACGTCGAGGAACCCGTCTCGATCGTCGGCATGGCGTTTCAGAACCCGACGCTTCTGCCGTGGCGCACGACGCTCGACAACGTGCTTTTGCCTCTGGAGATCGTGCAGCCGCATCGCCGTCGCCTGCGCCAGAATCGCGACGAATATGTCGCCAAGGCCGAAGCGCTGTTGAAGACGGTCGGGCTGGCGGGTTTTGGCGAAAAGTATCCCTGGCAGCTCTCGGGCGGCATGCAGCAGCGCGCCAATCTGTGCCGGGCGCTGATCCACGAGCCCGAGTTGATCATGCTGGACGAACCGTTCGGCGCGCTCGACGCCTTCACGCGTGAAGAGCTCTGGTGCGTCATTCGCGATCTGCACCAGGCGCAGAAGATCACGGTGATCCTGGTCACGCACGATCTGCGCGAGGCCGCCTTTCTGGCCGATCGGATCTTCGTCATGACGGCGCGTCCCGGCATGGTGAAGATCGAAAAGCGCGTGCCCTTCGCCCGACCGCGTGATCTCGACCTGATGTACGAGCGCGGTTTCGTCGATCTCGTCCACGAGCTGCGCGCCGAAATCGCCGAGGCGAGGGAGGCTGCATGACCGACACGCCCGCTCCCGAGACCGTCCGCGACGCCGTCGTCACCGAGGTCGGGCCGATCGCCCCGGCCGAAACGGCCGGTCCGCGCATCGATTGGATCAAGGCCGCCCCCTGGGTCTATACGATCGCCCTGTTCCTGCTCTGGGAATTGATCGCGCGCGGCTTCCGGGTTCCCGTCTACGTGCTGCCGGCGCCGACCGTCATCGTGGATGCGATCTTCCAGTACTGGACGGCGATTTGGACCAATTCGCTGCAGACGCTGTTCACTACCGTGGCGGGCTTCGCGCTGGCGGTCGTCTTCGGCCTGGCGCTCGGTCTCCTCGTCGGCTGGTCGCGCTCGATCTATGCTGGGCTCTATCCGCTCATGATCGGCTTCAACTCGATCCCCAAGGTGGCGGTGGTGCCGATCCTGGTGATCTGGTTCGGCATCGGCACGATCCCGGCGATCCTGACGGCGTTTCTCATCGCCTTCTTCCCGATCGTGGTGAACGTCGCGACCGGCCTCGCCACCATCGAGCCGGAGATGGAGGACGTGCTGCGTGCGCTCGGCGCCTCCAAATGGGACATCATGACGAAGGTCGGCATCCCGCGCTCGATGCCGTATTTCTTCGGCTCGCTGAAGGTGGCCATCACGCTCGCCTTCGTCGGCTCGGTGATTTCGGAGACGATCGCCGCCAATTCCGGCCTGGGCTACATGATGCTCGGCGCCCAGTCGCAGTTCAACGTGCCGCTGGTGTTCGCCGGTCTCGTCATGCTGGCCGTGGAAGGCATCGTCATGTACGCCGTGATGGCCTGGATCGAGCAGCGTTCCACCGGCTGGGCGCATCGCTCCAACATGATGGCGGGATGAGCCCCATTTCCCTGACGGCGAGAACGGACTAAATCCGGCGCATGATACGCAGGATCGTTCTCACATTCGTCCTGTTCCTCGGGCTCGCTTCGTCGGCCCTGGCGCAGGTTCCCATGGTCGGCAGCTTTCTCGCCGAGGCGCGCTGCCCGGCGCTGCGGTCGATCCGTAGCGAGACCAATCCCGGCGACGTCGCGGTCGAGCCCGGAGAGCGCTACGACCTCGTCGGACGCAATGCCGACCCGGCCAGCCACTATTACATCGTCGTGCCGGGGGCCGAGCCCGAGCGGCGCTGGGTCGCCATCGGCTGCGGACGCGTCGAGGAGCAGAGCCGCAGCGCCGGCCGGACGGCCACCGTCATTGCGGCGTCCGATGCGCGGCCTGCGCCCGCCGCGTCCGGCGTGCAGCCGTCGCGCCGAAACGTCCTTGCCGTCACCTGGGAGCCCGCCTTTTGCGAGACCAAGCCCACGGCGCCCGAATGCGCCCGGGGCGGCACGGGTAACGGATTTTCGCTGCATGGGCTGTGGCCGCAATCGGGCGACTATTGCGGCAAGGCGGAGAGCCTGCGCGACGTGCCCTGGAGCCGGTTGCCGGAGCCGCGTCTGAGCGCAGAGACACGGAGCAGGCTGGAGCGGGTGATGCCGGGCGTCCGCTCCGCCCTCCATCGCCACGAATGGGCCAGGCATGGAAGCTGCTACGGCTCGGACGCGGAAGAGTATTTCGACGACGCCATCCGCCTTGTCGACCAGTTGAACCGCTCGGATCTGGTCAGCCTGTTCCTCACGCGTGCCGGCGAAACGCTGACGCTGCGCGACGTGCGCGCAGCCTTCGACCGAGAGTATGGCCGGGGCACCGGCGCGCGCGTCGGTCTCGATTGCGCGCTCGACGGTAAGCGCCGGGTGATCACCGAGATGACGATCGGGCTTTCCGGGCTGATCGCGCCGGCCTCCGACCTGACCGACCTGATCCTCGCCGCGCCGGCCGTGCGCAGCGACTGCCAATCGGGAATCGTCGATCCTCCGGGTTTTCAGTGACCCGGGATAGGTCTCGTCTTTCCGCCGGTTGAACGGTATTTCTGCGCTCCAGCGTTGCCCATGACGACGTTATCGCTTACCTAGCGCTCAACTTTCTCCCTTTTGTCGATTTCTGGAGATGCGCGCTCCATGGCACGCCAGTTCATCTATCACATGTCCGGCCTGACCAAGGCCTACGGCAACAAGAAGGTCCTGGAGAACATTCATCTCTCCTTCTATCCCGACGCCAAGATCGGCATCCTGGGGCCGAACGGTTCGGGTAAGTCGACGCTTCTGAAGATCATGGCCGGCCTCGATACCGAGTTCACCGGCGAGGCCTGGGCGGCCGAAGGCGCCAAGATCGGCTATCTTCCGCAGGAGCCACAGCTCGACAACACCAAGACGGTCTTCGAGAACGTCATGGAGGGCGTTGCCGAAAAGAAGGCGATTCTCGACCGCTACAACGAACTGATGATGAACTACTCCGACGAGACGGCGGACGAAGGCGCCAAGCTCCAGGACGTCATCGACGCCCAGAACCTCTGGGACCTGGACAGCCAGGTCGAGATGGCGATGGAAGCCCTGCGCTGCCCGCCCGGCGATTCCTCCGTCGAAAACCTGTCGGGTGGTGAAAAGCGCCGCGTCGCCCTCTGCCAACTGCTCTTGTCGCAGCCCGATCTGCTGCTTCTGGACGAGCCGACCAACCATCTCGATGCCGAGACCATCGCATGGCTGGAGAAGCACCTGCGCGAGTTCCCCGGCTCCGTGCTGATGATCACCCACGACCGCTACTTCCTGGACAACGTCACCGGCTGGATCCTCGAGCTCGATCGCGGCCGCGGCATGCCCTACGAGGGCAACTATACGGTCTATCTCGAGAAGAAGGCCAAGCGCATGGCGCAGGAGGGCCGCGAAGACGACGCCCGCGCCCGGGCCATCGCCCGCGAGCGCGAGTGGATTCAGCAGGGCGCCAAGGCGCGCCAGACCAAGTCGAAGGCTCGTATCCAGGCCTATCAGGAGCTGGTGGAGCGCTCCGAGCAGCGCCGCCCCGCCGAGGGTCGCATCGTCATTCCGGCGGGCGAGCGGCTGGGCCAGCAGGTCATCGAGGTCGAGGGCCTCACCAAGAGCTATGGCGACCGGGTGCTGATCGACAATCTGTCGTTCAAGCTGCCGGCGGGCGGCATCGTCGGCATTATCGGCCCGAACGGCGCCGGCAAGACCACGCTGTTCCGCATGCTCACCGGCCAGGAGCAACCCGACGAAGGCTCGGTCAAGATCGGCGATACGGTCCATCTCGGCTATGTCGACCAGAGCCGCGATTCGCTCGACGGCGCGAAAAACGTCTGGGAGGAGATCTCGGGCGGCGTCGACGTCATCAAGCTCGGAAAGTATGACGTCAATTCAAGGGCTTATGTCGGAAATTTCAATTTCAAGGGGACCGACCAGCAGCAGAAGGTCGGGACGCTCTCCGGCGGCCAGCGCAATCGCGTTCACCTGGCCAAGATGCTGAAGTCCGGCGCCAACGTCATCCTGTTGGACGAGCCGACCAACGATCTCGACACAGAGACGCTATCGGCGCTGGAGGATGCGCTGGAGGATTTCGCCGGCTGCGCCGTGGTGATCAGCCACGACCGAATGTTTCTGGATCGGCTGGCGACCCATATCCTGTCCTTCGAGGGCGATAGCCACGTCGAGTGGTTCGAGGGCAATTTCGAAGACTATGAGGCCGACAAGATCCGCCGCCTCGGCCCCGAGTCGGTCAACCCGAAGCGGGTGACCTACAAGCCGCTGACGCGCTGATCCGGCTTAAGGCATGTCGGCGCCGCCGAAGGGGATCGTGGTCCTTGGGCGGGACGACCCCTTCGGTCATCGTATCGCCATCCCGGCCGCGATACTGCGGGGGCTCCTCATGGCGCCCCGCGGTCGCTCGCGTTCGCCTGCAAGGGAGCCGGTAGGCGGCATACGAAGCGATCCGGGCGGGTCTTGTCGCCGCAAAAGAAGCGGATACTTTCGCAAATATCGGGAGCCGAAGTCAGCGAGACGGGAACGCGCCGATGGATGCCGGGGGACTTCGGCCCATTCTGCAAACGCCTAGCGATTTTTAAGTCAGACGTACTATAACGCGTCGGAGTTTTACGATGGCGCGGACCGAGCGGAAAGAGCTGCAACCGTAATGAAACGTCTCGATTTCGAAGGATTGTTTGCGGCTCTCCCCGGGCCGCATATGATTCTCGACCTGACCAACAATTTCGTTGCGGTCAACGAAGCTTACGAACGGCTGGTCGGGCGCCCGCGCGACGCGCTCGTGGGCTGCAATCTGCTCGGACTCTTTCCCAACGAGGACGCCGTGGAGCGGCTGCGCAGCTCCATCGAGCGCGTCGTCTCCAGCGGCCAGAAGGATTCGATCGCCTATCTGCGCTATTGCTCGCCCAGCCGGTCCGAGCAGGACCCGATGGCTGTCGAGCGCTATTGGACGGTGGTTCACAGCCCGCTGTTCGACAAGGACAAGAACGTCATCTTCGTCCTGCAGAACGCAGCCGACGTGACCGAACTCGTTCATCTGAAGGAAGCGGCGGCGGAGCTGCCGTTCCGGCTCGGTTCCGGCGAGGTCGAGCTGGTGCAGCGGGCGCAGGAGGCCGAGGAAGCCTATCGCGCCACGGCGATCGAAAGCGCGGAGTTTCGCAGGCTGTTCCAACAAGCTCCAGGTTTGATCGCGATCACGCAGGGGCCGGAGCACCGGTTTAGCTTCGCCAACGATTCCTTTCGTCGGCTATTGGGCGATCGGGAGGTGATCAACGCGACGATCCGGCAGGTCCTGCCGGAAATCGAGGGCCAGGGCCTGATCGAGATGCTCGATGCGGTCCATGAAGCTGCGGCCGCGCAGCCGAGCTTCGGCCTGCCGCTGGTTCTCGGCCTGCCGGGCGAGGCGACCCGGCAGATCTTCGTGGAGCTCTCCCTCAGCCCTGTTCGCGACCATTCCGGAAACATTTCGGGCGTGCTCCTGCAAGGTGCCGACCGGACCGACGCCATTCGCTTCGAGCGCCGCCAGCGGTTGCTGATCGACGAGCTCAACCATCGTGTGAAGAACACGCTGGCCACGGTCCAGGCGATCGCCCGTCAGAGCTTTCGCAGCGCAAAGGCGCCCGAAACGGCCAAGGCCGCCTTCGAGGCGCGCATCATCGCGCTGTCGCGGGCCCACAATCTGCTCAGCGGCCGCCATTGGGAGGCGGCCGAGCTGACGCAGCTTCTGGAACAGGAGCTCTCGGTCTTCGCCGCTGACCGGTTCGATCTCAATGGTCCGGAGATCGACCTCAATCCCAAGGCCGCGATCGCCTTGGCCATGGTGTTTCATGAACTGGCGACCAACGCGGCCAAGTACGGCGCGTTCGCGTCCGACGACGGCGAGTTGCTGGTCGAGTGGACGCAGTTTCCCGACGAGACAGGAGACATCTTGGCGCTCCGCTGGATCGAGACAGGTGCGCCGAAGAAGCCGAAGTCCTTGAAGGGCGGCTTCGGTGCGATGATGCTGGCTCGCATCGTCGAAGGGGAACTGAGCGGGCGGCTGGCTATCGAACTCCAGCCCGACGGAATAAATTGCCAGGTCGAAGTGCCGTTGTTCGTTCTCGAGCAGGGAGCCGACTCTGTTGCCAACTGAAACTCTGCCTCTGGCCGGGCTGCGCGTATTCCTGGTGGAAGACGAAGCGCTGGTCGCGATGCAGCTGGAGGACATGCTCATCGACTTCGGCTGCGAGGTCGTCGGCTTGGCCATGCGTCTCAACAAGGCGCTGGAGATGCTGGAGCAGCTGCACGACATCGATGTCGCCGTGCTCGACGTCAATCTCGGCGGCGAACGGGTTTATCCGGTCGCCGAAAAGCTCTGCGGCCGCGGCGTGCCCATCGTCTTTGCGACGGGTTACGGACGCTCGGGCGTCGACGTCGATTGGCGGCACTGCCGGATCCTTCAGAAGCCCTACACCTCCAACCAACTCGCCGCCTATATCGAGTCGGCGCGCGCCGGAACCGACCCGGAAGCCTGAAGGCCCCAAAAAGGCGAAGCGGCCGCAAGACGATCGCGACGTCGAAACGCAATCGGCATAGGCGCGTTGATCCCGCAGGACGGGGCGTAGGGCCGGCCATCCCCACGCTGGGATGGCCGGCTTGCCACATGAGCGGCGGTGCCGGCGGCGTGCCGCGCGGATAAGGATGATCCCATGGAGACGTTCGTCCAGAGCATGATGGAGCAGCTGGGCGCCTCCGGCATCGCGCTGCTGATGTTCCTGGAAAACATCTTTCCGCCGATGCCTTCGGAATTGATCATGCCGCTGGCCGGCTACCAGGCCGCGCAAGGCACCCTGTCGATCGTCGGCGTGATCGTCGCCGGCACGATCGGCTCGTTGCTCGGCGTGGTGCCCTGGTATTATGCCGGGCGGCTTCTGGGCGAGCGGCGGTTGCGCGGGCTGGCCGAACGGCACGGCCGGTGGCTGACGCTCGGCGCCGACGACGTGGACGCAACCCAGCGGTGGTTTCGTCGGCGCGGTCCGTTGGCCGTGCTGTTCGGACGGCTGGTGCCGACGGTGCGTACGCTCATCTCGGTGCCGGCGGGTGTCGCGCGGCTTTCGATGCCCGCGTTTCTGGTGTTTTCCGCTGTCGGCTCCGCCATCTGGACCTCGGCACTGGCGCTTGCCGGCTATGCGCTCGGCCGCAATTACGAGGCGGTCGCGGATTATGTGGGGCCGGTCTCCAACGTGACCCTCGCGGTGATCGTCCTGGCCTATGCCTATCGGGTCGCGACCTTCGACACCGAGCGCCGGCGGGCGAGCGGAGATGACGACAGCCATGCCTCGGCCACGGCCAGTGAATAGCGCGCGTTGCCGGTCTGGCCTTGCCGGTGTCTGCCAAGCGTGAGGCGGTGCATCGACTGATCAACTCGCGGGCGGGCTGTCAGTCGGTATCGTCATCCCGAAGATCGAAACCGGCCGATCCGGCGGGCACCTCGTCCATTGCTTCGTTCGAATCGAGATGCCGCGTCGCGCCCCAATGGTCGAGCACCGCATTGATGTCGTCGAGGACGAAGAAGCGGGCGGCGTCGCGCCCGTAGCCCTCGTCGATCAGGGCATCGTAATCGGTGTGGACATGGCGGATATGGGCCACCGCCGAGAGCCACAGCGCCGTCGAGGGCGGCAGCGAGCGCAGCCGCTTGGCCCCGGCTGCCTGCCGGATCGCCTCGGCGTCGATGAAGGGCGCGCGTGGGATCGTCAGGCTCAGCGAGCGGGCGATCGCCTTTTGCCGTTGGCTTGGCATCAGCGAATGCGGGCTCGCGCGGGCCATCGCGGATCGCTCCGACCCACAGCGGCTCGCGGACCGCCGAAGCGCGGCGAAATCCGCCCGGTATGGTATGCTGTCGCCATGGTTCCGTCCTATCAGCGCACAAGGACGGAGGCTATCCCGGCGCTGCCGTCGACCTCCGCCCCTTGCAGGCCATCGATGCCGGTCGTCGGTTTCGCGGCCGACGGATGATCGGGTTTCGTCGAATGGAATTCATCGGACGAACCAACGGTTAGAGCATTTCGGGAAAAGATAGAATCGCGCGCCAAGGCCTAAGAACCCGCCCGAGGGTTCATAGGCGTACCGGACGGCGGCGCGAATGGAGCATCCGGATGGGCTTGATCACCTCCAAGCTATGATATAAACATTTCTTTATATGTTGTTGGAGTTCGTTGTGCCGTCCAATCCGCTCTCGTTCGCGTGTGCCGTGGAAGCCTTGAAGGCGGTGGCCGAGCCGACGCGCTTGCGCATGGCCATGCTCCTGTCGAAAAACGACCTGACTGTGACGGATCTGACCTCGATCCTCAACCAATCCCAGCCGCGCGTCTCGCGTCATCTGCGGCTGTTGACGGAGGCGGGTATCGTCGACCGTTATCGCGAGGGAGCCTGGGCCTATTTCCATCTCACGGATGAGGGGGGGCCGGGCCGCATGATCCGGGCGCTGCTGGCCCGGCTGGAGGAGGGCGATCCCTTGATTGTAGAAGACAACGAGCGTCTCGCCGAGGTGCGGCGCCAGCGCGCCGCCCGCGCCGCCGCCTATTTCGCCAAGAACGCGGCGAGCTGGGACGAAATTCGCCTGCTGCACGCGCCCGACGCCGACGTCGAGGCGGCCTTGCTCCGCCTGCTCGGCGACCGCCGTATCGGCGCGATGCTCGATATCGGCACCGGCACCGGCCGATTGCTGGAGGTGCTGGCGCCGCAATGCGAGCGTGCGCTCGGCGTCGACGCCTCGCGCGAGATGCTGGCGATCGCCCGCGCCAAGCTGGACGAAGCGCAACTCGTCAACGCCACCGTGCGCCAGGGAGACGCCTATCATCTGCCGGTGGAGGAGGGGAGCTTCGACCTGGTGACCATCCATCAGGTCCTGCACCATCTCGACGATCCCGCATCGGCGATCCTGGAAGCCACGGCAGCGTTGCGACGCGGCGGCCGTCTGGCGATCGTCGATTTCGCGCCGCACGATCTGGAGTTCCTGCGCGAGGAGCACGCGCATCTGCGCCTTGGCTTCCCGGCCGATCTCGTTCGCGGTTATCTCGATGCGGCAGGCCTCGACGTAACGGCGATCGAAACGGTCGAGCCCGGAGGGCACGGCGCGGATCAGATCACGGTGACCATCTGGCTCGCCCGTAAAACCCGACCGCTTGCCGAAGTCGCTCAGCGCTCCGCCGAGCTGGCCGCAACCCTCTGAACGGTAATTCTGCATGTCTCTTCGACCGTCCACCTCCTCGCGCATCGACGTCTCGTTCGAGTTCTTCCCGCCTAAGACCGAGAAGATGGAACAGTCGCTCTGGAGCGCCGTCCAGCGCCTGGCGCCGCTGCAGCCGGATTTCGTATCGGTGACGTACGGCGCCGGTGGCTCGACGCGGGAACGCACGCATCAGACGATTCAGCGCATCCTGGCCGAGACGGATCTGCAGCCGGCGGCGCACCTCACCTGCGTCGACGCGTCGAAAGCCGAAGTGGATGCCGTCGTCCGGCAGTATCGCGAGACGGGGGTTCGCCACATCGTGGCGCTGCGCGGCGATTCTCCCAACGGCGTCGGCGAACGCTATCAGCCGCACCCGGAGGGCTATACCAATTCGATCGACCTGGTGGCCGGCATCAAGGCGATCGACCCCGATTTCGAGATCTCGGTGTCGGCCTATCCCGAGAAGCATCCGCAAAGTCCCGATTTCGCCACCGACATCGATTTCCTCAAGCGCAAGGTCGACAACGGCGCCAGCCGGGCGATCACCCAGTTCTTCTTCGACAACGACGCCTATGAGCGTTACGTCGAGCGCGTCCGCCGCGCCGGCATCTACGTGCCGGTGGTCCCCGGCATCGTGCCCATCCACGACTTCCAGAAGATCGCCATGTTTTCCGCGGCCTGCGGCGCGTCGATCCCGCGTTGGCTCGCCGAACGCTTCGAAGGGCTGGAGGACGATCCACAAACCCGCTCGCACGTGGCGGCGGCCGTCTGCAGCGAGCAGGTGCTGGATCTCGTCGAGCGCGGGATCACCGACTTCCATTTCTACACCATGAACCGCGCTGAACTGGTCTATTCGATCTGCCACATCCTGGGCCTGCGCGGCGATGTGGCGGCCGACCGGGTGGCATCGGGCGAGCCGGCGGCCGGATAGGCCGGCATTTCGCCTGTCCTACGGACGCCTGCGGAGGCGGGGCCAAAACGCTGCTGCTCGGCGGTGTCTCTTCCACGTGGAATTGCATGGAATGGGAATAAGGCGGGCAAGAAAAAAGCCGAGGACAGAGCCCCGGCTTCGCTGAATGCCCTTCAGGGCGACGCCGCTAACGGCGCCGGACGCGGCTCAGGGAAGAACCCCCATCACCGCAGCGCCAATGAAGACAAACGCGGCGCAGATCATCACGAAATTGATCGAACGCGCGATTTCCATGGTCGTCTAGCTCCTCCCTAGCTCCTCGTAGTCGAGTGTCTCCAAAGGTAACGGATTATTCATAGACGTAAAGAAGAATTTTCGGGCCGGCGGGTTCCACCCGCTGCCAAGCCCCGGTTCTGCTTGCAATTTCGGCTGTCTCACTAATCGGTTTGATCACGACTTCGATCGTTTCACGGCCCCTCCAAGAGCCGTTCAAGGCGACCGAAAGGGATCAGAGCTGTTCTACCATGACGTGTAGATGGGGCTTTCCTTGAGGCGGAATGTCGCAGGGTTCTCGTAGGATCCGCCACGAGGATCGATCCACGCGCGCCACGGCGTCAGGGCCGGAATTCGTCGTCTTCGCCGAGCCGCGCGCCGAGCGTTGCGTTGAGACGGCCCAGCAGTCGGCCGAACGCCTCCTTGTCGGCGTCACTCCAGTCCGCCGTCATCATCTCGACGCGGCGGATGCGGTCGCTTTGCATCGCATCGGCCAGACGTCGGCCCTCGTCGGTCGCCTCGATGAGCGAGCTGCGCCCGTCGGCGGGATTCGGGTGGCGCTCAACGAGATTTCGGCGATGCATCGCGGCGAGCTGCCGGGTCACGGTCGAATGGTCGAGCGACAGGCTGGCGGCGAGCTCGCCGATGCTCATCGGGCCGTTCCGAAGCGACAGCAGCAGCAGGTAATGCGCCCGCTCCAGGGGATAGTGCCGCTTGCGATAGAGCGCTTCAAGATTGCGCCCCAGGAAGGTCATCTCCCATTCGAGCCGTTGGTCGGAGCTGCCGATCTGTCCCGTCATCGCGATGTTTCCGTCAAATGCCTGCTATGCAAATTATTTGTATCATACACCTTGTTCTGGCTCCGGCTTGGATTTTATAAGCGCAGGTCTTCCCATCGTTTTATGTGATTGTCCCGTCCCGTGTCTGCGAACTCCGCCACCACGCCCCATTTTCTCGATCAGCCCCGTGCCGTCTGGGCGACGGCCTTTGCCTGCGTCGTCGGCTTCATGTCGATCGGCCTCGTCGATCCGATCCTGACGTCGATCGCCGCCGGGCTGAATGCTTCGGCAAGCCAGGTGTCGCTGCTGTTCACGAGCTATTTCTTCGTGACTTCGGTGATGATGTTGCTGACCGGCTTTGTCTCCAGTCGGCTCGGCGGGCGCAAGACCCTGCTCCTCGGGGCGGCGCTCATCGTCGTCTTCGCCGGCCTGGCCGGGACCTCCAACTCGGTGCTGGCTCTCGTTCTCTATCGGGGCGGCTGGGGGCTGGGCAACGCCTTCTTCGTCGTCACGGCACTTTCGGTCATTGTCGCCGCGTCGCGCGGCGGCACGGCGAGCGCCATCCTGCTCTACGAGGCGGCGTTGGGGCTCGGCATCTCGGCCGGCCCGCTCGTCGGCGCGGCCCTGGGCGCGGCGTCCTGGCGCTATCCGTTCTTCGGCACGGCGACCTTGATGGCCATCGGTTTCGGCGCGATCGCGCTGTTCCTGCCAGAACAGCCCAAACCGGCGCAGAAGACGAGCCTGAGCGCACCGGTGCAGGCGCTCGGCCATCCCGGATTGCTGACCGTCGCGCTGGCGGCGATGTTCTACAACTACGCTTTCTTCACCGTGCTCGCCTTCGTGCCCTTCGTCCTTCAGATGTCGGCCTATGCCGTGGGCGGCATCTTCTTCGGCTGGGGCCTGCTGGTGGCGATCTTCTCGGTGATCGTGGCGCCGCGGCTGCAGGCACGCTTCAGCGCTCCCGCGCTGATGGCGGGTTGCCTCGTGCTCTTCGGCGTCCTGCTGGTGGCGATGGGGCTGATGCCGCGCTGGGCCGTGGCCGTCGGCGTCATCCTCAGCGGCGCGATCTCCGGCATCTGCAACACCGTCTTCACCGAGATGGCGCTGGAGGTCTCGAACGCGCCACGGCCGGTCGCCTCGGCCGGCTACAATTTCCTGCGCTGGTTCGCGGGCGTCGTCGCGCCCTTCGCCGCGCCGACGATCGCCGAGCATTGGGGCGTGGAGACGACCTTCGTCATCGCGGCCCTGGCCGCGGTCGCCGCGCCGGCGGTGCTTCTGCTGCGCCGGCAGACCCTCGGCGTGTTTGGTCAAGCAGTGGGGCACGGCGAGGCGGCTGCGCCGACGGTGCCGGCGGCTGGCCTTGTGGTCGCGACCGTCGACGGTAGTGCAAGCGACGCGGGCGTGCTCGCGCGGGCGATCGACAAGGCGCGCGCCGGGGCGGGGGAAGTCCTGGTCCTTCACGTGCAGATGCGCGAGGTCTTCGCCGAGGATGCTGCGGACCTTGAGGAAGAGGGGCGTGCGGCGGCGATCCTCGATCGCTCCCTGGCCACCGTCCGCAGCGCCGGGCTGGCAGTCCGTCCTCTGCTCATCAAGGAAAGCGCTGCCCGTGCGGCCGAGGCGGTCCTTCAGGAAGCCGAAAGGCTGGGAGCGGCGGTTCTGGTCGTCGGCACGCCGCATCGCCACGATCTGACCGATCTGGTTCACGGCAGCTTCGCCTCGGCGATCGAGCGTGCGGCACCATCGGGGCTGGAGGTCGTGCTGGTGGCGGAACCGTCCGATGCCGGCGACCCGGCGTCAGGAAAAAGCCTGGACTCGTCTGTTCCCGAAGGCGCGGGGCTCTAGTTGGCATCCCCGTCGAACAGGGCGGGGACCATGGACAGATTCGCTACGGCCAAGGAGGCGGCGCTGACGCTGCGACCGGACGCGCCGGTCTACTGCTTCCGCCCCGAGGTTCTGGCGGCCGATGCGCGTCGCTTCGTCGAGGCGTTTCCCGGCGAGACCGCCTATGCGGTCAAGACCAATGGCGAGCCCATGGTCCTGCAGGCTCTCGCCGACGCCGGCATCACCAGCTTCGACGTCGCTTCGCCGGGCGAATTCGCGGCGGTGCGGGCCGTCGCGCCCAAGGCGCGGATGCTCTACATGCATCCCGTCAAGGCGCAATCGGACATCCGGCTCGCGCTCGAAACCTATGGCATCCGCGTGCTGGCCCTCGACCACGAGGACGAGGTGGCCAAGATCCTGCGGATCGTCCACGCCCTCGATCTCGACCCGTCGACGCTGACACTGTTCGTGCGCCTCCAGACCAAGGGATCGGCGGCCTACGAATTGTCGAAGAAGTTCGGCGCCGGGCCGGCTCACGCGGTCGAACTGTTGCAGCGCTGCGCCCGGATCGGCTTCAAGGTCGGCCTCTGCTTCCATGTCGGCTCGCAGATCGAAGACCCGGAGACCTACCACCGCGCCATCGTCACCGCCGACTGGGTGCGCAACCGGGCCGGCGTGCCGCTGGCCGGGCTCGACGTCGGCGGCGGCTTTCCTGCCACCTACGGCCACGATCCGCGCCGCAAGAAGGTGCTGCTGCCCGATCTTGAGGAGATCATGGGGCGCCTGCGTGCGGACCTCGCCGAATGGGAGTTCACCGATCTGCCGCTGGTCGCCGAGCCGGGCCGGGTCGTCGTGGCGCGGGCGTTCTCGCTGATCGTGCGGGTGCTTCTGAGGAAGGGGCGGCGGCTCTACATCAACGACGGCATCTGGGCGTCGCTGTCGGATTCATGGACCGGCAAGATCACCCTGCCGGCGCGCTTCATCCCGGATCCGGCGCGGCGCACCCGCAACGGCGACCCCGAGCGGATCGGCGCCTTCCGCGTCTGCGGCGCCACTTGCGATTCCGTCGACATCCTGTCGCGGCCGTTCTGGCTGCCGGAGACGGTCGACACCGGCGACTGGATCGAGATCGGCCATATCGGCGCCTACTCGATGGCCCTGCGCACCCGCTTCAACGGGTTCTATCCGGATACCTTCGTCGAGGTTGAACAGCCCTTCGATGCCGGAGCGGCGGCGGAAGGCTTTGCCAGCCTGGAGACCATGGCCGACTGAACCGCGATCACCGGCCGGGCGTGACGTCCTTGGCGAGGTCGGGGCGCAATTCGTCGAAGTGGTCGAGAAGAATGTCGAGGTTGCGCCAGTGCGCCTTGAAGAAGACGTCGAACACGTCGCCCAGCACCGGCACCGATCCGACGGCGGCGTCGATCCCGACATTGGCGAGCATCTTCGCCAGCTTGTGGGCCGGCACTCCCATCTGACGCGCTTCGTTGACCATGTAGAGGCCGACGAGGCCACCCGCGATATCGCCGACGCCCGGGACCAGTCCGACGACCGAATCGAGCCCGAACCGGATGCCGACGATCGGGATGCGGACAGCCGTGTCCATGGCGCGCGACAGCGTCGCCAACCGCTTCAATCGGCGCAGCCGGTCGGCGTGGGTGAGGTAGGCAGGGGCAGTTCCGGCGGTGCTCGACATCGCTGGCTCCAGCGGTTGGCGCAACGAGCGGCGGTGCGAAACGATGTGCATCGCCAGTCGGTTGCGCTATGATCCTCATACGACGAGGAGAACCGATGCCATGGCGGGGAGTTCCGTGAAGATGCCGAAGCTGATCCGCTTCGTGCTCAAGAATTCAGTGATCGGCGTTCTGTTCGGCTGGGGCGTGGCGGCCGCCCTGCTGTATTTCGACATCGGCGGCATGGGCAGCCGCGTCGGCCGCGCCAGCGATCCCATTCCGCCCCTGGTGATGCTAGGGATGGGCTTTGGGGTCACCTTCGGGTTCGGCTATCTGGCGACGTCGGTCTGGTTCCTGCCGTGGGACCAGGAGAGCTTCGACAAGCTGTTCAAGGACTAGTACTACAGTTGCACTTTTATACGGGTTTTCTGATGAGCGAGGGCGGCAAGGGCTTGATGGTTTCGTCGCCAACGCGACCAGGCGAGGATGAAGATCGGCGGCCAAGAGTGGCGAAGCAGGAGGTGAGCGACCAGCCGCAGGATTTCAGACGTTGTGCAAGGCTCGGCAAGCGCCAAGGTCATGCGGCTTCGCTCTTGAGTGTTGGACTCGTTTCGTTCCGTTTGCCGAATGCGCTGCGGCGTTGTTCGGCAGCGATCGTAGTCAGGAAGGC